>NZ_JBITBU010000004.1:0-492722 GCF_044452545.1 Nocardia sp. NPDC051900 | reverse complement strand
GAAGTCTCTCGCGACCTGCGTCAACGAGATCTCGCCCTTGCGGGCGACCGCGACGACATCGCGGCGGAACTCTTCGGGATACGGCTTCGGCATGGGGGACATCCTTCCAGCGAGGAGCAATCCTCACAGGTCAGGAGTCAACCAAACCGAGGGCAGTCCCGCTGTGTGATGTCCTTCGCGCCGGTCATGATGTTGCCGCCCACATAGTTGGGGTTGTATTCGGCGAATTCCACCGCGCTGCGCACGCTGGTTCCGACTATGCGGTCGCGAAAACCGGGGGCGAAGCGTTCGATCTGGGCGGTGATCTCCGCCGTGGCGTCGCCGGGATAGCCGTGCGGGACATGGGCGTATGCCCAGATCGGATGGATGTCGCCCGCCGAACGTTGCGGATCGGCGAGATATTGCTGCCCGACCAGTACGAAAGGCCGTTCGGGCATGCGACCGCGATGGATCTCGCGTTCGGTGGCGGCGATCTCGGCGAACGTGCCGCCGAGGTGCACCGTCCCCGCCCGGCGCGCCGCCTCCGCCGTCCACGGCACGCCGCCGTGCACCGCGAAGTCGACTTTGCAGGCACCCGGGCCGTAACGAAACTTTTGGTACGACTTCCGGATTCGAGGCGGCAGGCGGTCGCCGAGGATCTCCGCGACCGCGGTCGGCGACAGGTCCCACATGGTCAGTTCCGCCGGCGGCAGATCGGACACCGACCGCACCCGCACGCCCGTTTCGATCTTTCCGCCGAGGTCGCCGAGGGCCGCCGCCATGGCGTCGGTGATCCGTTGCGATCCACCCGCGGCGACCGCCCAACCGTAGGCGTGGCCCGCGGTGAGGATGCCGAGGCCGATGCTCGCGCTGAGCGGCCGGTGCAGCGGATGGAAGGCGTGCGCGGCGACGCCGCCGAACAACCCCCTCGCCTGCTCGGTGCGGAACAGTCCGGCGAGCAGCGTGGCCGGGACCAGGGCGGGAATCCCGAAACGCGCCAGCCGCACCGGGTGGCGCGGCACGCGCAGCAGTGGCCGCATGATGTCGGAGCTCATCCGGTCGTAGCCCGCCGCCGTCCGCTCGAACAGCAGTCGCCACACTCGGCCGTCACCGCCGAGCCCCGCCGCGGTCTCCGCGACCGAGCGCAGCAGCACGCCCGCGGTGCCGTCGTCGAGCGGATGGGCGCAGTCGATCTCCGGCCAGGCCCAGGTCAATCCGTAGCGCTCCAGGTCGAGACCGCGCAGGAAAGGAGAGCCGACCGCCATCGGGTGGATGGCCGAGCAGTGGTCGTGCAGCAGACCCGGCACGATCGCCTCACCGGTGCGAGTGCCGCCCCCGATCTCGTCGGCGGCCTCCAGCACGGTGACGTCCCGGCCGGCTCGGGCCAAGGTGATGGCCGCGGCCAAACCGTTGGGGCCGCCGCCGACCACGACTGCGCTGCTCATGTCGCTCTCCATCCCTCGTGGCCGACCGTCAGCCGACCGTCTGCGGCGCGAGCACCCGAGTCGATTCCTCCAGCGGCGTCGGCACGGTGTAGCCCGCGCGCCGCCACGTCACCTCGTGCGGGATCGGGCCGTCGGGCAGCCACGGCTGCGCCTCGACCGCGTCGCGCACTCGCCAGGTGCCGCGTTCGACGACGCCGAGCGCCGCGTCGATGACCTGATACTCCTGGACGCCGCGGTGGATCGGCTGCGATTCCACCCACACCACGATCCATTCTCCCGGAGCGAATCCCACTCGGGACTGCACGGCCTCGATCAGGTCCAGATTGTGCAGGTGACCATCGCCGAAGTTGAACCCGATCAGCGAGTTGCAGCCGAATTCCGCTTCCCGCACGGTCCAGCGATCGATATCGGGAATGTGGGTGTACAGCAGGGAGAACAGGCCGCGGCCTTGGCTGTGCATCGAGCGCCATGCGATGGTCTGTTGCATGGTGATCTCCGCGACCTCGGGCGGGTAACCCATCGCACGCAGCTGGTCGATCTGGTTCACGGTGGGCCGGTGCGCGATGGTGTTCAGCTTCTCCTCCGCACCGGGCGCGAAGGCCCACAGGGCCGAGGCCCAGTTGCCCGCGTACTGGCGCATCGACGGCAGGAACGACACCAGATCGGGGCGCAGATTACCGAGGATCGGGAAGAACACCAGTGCCGCGACGATCGCCACGGCCAGCCACGGCGAGGAGATGTCGGCCAGACCGTAGCCGCCCCCGTTGGGGAAGCCCAGGAACAGGAAGATGCTCAGGTAGGCGAACAGGACGTTCCACTCCAACGGCACCGCCAGCGGGAACGTCGAGGTGATGAACGCGTGGAAGACCACCATCAGCACCACTCCGGCCAGGGTCAGCCAGTGGTTGGTGGAGAACAGCAACACCAGCGGCGTGACGATCTCGACGGTCGTGCCTCCGACATGGGCCATGAACGAGGCGACCTTCGACGGCCGGATGTCCCTGGGGAAGTCACGGTAGTGCAGCCGCTTGACCCACTTCGCGGGCACGCCCGGGCTGTTGGAGATCATCGGCGGTACCACGTTGGTGAAGTGCTGCCCGAACTTGGACACGCCCGCTCCGATCCAGACCGCGCAGATCAGCAACTTGGCGGCGATGATCATGTCGACGAACGGCAGCACCGCGAAGAACACCAGTGCGGGCAGGTACTGCTCGCCACGCGCGGTCAAGAAGATCGTCTTGTCCCGCAAGCCGCACAGCACGTACAGCACGATCGGAGCGACGAGCAGCGCGGGATTCACCAGGCCGGAGGTGTTGTCCGGCAGCGCCGCGCTGAGCGAGGCGCTCGGCACGCCGGGCAGCACGATCGCCGCCAGGAGCGTCCCGAGGAACGCCAGGTACAGCAGCACATCCGCCACCGTGCGGGTGTCACCGCCGGTGAACGGCACCCGTCGCCACGGCCGCAGGCGAATCGAGCCGGGGCGGGCGTAGAACATGATTCCGCCGGTCATCGGCTTGAACTTGCCCGCGAGCGGCCCCCACGACCCGGCGATGCCGAGCGCCTCGATCAAGACGGTCCACAGCACCAGCTTCTGGTAGACGATCGGCTCGTTCCACCAGGCCGCGACATCCCAGAACGGACCGACGCCGGAACTCCAGGTCGCCACGGCGACGCCGCCCAGCGCCGAGACCAGCAGAACCTTGAGCAGATAGATCGTGTGAATCATCCTCGGCGAGCCGAAACCGAATTCGACCCAATGCAGGGCCAAAGTTCTCATCCGCTCCCGCAACGGCTGATCGAGGAACGTCGTCACGTCGACGGGCGGGAAATCCGCTGTTTTGAATCCCATTGTTCGGACCTTTCTTATCCGATGAATAAAGCGCATGCGAGGACCCGGCCGAATGCGGTTCGGATCACGGGAGTTTCCGCTCACCGCCGAGCGGATTTTCTCTATGTGGTGGTGGCGATCGCGTCGACGACCAGCGCGCGGAGCTTTCGTTTGTCGATTTTGCCGACCGGATTCCGGGGCAGCGCTTCGGCGAGTTCGATCGACACCGGAACCTTCGCGCGGGCAAGAGTTCTCCGGCAGTGCTCGACGAGATCCGCGGCGTCGACCCGCGCGCCGGGCATCGTCACCACATGCGCGACCGGTACCTCGCCGAGGACCGGATCGGGCGCCCCCACCACCGCGGCTTCCAGGACGGCGGGATGGGCGTGCAGGACGTTCTCGATCTCCTTGGGATAGATGTTCTCGCCACCCCGGATGATCATGTCCTTGATCCGGTCGACCAGCACCAGGTATCCGTCCGGGTCGAAATAGCCGACGTCACCGGTATGCAGCCAGCCGTCGACCACCGTGTGCGCGGTCGCCTCGGGTCGGCCGAGATAGCCTCGCATCACGTTCGCACCCCGGATGACCACTTCCCCGCTCGTCCCGGCGGGCACGACCCGACCGTCGGCATCCATGATCGCCACGGTCTGCCCTGGCAGTGGCCGCCCGACCGTGCCCGGCTTCCGCGGCCCGCCGGGCGGATTCAGCGTCGACGCGCAGGTACCCTCGGACAGTCCGTAGCCTTCGACGATCGGAACACCGAAACGCGTTTCGAACCGCGCGATCAGTTCCGCGGGCATCGGCGCGGCTCCACAGATCGCACGGCGCAACGACGACGTGTCCGGCGCCGAACTCTCCGGCTGCGCGACGAGCATCGCGTAGATCGCGGGAACGCCCGAAAAATAGGTCGGGCGAACACGTTCCACGATGCCGAAGAACGCCGAAGCCGAGAATCGGCCCGCGATCGTGGCGCGGCCACCGGCGAGCAGCGGCGACAGGACGCTCACCACGATCCCGTTGACGTGGAACAGCGGCAGGATCAGCAGACTGTGGTCGGTGTCGTTCAATGCCAGTGCCCCGACCAGCATCTCGCACATGGCGGCGATATTGGCGTGGTCGAGCACGACGCCCTTCGGCTGCCCGGTGGTGCCACTGGTGTAGATGATCAGCGCCGCGGCGCTCGGATCCACCGGCGCCGATTCGGGCCCGGCGACCTCGGTGCCCGGTCCGGCCACCTCGGTCACATCCAGCGTCGCACCTTCGCGTCCGCCTTCGGTCACGACCACCTTCGCCCGGCAGTCCTCGACCTGATAACGCACCTCCTCGATAGTCGAATCCGGCTTCACGGGGCTGACCGCGGCACCCAGCCGCCATGCCGCGAAAAGAATGACGACGAATTCGAGTCGATTCGACAATACGACCGCGACGACGTCGCCTTCACGAACGCCATTCGCGTACAGGACGGCTGCGGCCGTACGTACCCGTTTCACGAAAGTCTGATTGTCGAGTTGCTCGCGGTCGTCCGCAATACAGGGGCCGGACGGATTCCAGGTCGCCCTGACCTCCGGAATTTCCACAACGTGCTGCACTTATGTCCTCACCTACTTCGGGGTGACGGGGATTACAATCCAAGTTAGATCGGGTGCGAGAACCCGGCTACGGGCCCGCATCCCAGAGTTTTCGACGGGCTTTGTGCCGATGGCACAAAAGAAAGCGGAATGCGTCGGAGCCGCCGCACCAGTTCCGGTACGGTCCCGGCATGAGCGTTGACGTGGACACGACCATCCGCGATGTCGCCGGACGCGTCAAAGCCGATCTGGACCGGCTGACCGCCGAGATGACCGCGATGTTTGCCGAGGTGATCCCGGAATTCCGCCACGACGACGAAGTGCGCCGGCTGATGATCGCCAGCACCGCGTCCAACCTCACCGCGATCCTCGACATGCTCATGCTGAGCATCTCGCGCGACGACATCACCGTGCCGCCCGCCGCCGCCGAGTACGCTCGCCGGTTCGCCCAGCACGGGATGTCCCTGGAGGCCCTGCTGCGCGCGTACCGCCTCGGCGAACACATGTTCATGCAGCAGACCATCGCCGCGCTGCGGCGTGCCGAGACACCCGCCGATCTCGCCCTGGCGACCACCAGCCGGGTCGCCGTGCTGGTCAACAGCTACATCGACCAGGTCATCGAAGGTGTCATCGACATCTACGAGAGCGAACGACGCCGCTGGGACGCACGCTCGGACACCACCCGCGCGGCCCAGATCCGCGCGGTGCTCGACACCGAGAACCTCGACGTGGCCTCCGCGGAGGAGATGTTGTCCGCCTCGCTGCGGGGGTGGCATATGGCCGCCGTCCTCTGGGTGCCCGAACCCGGCGCGGCATCGATCGAACTGCTGCGCGCCGGGACCTCCATGCTCGCCACCGCGACCGGCAAACACCCGCTGACGGTCCTGGTCGACGAGCAGAACTGCTGGGCGTGGATATCGTCGGTCGGCAAACCGTCACTGGATGCCGACCTGCTCGAGCGAGAACTGCGCCGCCGCCCGGGAATTCGCGTCGCGATCGGCGACCCAGGCCCCGGACTGGCCGGATTCCGGCAAACCTTCCGCGATGCCCAGCGCGCTCGTGGCCTCGCGTTGCTCGCCGACCCCGGTCGTCCGCTGACCGTGCACTCCCGGGTGGCGCTGGCGAGCCTGCTGATCGACCATCTGCCCGACACGAGAGCGTGGGTCCATCGGGTGCTCGGCGATCTCATGCGCGACGACGAGACCACCGCTCGTCTGCGCGAGACGGTGCAGACGTATCTGGAGGCTCGCGGCAGCCTCACCGACGCCGCGGCGCGCATGCACGTCCACAAGAACACCGTCCACTACCGGATACGCAGGGCCGAAGAGGTGCTCGGTCATCCGTTGACGGTGAATCGGCTGGAGACCGAGATCGCCCTGATGCTCTCCGAGCAACTCGGCCTCGGCCGCGTGAAGTGAGCCGGGCCGTCGGGGTCACGACCGCCGCCGATGCGCGCCACGGCGATTCGCTGTGGCGTGTGAGCCGCGGCGGCCCGATACTTGGACAAGGTTGGACCGATTCCGAGGTGGGAGATGAAAGTGATCGGGGTGGGCTCGGACGGACTTGTCGCGGCCGGTGATACCTGGGGTATTTCCGGGCCGCAGTTCCTCGCCGTCTATATACCGCTCGCGCTGGTGGCCCTGTTCGTGGGGATCTGGCTGCGATCACGGGCGACGGGCGCGGATCCGGAAACCGACGCGATCGCCGCGCCGGGCGCGGAATTGACTTCGCCCGAGCTGGGAATGCTGTACGGCGACCAGAACGCCGTACTCGCGGCGATGGCGCGGTTGCGCGGCGTCGACGCGATCGATTCGGGCGCCGCGCCGGTTCGCGCACTCACCGCGCAGGAGCGTGGGCAGCTGGATCCGTTCACCGTGTCGGTGTACGACCGGCTGGCGGCGGGGCAGCGCAAGACCGTCGGCGCGATCGTCGGCGGGTCGCTCGACGCGCTGCGCACCAGGATGGTCGACCTCGGGTACTTCCCCGGGCCCGACATGCGCCACGGTCTGCGTGACGCGGGCATGCCGCTTCTCGTCACCGGCGCGCTCGGCGTGGTGCGGATCATCGCGGGCGCCTCGCACGGGAACCCGGTCGGGGTGCTGGTGGTGCTGGTGATCGCGCAGGCGCTCGGCTATTGGTTGGTGGTGCGCAAGCCCCGGCTCACCGCGCTGGGTGTGCGTGCCCGGGACGCCGCGTCGGAGCACAATCGGTATCTGCGGCCGAGCAATTCGCCTTCCTACGCGACCTATGGCGCCGAGAGCGCGGCACTCGCGGCAGCTGTTTTCGGCATCGGTGCGCTCGTCGCGCTCGATCCCGGACTTGCCCAGGCAGTCGCGCCGCCGAGCGCGTCGGGCGGTGGGGACGGCGGGGGCGACAGCGGCGGGGACAGTGGCGGGGACAGTGGCGGGGACGGAGGCGGATGTGGCGGCGGCTGTGGCGGCGGCTGCGGCGGTTGCGGTGGATGAGCGCCCCGGCCCGCTGCCACCGGACGCGCTCGGTATCGGCTGGCGACCCGAGATCTGCGGGGTGATAGCCGCCTTGGCGGGGCTCGGATTCTGCGAGGTCATCGCGGAGTCGTTACCCCGGGACCCCCGCCACGCCGGGCAGCTCGCCGTCCCCGAGGAACTGGCCGCTCTGCGGGCGCGCGGCGTCGCCGTGGTGCCGCACGGCATCTCGCTGTCGCTCGGCGGCGCGGAGCCGGTCGCGGGCCATCGCGTCGAGCATTTGGCGGCCTGCGCGGCGGCGGTGGCGGCTCCGCTGGTGAGCGAGCACGTCGCTTTCGTACGCGCGGGCGGCCTGGAGGCAGGTCACCTGCTACCGGTACCGCGGACCCGGGAAGCGCTGGACGCACTCACCCGCAATATCGCCCGGACCGAGGCGGCGCTCGACGTCCCGCTCGCGGTGGAGAACATCGCGACGCTGTTCGACTGGCCCGACGATGAATACACCGAAGCGGAATTCCTGTCCGAACTCGTCGAACGCACCGGGGTATGGCTGCTGCTCGATCTCGCGAACGTCTACGCGAACGCCCGCAACCGCGGTCGCGACCCGCTCGCCGAGCTCCTTCGCCTGCCCGCCGAACACGTGGCGTATTGCCACGTCGCGGGCGGTCACGAATCCGGCGGCCGCTATCACGACACCCACACCGACCCGGTTCCCGGCGAAGTTCTCGCGCTCGTGGCGGAATACACCGCGCATCGTCCGGCGCCGATCATGCTGGAGCGCGACGGCAACTATCCGCTCGCGACCGAATTGCTCGATGAACTGGACGCCATCGCGGCCGCCGTCGACCGCCCGCCGATCACCGCGGGCGCCAGGGCGGTACTGGCGTGAGCGCCGCGTCCCGAGCGGCGCGGCCGCCTGACCACGCGACGCTGGCCCAGCGGCAAGCAGCGCTGGTGCGTGCGCTCGTCGCGGGAGCCACGGTGCCGCCCGGATTCGATGCCGAGGCCGTCGGCGCCGCGGCGGAGGCACTGTTGCGCAAGCGCGCCGGCGAGGTGGCACGCCGTTTTCCGCTGCTGGTGCACGCGTGCGAGGGTGACTTCACCGCCCTTTTCACGACATGGGCACGGAATCATCCGAAGACGACCACCTACGCCGACGCCGCCGCCTTCGCGACCGCCACCGGTGTCGACTGGAAGGCCACACCTCGCCGCCGGGCGATAACGCGCTGGTTGCGCCGGTGACGCGGATAGACCTGCCCTGAGTTCGAACCGGCCCCGGTCTACGAGCGGCGCGCTTCCACCCGGACCGCGGGGTCGGCGGCGTCGCGACGCTCCTCGAGCCACACACTGATCGCCACCGTCACATACGCAGCGACGGTCGCCATCCCCGGCAGCATCAGCATGAGCATGAGAAACGAAAGCATCGAAGACACAAGCCCTCCCGGACAACGCGATGGAAACTGTCGCACCGGTGCGCTGTACTGCGTCACCGTCACGCCCGGCATACCCACGACCGGAGGTCCAATCTCGACCGGACGGCCCGAGGTGGTGTGATAGATATCACACAAGCAATCTGCCACGTCGTCAGCCGGACGACCGGGACAATCGGCGCTCCGCCGCAACCGTGGTAGACCGGTCACCATGCGGTTGCTCATCATCTCCGATACGCACGTGCCCAAGCGTGCGCGAGATCTGCCGGAGTTGCTCTGGCGCGAGGTCGACGCCGCCGACGTGGTCGTGCACGCGGGCGACTGGGTGGAGGCCGCCTTGCTGGACCGCCTGGAGGCACGTAGCGCGCGCCTCGTCGGTGTCTACGGCAACAATGACGGTCCGCAGCTGCGTGCGCGGCTGCCCGAGGTCGCCCGCGCCGAACTCGACGGACTCCGGCTGGCGGTGGTGCACGAAACCGGACCCGCGAAGGGCCGGGAGGAACGCTGCGCCCGGGACTTCCCGGATACCGACGTACTCGTCTTCGGCCACAGCCACATTCCGTGGGACAGCGTCGCGGACAGCGGGTTGCGCTTGCTCAATCCCGGCTCGCCCACCGACCGCCGCCGCCAACCGGAACACACCTATCTCACCGCGCGGATACAGTCCGGGCGGCTGAGCGGGGTAACGCTGCACACCGTTCCGAACCGCTGACCTCTCGGCGCACCGCACTCCGAACGCCGGCTTCCCACGGTGCGCACTCGCCTCAGCGCCTGGTCGCGGTCAGCACTTCCAGGGTCACCGGTTCGATGAAACATCCGCCCGGGTCGATCGCCAGCAATGTGTCGGTGACCAGCTGTTCGAAAGCGGCCCGCCGGTCACCGAGAAGCCGGTACAGCGGCAACGAGGTGGAGTAGAGGTACCCGATCGCCTGCTCGATCGTCCACGAACGCTGGAATTCGTGGACCACCCGGTGCACACGCGGGAAGGACGATCGAGCCAGGATGTCTTCATGCGACTCCTGGCCCTCGGCGGGCGTCGTCCTACCCGACCACTGTTCCGGCGGCAGGAAACGGCACTGAACCTCTTCGATGGCTCGCTGCCACGTGGTAGTCGGGCGTACGAGACAGCTGTCGTTGGCGAGCACGATCGCGCCGTTCTCCTCGACCATGCCGGACAGGGCCGCCAAGACTTCCGCACGGTCCATCCAATGGAACGACCGGCCCATGGTCACCAGCCGGAAGCGACCGAGCCCAGCTGGTAGATCCGCCGAACCGCCTTGCATCCACGCGACGTTCGCAACCCCGGCGGCTTCCGCACGACGGGCGGCTTCGACGAGCATCGTGGGTTCGGGATCCATGCCCACCGCGTCGGCCATGTGCCGCGCGAGCGGGACGGTGAGTTGGCCTGTGCCACAGCCCAGATCGAGGAGGCGTCCGGCGCCGTCGAGACGCAGGCGCCGGACGAGCTCATCGAAGAACCTCCGCGGATAGTCCGGCCGGTAGCGCGCGTAGTGCCAAGCGGTTCCGGCGAAGAGGTCGTCTGTGATCCCGTCGGCTGCTTCGGTCATGATCAGCCCCCTTCGTCCCGGAACTCGTCCGGGACCGACACGGAGACTCGATAGTAACCTCAGTCGCCGCCGTCGCCCGCCAGCGCCAGATGACGATCGGTGGCGGTCTCGGTGATCGCGGTGGAGATCTTGGGCAGGGCGTAGGGGTGGTTGCGGCCGAGCCAGTCGAGCATTTCCTCACGGACCGCGCAGCGCAGGTTCCACACGTCGTCGGCGTCGGCGGCCGACATCGTCGCGCGCACCACGATGTTCGTCGGCGTGCTGTCGGTGACCTGCAGACCCCAGTCGCGACCGTCCCAATCCGCGCGCGTTCGCAGATACTCCTGCAAGTGCTCACGCAAAAGCGGCACCGGTGTGCTGTGGTCCAGGTACAGGAAAACCGTACCGGTGATCTGCGGCCCGCCACGGGACCAGTTCTCGTACGGCTTGTTGTTGAAGTAGGAGACCGGCATGGTCAGTCTGCGGTCGTCCCAGATCCGGACGGTGAGGAATGCGAGGGTGATCTCCTCCACGATGCCCCACTCTCCCTCCACCACAACTGTGTCCCCGATCTTGACCGAGTCCCCGAACGCGATCTGCAATCCGGCGATCAGGTTGCTCAGTGTCGACTGGGCGGCGACACCGGCGATGATGCCGATCACCCCCGCCGAGGCCAGCAGCGAGGTGCCCAGGGTCCGCAGGCTCGGCACGAGCAGCAGGATCACGACGGCGGCGGTCGTGACCACCAGGACCGAGGTGACGATCCGGCGCACCAGGCCGAGCTGGGTGCGCAGTTGCCGAACCCGCATGATGTCCTGGGTGCGGCGGGCATACGAGCGCAGCGTGTTCTCCGCGACCGCGTCGGCGGCACGGATGACGCCCCATGCCGCTGCCATGATCGCCGCCGTCGCCAGGACGGTCCTGATCATCGCGTCCTGGCGCAAATCCAGGTGGGCCAACGGGTAGGTGGCGTGCAAGGCCATCGCGCCGAGCAACACCTGCACAGGCAATTGCACCCGGCGCAACAGAGTGGGAAGTTGGTTGCCCGGGCGTCTACGGGCGCTGTAACGCAGTAAGCGATCGAACAGCAGACCGGCCGTCACGGTGATGGCCACCGTACCGAGAAGCACGATGAGCGGCCGTAGTATTTCCTCCAACGGATCGAACTCCTTCTCCTCGTCCACTCACCCTGCCGCGGTGCAGAACTTTTCGCCGCATCGGTAGCGCACCGCCAGTATTCTCGAGCGCACGATGCCGCTCAGCTCCCGCGTAGGTGAGTGCAATGCTGAGCTTCCTGCTCCAGCGAAGCGGGCCTTCAGCTGGTCCCCGCTCTTCGCCGGGTGGCGTTCCTACAGGAGCGCCAGCGCGAGGCTCAGCACCGTCAACACCAAAACCCATGCCGCGATGGTCCATTCGACGGGCAGCTCCGTGCCGGGATAGCCGCTGCCGCCGCGTCGGGCGGCGCGATACTGCGAGCGCGAGGCCGAGATGGACATGACATCCTCCTTCGGTCGATTGCGTCATTCGGGCGCATACCCGGTTTCTCCGTCGATCGTCGCCACGCCCGTTGTGGCGAATGCCACCCCGGCGTGCGCTTCGAGCGCAAGCCGTTGTCCGGCACGGATTCTCGGCCCGCGGTGGAGCCGACCAAGGCGTCATTGCCGACCGGAACGGCTGCGGTAATGCAGGTCGTCCAGTGAGAGGGGCGGAACGTATCGGGTCACCAGCGTGCGGTCCCACCACGCTCGGGTGCGAGCCAATTCGCGAGGTGTGGTGAAGCGGTAGAGATACAGTTGCGCCCGGACGAAGCGCGGTGCGGCCTGCGGGAACGGATTGTTCCGTAGCAGTCGCAGCGTGGCCGCGTCGTTTTCCAGCAGTCGTATCAGGAAGGGGCCCAGCCACGACTGCGCGTAACGCGGTGAGGCGGCGGCGAACCACATGAGCCAGTCCAGCCGCAGATGGTACGGGGCCCATTGGCGCGGGAGCCGGCGCGGATCACCGGGCTTGCCCTTGAACTCGTATTCCTTCCACCGCGTCCGGTCGGTGACGGCCGGCTCGTCGGTGCCTTCCACGACCACCTCGTAACGGGTGCGGCCGATACTGCCGAACGCTCCGTAGGTGTTGACCAAGTGATAGGGGTCGAAAGACCGGTTCATGGCCTGATGACTCGAGATCAGATTGCGGGCGGGACGGTAACTCAGGAAGACCACCGACGCGGCGAACGCGATGACCAGGCCGGTGAACCACGCCGGCGGTCCCGGCAGCGACGGCGCTGCGGGCACCGGGAGCACCGCCGAGGCCGCGGACCCGCTCACGGCGCTGCACGCGAGAACGATCGTCAGCCAGTTCAGCCAGGCGAAATTGCCCGACAGCACCAGCCACAGCTGGGTGATGACGACGACGGCCGCGGCGATACTCGCCACCGGCTGCGGCGCGAACAACCCGAAGGGCACGACGAGCTGCGCGAAGTGGTTGCCCAGTACCTCCGCCCGGTGCAGCGGCTTGGGCAAATGGTGGAAGAACCAGCTCAGCGGCCCCGGCATCGGCTGCGTCTCGTGGTGGTAATACAGGCAGGTCAGATCGCGCCAGCATCGGTCACCGCGCAGTTTGATCAGTCCGGCGCCGAACTCCACCCGGAACAGCAACCAGCGGGCGAGCCACAGCACCAGCACCGGCGGCGCGGTGCGGTCGTTGCCGAGGAAGATCACCAGGAACCCGCATTCCAGCAGTAGTGACTCCCATCCGAACGCGTACCAGTCCTGCCCCACGTTGACGATCGACAGGTAGAGCGCCCACAACAGCGCCCACATCAGCATCGCTGCCCATAGCGGCACCAGATCGGCGGCGCCGGCCACCATCGCCGCGGCCAACGCCGCACCGAACCAGGACACGACGGCGAAGAACCGGTCAGAGTAGTGGACATGGAAAATGCTCGGCGTGCGCCGGAAGGAGCGCCGGGCCAGCCAGCGCGGCACGGGCAGCATGCCGTGCTCCCCGATCAGCGCCCGGAATTGGCGGGCGGCGACCACGAAGCCGATCAGATAGACGGCTGCGACACCACGAGTCAGCAGCTGCCTGCTCAACCAATATTCGGATGCGGTGAACCAGTCCATGCCCGCAACTCCTCCGACCGCGGACCTTCGTTCCCATCCGGGCGCATACCCGGCCCGGCGGCAGGGAAACCGCTACTACATCGGGTACAGGCTGTGCTTGCGCGGGTTGTGTTCGGCAGCCGCCTCTTTGTCCCGCAGGAGCTGCAGCGCGTGCCGTATTTCCAGCCGGGTCCGGGAAGGTTCGATGACGGCGTCGATGTATCCGCGTTCCGCCGCGATCCACGGCGTCGCCACGGTAGCGTTGTACTGGTCGATCATGAACTCTCGTACGGCCGCGCGCTGCTCCTCCGGCACCTGTGACAGCTGACGCCTGCCCGCGATGTCGACCGCGCTCTCCGCACCGATCACCGCGATGCGGGCGGTGGGCCAGGCGAGGCTGATGTCGGCGCCGAGTTGCTTGCACGCCATGAAGCCGTACGCGCCGCCGTAGGACTTGCGCACCACCACGTTGATGATGGGCACGGTCGCCTCGATGATCGCGCGGAACACGCGACCGCCGCGGACGATGACACCGTTGCGCTCCTCCTCCACGCCGGGGAGCACGCCGGGAGTGTCGACCACGAACACCAGGGGAATGCCGAAGGCATTGCACAGCCTGATGAAATGCGTTGCCTTGTCGGAGCATTTCGCGTCGACCGCGCCGCCGAGAACCAGCGGCTGGTTGGCGACGACACCCACGCTGCGGCCGTCCACGCGCGTGAAGCCGGTGATCAGATTCGCCGCGGTGGCCGAACGGATCTCGTGGAAATCGCCGTCGTCGAAGATGCGCAGCAGGATCTCGTGCATGTCGTATCCCTCGCGGTCGGAGTCCGGGATGATCGACTCGAGCTCGAGGTCGGTGGCGGTGATCTCGGGTTCCAGACCCGGATTCACGATCGGAGCCTGCTCCAGGCAGCTCGACGGCAGGTAACTCAGGTATTTGCGGGCCCAGTCGAACGCCTCCTGCTCGGTGGCGGTCACGTGATGGATCGTGCCGTTGCGCGCCTGCACGTGGGCGCCGCCCAACTCCTCCGCGGTCACGTCCTCGCCGGTCACCGTCTTGATCACCTCGGGTCCGGTGACGAACATGTAGGAGTTCTCGGTCGCGACGAGCACGTCGGTGTTCACCGGGCCGTACACCGAACCGGCGGCGCACTTGCCGAGCATGATGGAGACCTGCGGAACGAACCCGGACAGCCGTTCCTGGCGTCGGCTCATGTGCGCGAACCAGGCCAGCGAAGTCACCGCGTCCTGGATCCGGGCGCCACCGGAATCGTTGATCGCCACCACCGGGCACGCCTTCTCGAAGGCGAACTTCAGGATGTGGGCGACCTTCCGGCCGAACATCTCGCCGACCGAGCCGCCGTAGACCGTCTGGTCGTGCGCGATGACCACGACCGGCCGCCCGTCGATGCGACCATGCCCGGTGACCACTCCGTCGCCGTACTTCGCGTCCGGCGCTCCCGGCGTGCGCGCGAGTGCGCCGATCTCGACGAACGTTCCCGGGTCGAGCAGCGATCGCACCCGCTCGCGGGCGCTGGGGATGCCTTTGTTCTGTCGTTTCGCGATGCCGGACGCACCGGCAGGTTCCTCGGCGATCGCGAGGGTGCCCCGCAACTGCTCCAACTTCTCGCGCGTGCCGACCATCCGAAACTGCCTCTCGACCTCACTGGCTGTTGCGCAGACGATAGGGGGCTGGACGGCGAACACCGTGGCGCCGAGTCGATTACTGGGAAGCTCACAACGCGCGGACGGCCGCGTTGGCACGGTGCCCTATGGATCGGCCCGGCATCGCGTGGGCGATCTCCGCCGTGATCCGACCGGGTCCGAGACTTCCCTTGCGAGCTGGCAGGATTCGGTGCATGAGTTTCACCGGGGACGATGTCCGGGCCTTCGCGCTGTCGCTACCGGAGACATCCGAACAATTCACCTGGGGTATGCCGACCTTCCGGGTCGCGGGCAAGCTGTTCCTCACCCTTCCTGAGTCCGAGACCTCGATGGCGGTCCGCTGTCCCGTCGCCGACCGCGACGAACTCGTCGTCGCCGAACCGGACAAGTTCTGGATCGCCGCGCACGAAGCAGGCAACGCCTGGGTCCGTGCGCGGCTGACCGCCCTCGACGACCGGGAGGAACTCGAAGCCATCGTGCAGGACTCGTGGCGGCAGGCCGCACCACGGCATCTGCTCGACGACGCCGGGTGACCTGCTCGACGCCCCGGCGTCAGCGGGCGCGGCGGCGGCGTGGCCGTGGCGCGAGTTTCAAACCGAAGAGCAGATCGGTATTGCGGACCGGTGTCGATTGTTCGGACTTCCGGAGCAGTCCCGCTTCGCGGATCCAGCTGTGATGCCAGTGGTACAGATCCGGCAGCGTCACCTCGCACGCCGCGGCGAGCCTGCGGAGGCGGAAACCCGCTCCGCCGATGGCGCCGGCGAACAGCTTGGTGTTCGGTGTGGGGCGTGATTCCTGGTGGACGCGGGCTTCGTACAGCAGAGGGCGCGCCGACGGCGGAATGACCCACACGTACAGGTCCGGAGCGTGGGTGTAACCGATCGGGCCGTTGAAGATCAGCGCGTCCGCGGCGAGCGCGACGCAGGGGATCGCGTTGAGTTCCATCGCGGTGGCGCCGGTGAAGAGCGCGGTGACGATCGCCGCCGCGTCCACCGGATCGGCGGTCCTGGCCCGGACCCGGGCCACCAGGTCGTCGTCGATCGGGACCGTCGTCAGCCCCGGCCCGACCGAGTAGGCCAGGTCCGGCGGCAGATCCAGGCGCATCCCGTGTAGCAGGAACGCCGCTTGGGCGCCGCGCAGGCGCGTGATCGTGTGCCCGCGGCTGGGGCTGTCGGCGACGAGGCCGCCGAGGAATCGGTACAGGCTCAGAATGTCGTTCCACTCGTCCACCAAACCGGCGCCCTGCTGGAAGCGGTCCGGCACGCTGAGGCGAGGTTGCAGCACCGAGAGCATGTATTCGGCCAGGCCGGCTCCGCGCGGCCCCAGCCAGCTGCCGACGCCGTTCTGGTTCAGGTCGTGCCTGCACGGTCGCCCGGTGTGTTCGGCCAGCCACCGGCAGGCCAGCTGGATCCCGTCGGCGTAGACGGCGTCGATGCGCGCGAATTCTTCCGGTGGCAGGCTCCGGTAGGCATCGGCCCGGAAAGTGGTGACGTCCCCGTCGGAGATCTGCGGCAGCAGCCCGCCTCCGGCCGCTTCGGGAAGCGTGATGATGCGGGACTGCCGGTGGTTGATCTCCCCATACCCCACGTGCCTGGTCGGTGGCTCAGGGCCATCGATCCGGGTGGTCGGCGGATCAGGGACATCTATGCGCGTGGTCGGCGGGTCGGGGACGTCGACGCGTGTGGTGGGCGGGTCGGGAACCTCGACGTGGACGGTCGGCGCGTCGGGAACCTCGACGTGGGCGGTCGGCCGCTCGGGGACATCGATGCGTCTGGTGGGCGCGGACGCACTGCGGCGGTCCTCCAGCCACCGCCACAGGTCCTCCTCCGGCACGCCCATCCGCTGCGAGCTCGATCGCACCTGGTCGGCGGAGAGTTCGTTGTGTTCGTCGAGCTGAGCCAACCTCTCCAGCTCGGACGGACGCAGCGTGGGCACGCTTGCGTCGGCCACAGCCACAACCTCCCGGATTACTGAACCGGTGCATCACACGGGTTCGCGACATCAGTTGCAGAGCATTCGATCACGTACCCGCCGGTAAGGCGGGGAATTCGACCGAGTTTCGGATGTTGTCTACGTCACCGACAACTTCTCGCTGTAGCGAAAACGTCGCGCGCCGAATGCGTTCTGCCTAGTCATCATGTCTGTCGGCAGCCGCGACGGAAATACGTGAGCGATGCCGACATCCGGAAAACCTAGGTGGTTTTGTCTACAGCGCTGGACACCGCCATTTCGGCATACGCCCGATCGCCGACGGCGTCGGCACGGGAACCGCGCGCCACTCCCGCGCACGCCACGACCACCAGGCCGATACCCGACCACTGCGCCGCCCGCATCTGCTCGCCGAGCAACAGCAGCCCGACGCCCGCGGCCACCACGGGCTCCAAACTCATCATGACGCCGAACACCGCGGGCGTGATCCGGCGCAAGGCCGCCATCTCGATGGCATGCGGCAGCAGCGACGAGAGCACGGCCAACGCCGCCGCGGCCGCCAGGAAGACCGGATCTCTCAGCGCCACAGCGTCATTCGCGACCACCATCGGCACGGCGAGCAGTCCGCCGAGGCCCATCGCCAACGCCAGTCCGTCGTGTCCGGCGGTGTGCCTGCCCACCACGGCGCTGCACGTGATGTAAGCGCCCCATCCCGCACCGGCAGCCGCCGCGAACAGCACCCCGCTCCACGAGACCGGCCCTTCGCTGTCGACCAACAGCAGAACGCCCGCTCCGGCGAGCGTCACCCACAGCGCGTCGCGGGTGCGCCGCGACCCGATCAGGGCGACGGCGAGCGGACCGATGAAGTCGATCGTCACCGCCATGCCCAGCGGGATGCGGTCCAGGGCCGCATAGAAGCACAGGTTCATGCCCGCGATGGCCACGCCGAGCCCGGCGACCGGCAGCAGCGCCCTGCGCTCGAGCCGCGGCGACGGCCGCCACAGCAGCACGGCGAACACGCCCGCGAGGACGATCCGGCCGCACGCGACCGTTACCGGCGACGCGAGTGTGAACAGGTGCTTGGCGATGACCGCGCCGAGCTGGATGCTGACCATCGCGGCGACCACGAGCACCGGAGTGGGCACACCTCCGCGCGGCGGGATCAGCTGCGGCGCGAATCGTAGGGAGGCGTCATCGGCGGGACTGATGACCACGTAGTACTCCGTTCCTGAACACGCCTGCACCCGGGGCGGCGCGCGTTGTCGGACGCCGGCGGATCCGCTGCACGGCCCGACTCGGCGCGTCGATTGATCTGCGGCAGAGAGGTTGTCGGCCGCGTCAGCGCCGAACAGACGTGGACACGCACCGATCCTGCACCCGCGCTGGGACGTAACGAGCCGACGGCTCCGAATTTGCGGTCGCCGCAGATATCCGTCGAATTGTGCGGCGAGAGCCGAACAAATCGGACAAAAGTGACCGGCTTCGGTGATTTGTGCGCTGCGTGCACCCCTGCTTCACAGCGGAGAACGTAAATGCGCCGAGCAACGAACAGTGAGCCGATCGATTGCCGGAATCCAGAAACAATGTTGCGAAATGCGTCCCGCGCTGTGGACTGCGGCACAAGGTACAGCGGTGATCGATCAATGCGCCCTTCGTCCGCCCGCCGGCGGCAGCACGCGACAGCGTCTGCTCCGGCCGGAAGGCGGGCGGCGCCACCGGCCGGGACGCCCGTCGTGACCTGATCGAAAGCGAATTCTCAGCGTTCACACAACGGACTCTCGCCAAGTCCAAATACTGATGCGGTGTCCTTGAAGGGTGCTGGTCGGCAGCACTCAGAGCCCAGCTACGAGGAGACCAGTTCGTGTTTACCGGTACCACCGCGAGCATGCCGCGGATCCAGACACCGCGGCTGGGCGGACCGACCGGCGCTTCGGCCAGTCGGCGCGCGTCACGGTCGATCAACGCCGACGCGGTGGCGATCGAGACCGACGCCGTGACCGGAGCGACGGCGTACGTCGTCGCCGACGGCGTCGGAGATCATCTGCTCGGAGCCCGCGCGGCACGCACGGTCGCCGCCGCGGCGGCGCGCTCCGCCGCCGCCGACGGAGCGCGCGCGGGAATTCTCGCGGCCCAGGAGGAACTCCTGCGCGAGGTCCCGGAGCCTTCGGCCGACAGCGTGCTCGTGGTCGCGGTGCTTCCGGCCGCCGATCAACCCGATGGCCCCTGCGAGGTGGCGTGGGTCGGCGACTGTCGCGCGTATCGCTGGAACGGGCGGGTGTTGCACCAGATCACGACCGACCACACCGTCGCCGAGCTGTACCGCACCCGCGGGCTCGCCTCCACCCCGCGAATGGATCATCTGGTCACCACCTCGGCGCGCACCGTGCGGCCGGACGCGATCGGATACGCCGCCACCGGCTCGAGCACGGGCAGACTGCTGCTGAGCACCGACGGCGTACACAAGCCACTCGGCATAGCCGCGGTCAAAGCCATCCTCGCGCAGGGCGACGCGGCTCCCACGATCGCGAACACTTTGGTGGATGCCGCCCTCCTGGCCGGTGGAAGGGACAACGCCACCGCACTGGTCGTGGACCTGCCTTTCCGACCGGGGGGCACCCACGGCGGGTGATTCCGGGACCGTTCGCGACGCGCGGAACAAATGTCGAAATGCTATGAATCGACGTCGTCGGGGCGCAGGATGTCGCTGTGGAGCTGACAGCCGTGCGCATCGACAAACCGGATGATCTCAACGTCGTCATCGGACAGTCCCATTTCATCAAGACCGTGGAAGACCTGCACGAGGCGCTGGTCGGAGTCGGTCCGCACCTGCGCTTCGGGCTGGCGTTCTGCGAGGCCTCCGGACCGCGCCTGGTCCGCCGCTCCGGCAACGACGACGCACTCGTCGAGCTCGCCACCAAGAACGCGGTCGACATCGGTGCGGGACACTCGTTCATCGTCTTTCTCCGCGAGGGCTACCCCGTCAACGTGCTCAACGCCGTGCAGCAGGTCCCGGAGGTCTGCGGAATCTACTGCGCCACAGCCAATCCCGTCGAGGTTCTGATCGCGGAAACCGAACTCGGCAGAGGAATCATCGGCGTGATCGACGGTTCGCCGCCGCTCGGCGTGGAAGATGCCGACGACCAGGCGGCCCGGAAGCAGCTGTTGCGTCAGATCGGCTACAAACTGTAGGACCGCTGCCCCGCCGATTCGTACGGCGCGCACCGATGGTCGGCGCACCGGCTGGGCCCGGAATCCCGCAAGCGATCCGGGCCCGCGCCGGATACCTCAGCCGAGTTCCGCCAGTTGCGGGACGGCAGGCGCCATGCCGTCTATCCATGCCGCCGGTGAGCCGGTGGTCGGAGTGACGATGGCCGTCTCGATGCCGAGTTCGGCGTAGTCGGCCATCTGCCGGACGAATTCGTCGCGGTTTTCCGGGCTCGGCCGCGGGTTGTTGGCGATGATCGTCTTACGGATCTCGTCATAGTCGCGGCCGACGTCGTCACAATGCCTGCGCAGCACGTCGAGTTTGTGCTCGACGTCCCCGGGCGAGGAGCCGAACAGGTTGCAGGCATCGCCGTACTGCGCGACCAACCGCAGCGTCTTGCGCTCTCCCCCGCCGCCGACGAGCACCTTCGGCCGGTTGATGGGCTGCGGCGAGCACAGCGTCTCGGCCAGCTGGTAGTACTTCCCGTCGAACGGCCCGTTGTCCTGCGGGTCCCACATCTGGCGGCAGATGCGCAGCGTCTCCTCCAGCCGCTCGAACCGTTCGGCGGTCGGCGGGTACGGCACACCGAGCCCGCGGTGCTCGCGCTCGAACCACGCGGCGCCGATCCCGAGGACCGCCCGGCCGCCCGACAGGACGTCGAGGGTGGTGACGATCTTGGCGAGCAGACCGGGGTGACGGTAGGTCACGCCGGTGACGAGCAGTCCGAGGTCGATGCGCGAAGTGTGCGCGGCCAGATAGCCGAGGGTCGTGTACCCCTCCAGCATGTTCGCCTCCGCGGGCAGGCCGGTCGGCTCGATCTGGAAGTAGTGGTCCATGAACGACAGCCACGTCGCGCCGGATTCTTCCGCCGCCGCGCCCACCCTTGCCAGCTCACCGGCGATGGCGGTGGCGCCACCGTCGATATCGAAGATTGGTATGTGAAAACCGAGCTCCATGAAGTGATCCCTTCTGCTGGACAACCCTGTATGAGCGCACCCTAAGCGCTGGAGTGCGCTCCAGGTCAAGCAGTGGATCGATCAGGTGGTCAGCCTGCGACCGGGCGCGGATACGGGCTGTGCATCGACAGCCAGCGGATGTCGAGATCCCGTTCGAGGTAGTCCATGCGCTTGTCCCAGAACGCCCGCATGTGCGGCAGGGCCAAATGACGATCGAGATCTTCCTCGGACCGCCATACCTCGTAGAAGACGAACGTGCCCGGCCGGTCCTTGTCCTCGTGGAAGTGATACTCCAACGAACCTTCTTCGGCGCGCGTGGGCTCGACGAAGGACAACAGCAACTCACGCAGTTCCGCCGCGCGCTCCGGTTTGGGGTGGGCGAAACCGACGAGGACGTAGGGCGCGTGATTAGGTACGAGTTTTTTCATACCTCGGACGCTAGCGGCCACTGAGGTACGATGCAAGACGTACCTACGGAGGAGGTTCGCCGTGCCCGGCAGCGATCAGCCCGCACCGGAGGAGATGGAACTCGGTTCGGTGTTCGCCGCGCTCGCCGATCGGCATCGCCGCCAGGTGATCCTCACGCTCCTCGCCGAGCCCGACGGCACCGAGCGCCATTGCAGTTCGTTCGGCCTCCCGGTATCGAAAGCGACACTCACACACCACTTTCGGGTTCTTCGCCAGGCCGGGCTGATCCGTCAGGTCGATCGCGGCAACAGCAATATGGCCCAACTACGCAGAGCCGAACTCCAGCACCGATTCCCCGGCTTGATCGAGTTGCTCCGCGCGGAAATCCCGGACCGACGATCTTCGCCGGAGACATCGGCCTGATCGATGAGACGCAAGCGCTGTCAACCCGCCCCATAGGCCGAGCCGCGAGGGCCGTCGCCACACTCGATCAGCTCGCGCGCTCGAAATCGCCGGGCCGCCAAGTCTGGTCGAACGCCGCTTCCTCGGGTCCGTAGATGCGCAGATAGGCGAACCATCCGCGGCCGGGGACGGTTTGCAGCCAGCGGGTCTCGACGCCGTCAGGAGGAATGGGGCCGAAGTGCAGCCGCACGGGGCCGTCGGGCGGGAGGTCGCGCAACTCGAACAGCGACCGGAGGGCGGCCTTGCCCTGGTCGGCCTGGATCTGCGAGCGGGTCTGCGCGTCGTAGACCGTCACGGACCAGAACAGCCCGGCCGGCACCGGCCGCGGTATATCGAGGGTATAAGTGGCACTACCGTCCAAGTAATCCCCTCGCCCGTCCCGCATGGCGAGCCAATACAGCGATCCGCCGCCCACCTGCCGCCGGAACATGGCCGGTGAGGCGATGATCGCTTGGGCGAACCACCGGTCGCGCGCTTCGAGGTCGAGACCGGAGGCGGTCCGGAAGTCGCCGTTGTCGGCGACCAGTCCCACCCATTCCCAGCGACGGTCCGGCCAGGCCATGCGGTCCGGCCGGCCACTGGCGAACGCCGAGACGAGCAATTGACCGCGCCCGGTCCGCGCCGCGGCCGTCAACAGCGCCGCGGACCGGCGGTCGGGCGCGAACCGAACGCCTCGCTCGAGACCGATCGCCCCGAGCAGCCCGTACATCGGCAAGAACTCCGGCACCACCGGTTCCGTCTCGAGAATCCCGTGCAGCACCCGCCAGTAGGAGATGTCGGCTTCCCAGCACAAACAGGTGGAGTCCATGGCCACCTCGGTGGTGTCGATGATGTCCAGCACCGCGCCCGCCTCCTCGAGCGGATGCACCCGGACCGCCCGCAGCGCATCCATCGCCTCGGCCAGGTCGCCACCGATCGGCAGCGCGCGCACGGCGAGCAGCACTTTGAAGGACGCGGATCGCCCGACGTGCGCCCGATCCGGCAACGCCCCCGCGTAGCCGGGAGGAACGATGACGTAAGTGCCGCCCTGCCCTCGGTCGGGCCCGGGAATGCCGAGATCGGTGATCCACCGTTGATGATGATCGTCGACCAGGCCGATGTACGGTCCCGGCGGAAGCTCGACCACCATCGGCCCCGCCGACAGATCCAGCACCGCGGCGCCATACGGGGTATCGGAATTCAGAGTGAACCCGACATGCCGCGGCCCGGTCGAGGCGATTCCGACCGCGCGGTTGTCGTTCAGTCCGATCTCCCTGTTTCCGTTGAAAATTCCTTCCATCGACACGGTCGGATACCAGAACCGGTACGCGACCACGGCGCGCTGGAACACGCTGTCGTCCCATGCCCGAGTCGCGGAAGACTCGATCGGATAGCCATTCGCGAACTCGTACCGGTTGTCCACCATCGCCGGGGCCGTCATTTCCTGGACGGTGCCACCGCCGTACCGGGCCGACATCACCCGAAGCGGGTGAAAGACTTGCCGAGCAGCCGGATCGCCAGTGCCGCAGAGGCGGTCAGACCGCGGCCTCAGGACGGTCGGACAAGCCGAGGCGCAGGTGTTCGCTGTGGTAGATCGCCTCGTCCAGCAGTTGGGCGACGTGGTTGTCGTAGAGGCTGTAGACGATGCTGCGGCCGGTGCGAGTGCCCGTGACCAGACCCAGATTGCGCAGCAGCCGAAGCTGGTGGGAGACGGCGGACTGTTCCATGCCGATGGCATCGGCCAGCGCGCTCACCGGCAGCGGCCCTTGGCGCAGTTCGGTGAGGATCATCAAGCGGCTCGGTGTGGCCAGCGCCTGCAACGTGGTCGCCACATGGGTGGCCGATTCGGGATCCAAGCGCACGGCAGGGCGGTCCCTGCCTTCGACGCCGTGTCCCATGACTGAACAGCATACTCTAGGAACAAATGAAGACATGTTCATGTGTTCTGGTATGGTTCGGGCCGTCTGTCCGTTGCTGTTCTGGAGGTGACCCGTGGCCGCGCCGACGCTCGCGCCGACTCGTCCGACTCCGCCATCCGGTCGCGTACCCGTGCGCCGGACCCGGCTGTTCACCCTTCCCGAAGCCCGTTGGGCCGCAGTGGCCGTGGTCTTCTTCTGCGCCGGGCTGGCGGTGCAGCTGACCGATGGCCCCCAGTGGCTGCGCTGGGGCCTGTACCTGGCCTGCTACGCCGCAGGCGGCTGGGAACCCGGGTGGGCCGGCTTACAGGCTCTCCGCGACAAGACGCTCGACGTCGACCTGCTCATGGTCGCCGCGGCGATCGGAGCGGCGGCCATCGGCCAGATCACCGACGGCGCGTTGCTGATCGTCATCTTCGCGACCTCCGGCGCCCTGGAAGCGCTCGCCACCGCCCGGACCGAGGACTCGGTGCGCGGACTGCTCGACCTCACACCCGACACCGCGACCCGGGTCGCGGGCGACGGCGAGGAAGAGACGGTCCACGCTACCGAACTGCGCATCGGAGACGTCCTCGTGGTGCGGCCCGGCGAGCGGATCGCCGCGGACGCGACCGTCCTCTCCGGCGGCAGTGAGGTCGATCAGGCCACCATCACCGGCGAACCGTTGCCGGTGAACAAAAACCAGGGCGACGAGGTGTACGCGGGCACCCTCAACGGCACGGGGGCCCTGCGCATCCGCGTCGTGCGCCGCGCGCAGGACTCCGTGGTAGCGCGCATCGCGGCCCTGGTCGAGCAGGCGGCCCGAACCAAAGCGCGCACTCAGCTCTTCATCGAGAAGGTGGAACAGCGCTACTCCGTCGGCATGGTCGCGGTCACCCTTGCGGTGTTCGCCATCCCGCTGCTGCTCGGTGACAACGTGCGGCGAGCGCTGCTGCGAGCGATGACGTTCATGATCGTCGCCTCCCCCTGCGCGGTGGTGCTGGCCACTATGCCGCCCCTGCTGGCGGCCGTCGCCAACGCGGGGCGTCACGGTGTCCTGGTCAAATCCGCGGTGGTCATGGAAAAGCTCGGCGCCACCACGCACGTCGCCTTCGACAAGACCGGCACCCTGACCCGCGGCATCCCGGAACTCGCCGAGATCCGCTGCCTGGACCAGCGATTCACCGACGCCGAGGTGCTTCGGCTCGCCGCCGCGGCCGAGCACCCGAGCGAGCACCCCCTCGCGGCGGCGATCGTGCGCGCGGCCCGCACCCGAGAGCTGCGGCTGCCCGAGGTCACCGAATTCACGGCCCACCCAGGTCGCGGCGTGACCGCCCGTGTCGGTGACCGTCTCATCGGCGTCGGCTCCCCCGCCGCGTGGGAACCCACCCACGACGGCCACACAACTGTCGACGCCTTCCACGCGAGCGGCTACACCGCCGTGGTCGTGACCTGCGAGCACGAACCGATCGGAGTGCTCGCACTGACCGACCAGCTCCGGCCCGAAGCGGTGGCGGCCGTGCGCGCGACGACCGCGCTGACCGGCAACGCGCCGATACTGCTGACCGGCGACAACACCGCCACCGCCGATCGGCTCGCCGCGTGTGTCGGCATCACCGACGTCCGGGCGGAACTGCTGCCCGACGACAAGATGATCGCGGTGCGCGAGTTGCAAGCCGACCGGCGGAAACTGACCGTGGTCGGCGACGGCATCAACGATGCCCCGGCGCTCGCCGCGGCCGAGGTCGGCATCGCCATGGGCGGCGCCGGATCCGACCTGACCCTGCGGACCGCGGACGCCGTCGTCGTGCGCGACGACCTGACCACGATCCCGGCGGTGATCGCGTTGTCCCGGCAGGCGCGACGGGTGGTGACCGCCAACTTGGCCATCGCCGCCACCTGCATCGGCGTGCTGGTCGTCTGGGACCTCGCCGGGACCCTGCCGCTCCCCCTCGGCGTCGCCGGGCACGAGGGATCCACCGTCCTCGTCGGGCTCAACGGGCTACGCCTGCTCCGCCGGGGTGCGTGGGAGCGAGCTGCCGGATCACGGGAGTGACAGCGACCTCCGTCGCAGTGCGGAAACGAATCCCGCACTGCGACAGCGCGTCCGGCTAGTCGGCGCGAACCTCGCCGCGGTCCCCGCTCCACAGCGTGTGGAACTTGCCTTCGGCGTCCACCCGCTCGTAGGTGTGCGCACCGAAGAAATCACGCTGCCCCTGGGTGAGCGCGGCCGGGAGACGCTCGGCGCGCAGGGCGTCGTAGTAAGACAGCGACGAAGCGAACGCGGGCACCGGAATGCCGAGCAGTGTCGCGGTGGCCACGACGCGGCGCCAGCTGTCGATGGCCGTCTCGATCGCCTCACGGAAGTACGGTGCGAGAATCAAGCTCGGCAGCGCCGGGTTCTCGTCGTAGGCGTCCTTGATCCGGTTGAGGAACCGGGCGCGGATGATGCAGCCGCCACGCCAGATCGTCGCGAGATCACCCGGCCGCAAGTTCCAGTCGTATTCGGCGCTGCCCGCCGCGATCTGGTCGAAGCCCTGCGCGTAGGCGACCACCTTCGAGGCGTAGAGCGCCTGCCGGATGTCCTCGGTGAACCGCTCCACGTCGGTGGGCTTGTCGGCCAGCCGCCCGGAAGCCAGACCCCGCGCGGCCTTGCGCTGCTCGCGCGAACCGGACAGCGCCCGCGCGAACACCGCTTCGGCGATTCCGGTCACCGGCACGCCGAGGTCGAGCGCGGACTTCACCGTCCAGCGCCCGGTGCCCTTCTGCTCCGCCGCGTCGACGATCACGTCGACCAGCGGCTTGCCCGTCTTCGCGTCGACCTGGTTCAGCACCTCGGCGGTGATCTCGACCAGGTAGCTCTCCAGGTCGCCGGAGTTCCACTGGGTGAACACGTCCGCGATCTGTTTGGCGTCGAAACCGAGCGCGTCGCGGAACAGGTGGTAGGCCTCACCGATCAACTGCATGTCGGCGTACTCGATGCCGTTGTGCACCATCTTGACGAAATGTCCGGAGCCGTCCGGGCCGATGTGGGTGCAGCAGGGCGTTCCGTCGACCTTCGCCGCGATGGATTCCAGCAGCGGCCCGAGCGAGTCGTAGGACTCCTTGGGGCCGCCGGGCATGATCGCGGGGCCGTTGAGGGCGCCCTCCTCGCCCCCGGAGATGCCCGCTCCGACGAAGTTCAGCCCGCGCTCGCGCATCGCGGCTTCCCGCCGAATGGTGTCGGTGTAGAGGGCGTTTCCACCATCGATGATGATGTCGCCCGGCTCCATCGCGTCCGCGAGTTCCTCGATGACCGCGTCGGTCGCGGCGCCTGCCTTCACCATGATGAGCACCCGGCGCGGCTTCTCCAGCGCGGCGACGAACTCCTCGATCGTTTCGGTCCGCACGAAGTCGCCGTCGTCGCCGTGGGCCTCGAGCAGTGCGTCGGTCTTGGCGATGCTGCGGTTGTGCAGCGCAACGGTATAGCCGTTCCTGGCGAAGTTCCGTGCGATGTTGCTACCCATGACCGCCAGACCGGTGACCCCGATCTGTGCGCGCGCTGTAGAGGTCGGCATCAATCAGCTCTCTTCGTTCGACAGGGCGGCGCGTCCGCGCGAAGCTGTTCGGCGGCGGCATCGTGGCGTCCGTTCCACGACGCTTCAGACCTTACCCACTCCGCCGGTGCGGGCTCGGAGCGCATCACGAGCCGCTCACCCGCTCGATGTGGACTTGGTGGCCGCGCCACGACCAGGTGCTCGACTGTGGCCGAGAATCCCAGCTCCGGCGTAGGTCATCGAGGACGGTTACGCCGCGACGACGACCAACAAGATCGCCGAACTCGCCGGCGTCTCCATCGGCACCCTCTTATCACTATGTCCCCGACAAGGACGCACTGCTCTACTCACTGGCACCTGCGGCACGCTTCCCAGGCGCTGCTGGAAACGGCCGGGCACCTGCGTGCCGAACAGCCGCCTCTGGTCGACACCCTCCGGCAGCTGGTCGTCGCCGTGACGCGGTTGCACACGGCTCAACCGGATATGCACCGGCTGCTCTTCGATCAGGCCCCCCGCACCGCCGCGAGTGTCGAACGCCTCCGACAACTCGAACGGGTCCTCGCCGACGAAGTGGAATTCCATCTGCGCCGCCTCGAGGTCGGCGGCGGCGACCCGGGCTCACGCCGCCCGCCGACCCCGGCCGGGCGGCCGCCGAGTCATCGCGAATCGGCCACCAGTGACCCGGCGCCGAGACCGCCCGCGATCAGCGCATCCGCTCCCCGGTCACCGTAAGCGATGCGCTCGAGCAGATCCAGCGCCTCGCCGACCTTGTGCAACTCACCCGTCCGCAAACTCTCCGACAACGCTTGCGCCAGCGCGTCGTTCGCGGACGCCTGATGTCCGCACACCCACGCGCGGCCTTCGTCGGTGAGAGTCAGATTCACCCGGCGTCCGTCGTTCGGGTCACGCACACCGATGATCAGACCCTGGTCGCGCAAGCCGTCGACCACGTTGCGCATCGTCTGCGGCCGCAGCATCTCCAGCCGCGCCAAGTCGACCGCGGCCATGGCGCCGTATCGGTGCAGCCGTCCTAAGACCGCCCACTGCGTCGCGGACAGCCGCCGTTCGTCGGGATCTCTCCGGGCGCGCCGCAGGATGACGGTCGTCGCAATGCGCAGCCGGGCCGCGATGGTGGACAGTGCTGTGGCGTCCGCGGTGTCAGCGCTCACGGGCGGGCTCCCTCTGCTTACCTGGTGGGACAACGATCCCCGGGCTGGTGATAGCTGCGGGAAGCCTACTCGACAGTAGGACATCGGCGTGGCCCGTGACGAAATCGTCATACGGACCGGTGGCCGCGACAGATCGCCACGGCCCACCAGCTATCGGGAGGCGGCCCGATAGCTGGTGCGGACCGCCCGATGCGCGACACTGACCGCGATGGGCACACAGGCGAACGGCGGACAACCACGGCGGAGACCACCGCATCGACGCGAGATGATCCTGGCCGCCGCGGTCGACGCCTTCACGCACGGCGGCTATTACGGCACGACGATGGCCGACATCGCGGCTGCGGTGGGCATCTCCGCGACGGCGTTGTATCGACACTTCCGCAACAAACAGCAACTTCTGGGCCAATGCCTGCTGGTTGGCCTCGACGACACCTTGAACCGGCTGGACGCCGCATATCGCGCCGATGACTCCGGCGGCGCGGTAACGGCCGAGTTGGTCCGGGTCGCGCTGGAGTTGCGCGGCCTGCCGCGGCTGTGGCAACTGGAGTTCCGCAATCTGACCGCCGCCGACAAGACCGCGGTGCTCGTCCGCGTCGCGCGGCTCACCCGCTACCTACGACACACGATCCACTTACGCCGACCCGAACTGAGCACGGCCGATGTCGAATTGCTGAGCTGGTGCGTGCTGTCGATCGCGGTCAGCCCCTCCTATCACCGCGCCGAGTTGCCCGCGCCGGCCGCCGCGCAGGTGCTCGACGCCGCCGTCGCGGCGGTGATCACGACCCGGATGCCCGAACACCCGAACGGCCACGCGCCGAGCCGGCCACCGCGCACCGAGATCGGCAACACCGCACTGGACCGAGCGCTGCGCTCGGAGCGAATGCTCGCCGAGGCGGCGCGGCTGTTCAGCACCCGCGGTTACGCCGCGGTGGGCATCGAGGACATCGGTGCGGCCGTCGGCGTCACCGGACCCGCCCTGTATCACCATTTCTCCAGCAAGGCGGAGTTGCTGGACCAGATCGTCCGGCGCCAGGACGAGTGGCTGCGACTGCTGCTCGCCCGGGCGATCGCCGAGGGCCGCAGCGCCGAGGAGTCCCTGCGCTCGCTCATGCGCAGCTTCGCGCAATTGGGCGTCGACGAACCCGACCTCCTGGCGATCACGGTCAGCGAGACCCGGCATCTTCCTGGCGACGGGGTGCAGCGCTACCGGAGGGTGCGCCTCGACGGCATCGCCCAGTGGGCCCGCATGCTGCAGGCGGTGCGGCCGGATCTATCCGCGCCCGTCGCGCGGGTGCTCAGCCGCGCGATCGTCACCGTCGTCATCGATGCCGTACGCAATCCCCGCTTCCGGCGGCGCGCCGATCTCGTCGACGTCCTCGTAGCCATCGGGGAGCGGATCGAAACGGCGGGAAATCCCGGCCGCACCCCCTCGCAGTGATTTACACCACTTAGCGAGCATTAACTTAGCTGCGCCAATTACGTGCTAGCAGCGGATTGAATGCCGTTGGACATCCGACCATCTACTTAGTGGTTATTAACATAAGATTGCTTTCGGGTCATCGGTGCCGCACAGTGTGCCGTGGGTGAGCACCTATCCGTGCGCCCGCCGAATCCCTCGCCGGTACACCGGCCGTTTCTCGAAAGGCCCTGGCTCGTGAGCCATTACAAGAGCAACGTGCGTGACCTCGAGTTCAATTTGTTCGAGGTGTACGGACTCGACGACATCCTGCGGACCGGAGCGTTCGGGGACCTGGACGGCGACACCGTGCGATCGATGCTGGCGGAGGCCGCGCGCCTGGCCGAAGGGCCGGTCGCCGAACCGTATGCCGAAACCGACCGCAACCCGCCGGTTTTCGATCCGGCCACCCACTCGGTCAGCCTGCCGGAGTCGTTCAAGAAGGCGGTGCGCGCCTGGTACGACGCCGAATGGTGGCGCGTCGGCAAGTCCGAGGCGGTCGGCGGAGTGCCCGCCCCCTCGATGGTCAGCTGGGCCATCAGCGAATTCGTGCTCGGGGCGCAGCCCGCGGCCTACATGTATCTGACCGGGCCGATGATGGCCCACATCGTCGACGGCATCGGCACCGAGCAGCAGCGGCGCTGGGCGCGATTCATCACCGAACTCAACTGGGGCGCCACCATGGTGCTGACCGAGCCCGACGCCGGTTCCGACGTCGGCGCCGGTCGCACCAAGGCGATCGAGCAGGAAGACGGCACCTGGCACATCGAGGGCGTGAAGCGGTTCATCACCTCCGCCGACGCCGACGACTTGTTCGGCAACATCGCCCACCTGGTGCTGGCTCGCCCCGAGGGCGCGGGACCGGGCACCAAGGGCCTGTCGCTGTTCTTCGTACCGAAGTTCCACTTCGACCACGAGACCGGTGAGCTGGGCGACCGCAACGGCGTCTTCGTCACCAACGTCGAGCACAAGATGGGCCTGAAAGCGTCCGCCACCTGTGAGCTCACCTTCGGCGGCCACGGCGTCCCGGCCAAGGGCTGGCTGGTCGGCGAGGTGCACAACGGCATCGCGCAGATGTTCCACGTCATCGAGGAAGCTCGGATGATGGTGGGCACCAAGGCAATCGCCACCTTGTCGACCGGCTACCTCAATGCCCTCGAATACGCGAAGAACCGGGTGCAGGGCAGCGATCTGACCCAGATGGCGGACAAGTCCGCACCGAAGGTGACCATCACCCGGCACCCCGACGTGCGCCGGTCGCTGATGATGCAGAAGGCCTACGCCGAAGGCCTGCGCGCGGTATACCTGTACATCGCCGGTCACCAGAACGACGTTGTCGCGCAGCACATCTCGGGGGCGGATGCCGAGCTGGCCGCGCGGGTCAACGACCTGCTGCTGCCGATCGTCAAGGGCGTCGGCTCGGAGCGGGCCTACCAGTACCTGACCGAGTCGCTGCAGACCCTGGGCGGTTCGGGCTTCCTGCAGGACTACCCGATCGAGCAGTACATCCGCGACGCGAAGATCGACTCGCTCTACGAGGGCACCACCGCGATCCAGGCGCAGGACTTCTTCTTCCGCAAGATCGCCCGCGATCGCGGCGTCGCGCTCGCACACATCGCGGGCAAGATCCGGGACACGGCGCAATCCGGCGTGGGCAACGGCAGGCTCAAGACCGAGAAGGTGCTGCTGGCCACCGCGCTGGAGGACGTCCAGGACATGGCGGGCCGATTCACCCAGCACCTGATCGCCGCCCAGCAGCAACCCACCGAGTTGTACAAGATCGGACTGAATTCCGTCCGGTTCCTGCTCGCCGTCGGCGATCTCCTCATCGCCTGGCGTCTGATCGTCGCCGCCGAGATCGCCGCCGCGGCCTTGGATGCCGAGCCGGGCGGCGGAGACCGCGCTTTCTATGAGGGCAAGATCGCCGTCGCGTCGTTCTTCGCCAAAACCGTCCTGCCGCACCTCAGCGCGGAATGGTCGGTCATCTCCGACGTCGACATCAGCGTCATGGATCTCGACGAAGCCGCATTCTGACACCCTCGGCGATCAGGGTCGCACCGGCCGCCGCATCCGACGATGCGGCGGCCGGTCGGCTTCCGCCACTGACAGTCGCGCCCGCGTCGTCTAGCATTTGACTCACGTCGCGATAGCGGATGGGCGAGGAACCGATATCGGACGCTCCGGTGGCGTCGATTTCCGACGATGAGGACCCACCCGGCTCCGCGGCAGTACTTGATCGCGCAGTGCCACCGCGGCACCGCTCGTCGACGCAGTGGCATCGCACGCGTTCATTCGGACAACCAGGCTGGCGGTGTCCAGTCCATCCGCAGGACGGAGGGCGGGTAGATGTCACTGGAAGAATACAAACGGGGAACGGCTTTTCCCGGAATCATCGGGCGAACGACGGATGTGTCGAATCCCGCATGGCCACAACCGGTACGGGCGGCGCCCGGCGCACCGAACTTGGTGTTCATCGTGCTCGACGACACCGGATTCGGACAGCTCGGGTGTTACGGCAGTCCCATTTCCACGCCGCATTTCGACGCGTTGGCCGCGGGCGGACTGCTGTACAACAATATGCACACGACCGCGCTGTGCTCACCGTCGCGTTCCTGTCTCATCACCGGGCGTAACCATCACGCCAACGCCATGGCGGGCATCACGGAGATCGCCACCGGGTATCCGGGCTACAACGGCAATATCCCATTCGAGAACGGATTCCTCTCGGAGATGCTGTTGCAGCACGGCTACAACACCTACATGGTCGGCAAATGGCATCTGGTGCCGTCGGAGCAGGAATCCGCCGCAGGCCCCTACGATCGTTGGCCGCTCGGGCGGGGCTTCGAGCGGTTCTACGGCTTCCTCGGCGGCGACACCAGCCAGTGGTATCCGGATCTGGTCTACGACAACCATCAGGTCGAGCCGCCCGCCACCCCGGAAGACGGCTACCACCTGACCGCCGATCTGGTGGACAAGGCGATCTCCTTCATCGCCGGGGCCAAACAGGTCGCCCCGGACAAGCCGTTCTTCTTGAACTTCTGCACCGGCGCCACACATGCGCCGCACCACGTGCCGAGGGAGTGGGCGGACCGTTACCGCGGCCGATTCGACGGCGGCTGGGACGCCTATCGCGAATACACGTTCGACCGGCAGCGCGAGCTCGGTCTCGTACCACCGGACGCGCGGCTTTCCCGCCGTGATCCGGATGTGCCCGAATGGGCCGCGCTGTCCGCCGACGCACGCCGCCTGGCGGCACGAATGATGGAGGTCTACGCCGGATTCCTCACCCACACCGACCACCACATCGGACGACTGCTCGACTTCCTCGACCAGCTCGGCGAGCTGGACAACACCCTGCTCATGCTCGTGTCCGACAACGGCGCCAGCCCGGAGGGCGGGGTCACCGGAACCACGAACGAACTGCAGTTCTTCAACAACGCCCCGGAACCGATCGAGGACAGCCTGCGCGCCATCGACGAGCTGGGCGGTCCGACCACGTTCAACCACTATCCCTGGGGTTGGACCTGGGCGGGCAATACTCCCTTCCGGCGGTGGAAACGCGAAACCTACCGCGGCGGCGTCAGCGATCCCTTCCTGGTCCACTGGCCTCGGGGCATCACCGCACAGGGCGAGATCCGAACCCAGTACGCGCACCTGATCGACGTCGTTCCCACCGTTCTCGACGCTTTCGGCCTCGAACCGCCGGACACCATCAAGGGCGTATCCCAGTCCCCCTTGCACGGTGTCGGTTTCGCCCACACTTTCGACGATTCCACCGCCGCCACCCGGCACCACACGCAGTACTTCGAAATGCTCGGCCACCGAGCCATCGACCACAACGGCTGGCGGGCCGTGTGCCCCTGGCCGGGCCCGTCCTTCGCCGAAGCGGACCGGCCGTTCGGCACGCCGATCACGGCCGATGACCTCGGCCGGCTCGACGCCGACGATTGGGAGCTCTACCACGTCGCCGAGGACTTCGCCGAGACCCGTGACCTCGCCGCTGAACGTCGAGACAAGCTCAACGAGATGATCGCCCTGTGGTATGTGGAAGCAGGCCGCTACGACGTGCTGCCGATCGACGGCAGCGGATTGCAACGCCTGCTCGCCGAGCGTCCGCAGATCACGCCCGCGCAGACCCGATACACCCTGCGCCCGGACACCGAGACGCTGCCTGCGGCCGTCTCGCCGCGGGTGCTGAACCGCCCGCACAGCGTCACCGCCGAAGTGGAGATCCCGTCCGGCGGCGCCGAGGGCGTCTTGCTGTGCCAGGGCACCAATGCCGGAGGCTGGACCTTCTTCGTCGCAGACGGCCACTTGCACTACGCCCACAACTACGTGCGGCGCACCGTGCACCGCGTCGCCTCGACACGAACCATCCCGGAAGGCTGCCACGAATTGCGCTTCGAGTTCGAACCCACCGGCGCACCGGATTTCGGCAATGGCAAGGGCACCCCTGGCACCGCCCGGCTCTACGTCGACCGCAGCCCGGCAGGCGAAGCCGATTTCCCGTTCATCACGCCGGTCGCGTTCAACCCCGGTGGGATGACCTGCGGCGCCAACCCGGGCTCCGCGGTGGTACCCGACTACCGGCCGCCCTTCCGGTTCACCGGCACGTTGCGCACGGTCGTCGTGGATCTGTCCGGAGAACTGACAACGGACGCCAAGAGCGAGATGCGCATGCACATGGCTCGGCAGTAACCGATACGCCCGCCGCGCTCTCTAGTACCCGGGTCGTCGCCACACCCGCGACAGTGGGATCCGGCTGTTCTGGAGAGCGCGCGGGAAGGCGGCGATCCGGCACGGGAACAGCCTGGGAGAGTATCCGTAGGCTGGACCCGTGCCGAGATGGAGCAAGACGGCGCGGGACCGTCAGACGCTCTCCGGTCTGACGGCGTAGATCTCGTGCAGTTCGGTTCCGGCCAGGCTCGGGTCTTGGCGCGTTCGCGCGTACAGACCGTGTCCGCTCAACAATTCGCGGCACTGGGCCAAGCGGTCGTCCCGATCGTGCACCTCGGCGACGACGGCACGGATACGCGGCCAGTCCGCGGCGGCTATGCCGCGCAGGACATCGAGCTCCGCTCGCTCGACGTCGACCTTGAGCAAGCCGACCTCCGCGTTCCCGCCGTGCTCGTCGAGTATCGCCGAAACGGTGGTGACTTCGACCTCCATTCGCTCGCCTTCGTGCAGCCCGGCGGTGATGAGAGCGATCGCCTCATCGTTCAGGCCGCTGTTGCGCAGGTAGATCTCGGTGGCCCGGTCGTCGGCCGCGCGGTCGGCGTAGAGACCCGAATTGGCCGACGCCCGTGGGTACCAGGTGAACGGCGCGCTGCCGGGCGCCGCGCCGACCGCGACTTGCAACGGCACGCCGTCCGGCACATGAGCGGCCATATTGCGCTGCAGACAGTCGAAGGTCGCCGGGGCCGGCTCGGCGGCGATCACCCGGACGCCGGGGCAGGTCTCGGCGAACATCATCGCGCTCAGCCCGATGTTCGCGCCGATGTCCAGTGCGATGTCCCCGGGACGCAGCAGCGCGGCCGCTAGCCGATAGAAGCCGTCGGTCGACATCTCGCCCCACAACATCCGCGCCTCGGCCGGACTGGTACAGGCGACCGTCCTGCCGTCCTCGAGCCGGAGTTGCTGGAGTTGATCGAGAGTCTTCAGCATGCGTTCGCGAACCTTTCGAGGATCGGGCCGATGACGGCCAGTGCGTGCGGATGGGTCAACTCGAGATGTCGTGCGTCGACGACCGTGTTGTGCAGATCGCCGGTGATGAACGGCCGCCACGTCCGCACGACGGCGTCGTGGTCCGCGCGGTCTTTTCCTGCGGTGAAGAAGATCAGATCGCCGTCGAAGACACCAGGCCGGTGCTCCCGGGCGATATCGCTCGCGGTCCGGAAGCTCTCCATCACCCGGTCGACCTGTTCGGCGGTGAACATCCCGGTGGCGGTCACCTGATCGCGGATCACCGCCCAGGCCTGCTCGTGGGTCTGCGCGGTCACCTCGGCGCCGAGGTCGAACAGCTCACGCCAGCCACCGAGCAGATCGGCCATCAGTTCGCTCGGCGCGGGCTCGTCCGCGGTGCCGCTCATCGCCGCGGCCAGCGCCTCGGAGTCGCCGACCGCGCTGTCCATCATGGCCAGCATGCCGACCTGCTGTCCTTCCCGCTGGAGCCGGACCGCGACGGCATGCGCGATCGCACCGCCCAGCGACCACCCCAGCAGGTGGTACGGCCCGCTCGGCTGCACTCGGCGGATCTCGGCGACATAGCGTTCCGCGAGTTCGTCGACGGAACGCGCACCGGGTTCGCCCGCCACGACATGGGGATCCTGCAAGCCGTAGACCGGCCGGTCCTTGTCCAGATGTTCGACCATTCCGCCGTAGAACCACGCCAGTCCGCCCGCGGGGTGCACCGCGAACACCGCGGGCTTCGGGCCGTGCGCGCGCAGCGGCAGCAATACTTGCAGCCCCGAACCGCCCGCCGTGCCGTCGGCCCGTGCCGCCAGGGCTCGCGGCGTCGCGTCGTCGAACATCCACGGCAACTGGATCGTCACGCCGCGGCCGCGCAACTCGGTCACCACCATGGTGGCCAGCAGCGAGTTGCCGCCGAGATCGAAGAAGCCGTCCGATGCCCCGACCCGCTGGACGCCGAGGACCTGCGCGTAGACGTCGCCGATCACCTTCTCCGTGTGGGTCCTCGGAGCCACGAACGCGATCGTCGACTCGTCGAACTCGGGGTCGGGCAGTGCTTTTCGGTCGAGCTTGCCGTTGACCGTCAACGGCAGGGCGGGCAACACCATGATCGTCGCGGGCACCATGTAGCCGGTCAGCACCTGGGCGGCGGCCTCGCGGACCTCCGCCGGATCGATCCGCTCGCCGTCGACGCCGACGACGTAGCCGATCAGCTGATCGACACCGCGATCGTGCCGGTGCACCGTGACCGCGGCCTGGGTGACGAGCGGATGGCGCAACAGCGCCGACTCCACCTCGCCGAGTTCGATGCGGAAACCACGCAACTGCACCTGCGCGTCGGCCCGGCCCGCGTACGCCAACTCCAGCCCGCTCGCGGACTTCCGCCAGCGACCGACATCCCCGGATCGATAGAGCCGGGCGCCGTCGGGATCGAAGGGATTCGCCACGAATCGGCCCGCGGTCAGTGCGGCGGCCCCCAGATATCCCCGGGAAAGCTGCCCACCAGCCACATAGATCTCTCCGGCAACACCGATCGGCACCGGACGCAGCCGGTCGTCGAGAACGTACGCCCGCAGCCCGGGCAGCGGCACACCGATGCCGCCCGAGCTCGCCCGCGTCACTTCGGAGAACGTGACGTGCACGGTCGTCTCGGTGATGCCGTACATGTTGATCAGCCGTGGCATGCCAGGCGCGTGCGCGGCGAACCAGTCGTCCAACCGCGACGCGTCCAGCGCCTCGCCACCGAAGACGACATAACGCAAGGCGAGATCTCCTGCGGGGCAGCCGGATTCCCGATAGCGGCGCTCCGCGTCGACGAATCCGTAGAACGCCGACGGCGTCTGGCTCAACACGGTCACGCCCTCCCGCGCCACGACGTCCACGAACGCCTCCGGCGACCGGGAGGTGTCGTAGTCGACCACGACCACCTTGCCGCCGGACAGCAGAGCGCCCCAGATCTCCCACACCGCGAAATCGAAGGCGTAGGAATGGAACATCGTCCACACGTCGTCGGGTCCGAGGTCGAATCTCTCGGCCGCGTTGGTGAACAGGGTGACCGCTTCCCGGTGGCCGACAGTCACGCCCTTCGGGCGGCCCGTCGATCCCGACGTGTAGATCACGTAGGCGACGTTGCCCGGCCGCGCAGGCGACACCACCGAATCGGAGGCCGCAGCGTCGTCGTTCGCGCACTCCTCGATGAGCAGTACCGGCGCGGTGCACTCCGGCACCGCGGCGGACAGGTCCGCCGAGGTCAGAACCGCGGCCGGACGAGCATCGTCGAGCATGAAACGCAATCGCTCAGGCGGATACGCCACATCCAGCGGCAGATATCCCGCACCCGCGCGCACGACGCCGAGCAGGCCGACGACCAGGTCCGCCGACCGCGGCAACGCCACGGCCACCAGCGATTCCGGACCCACTCCCCGCTCCGCCAGCCGAGCGGCCACCGCGGCGGAGCGCCGATCCAGCTCCGCGTAGGTCAGCCGCGACTCGCCGTCGGTCACCGCGACCGCGTCCGGTCGCGCGACGGCCTGGATGGTGAACAGTTCCGCGAGGGTCGTGTCCGGCACGGCGACCCCGGCGACACCGGCCGCGCCGAGCAGCTCGCGACGCTGCTGTGGGCCCACGAGGTCGATGTCACCGACGGCGACCTCCGGATCGGCGGTCACCTGCTCCAGGATCCGCACGAAGGCCGCCGCGAACCGGGTCATCGTCTCCTCGACGAAGAGATCGGTGGCGTAGGTCAGGCGACCTCGGATGCCCTCCGCCTGCCCACCGGCGCCGGGGCCTTCGACAAGATTCAGGTTCAGGTCGGCCTGCGCCGGTTCGAAGCCGTTCTCGACCGGCTCGACGGTGAGGCCCGGCAGTTCCAACGCGGCCTTGCTCAGGTTCTGCACATCGAGCGTCACCTGGTACAGCGGCAGATGGGCCGTGGACCTCGGTGGATTGATCGCCTCCACCACCTGCTCGAACGGCACGTCGGCATGGGCGAACGCCGCCAGATCCGTTTCCCGCGTCGCCGCGAGCAGCTCGGCGAACGACTGACGCGACGACACCCGTGACCGCAGCACGAGGGTGTTGACGAACATGCCGATCAGATCATCGAGTTCGCGCTCCCCGCGTCCGGCCACCGGAGCACCCACCGCGACATCGCCGACACCGGCCGACCGCGACAGCAGGACGGCCAGCGCGGCGTGCACGACCATGAAGACAGTCGCGTTCGCCGCGCGCGCCAGCGCGCCGATTCGTTCCCGCAACGCGGCGGAGATCTCGAAATCCACGGTCCGGCCACGCATCGACGCCACCGGCGGACGCGGCAGGTCGGTGGGCAGTTCGAGCAGTTCGGGCAGCCCGGCGAGGGTGTCCTTCCAGAAGCGCAACTGCCGGGACATGACCGAGCCCGGGTCGCGCTCGTCGCCGAGTACATCGCGCTGCCAGAGCGTGTAGTCCGCGTACTGGACCGCGAGAGCGGGCCAGATCGGTTGTGTCCCTTGTCTGCTCGCCTGGTAGGCCACCGCCACGTCTCGCGCGAGCGGCATCATGGACTGCCCGTCGGCACAGATGTGGTGCACGGCGATGACCAAGACGTGCTCGGTGGCTCCGAGCCGGAACAACGCCATGCGCAGCGGAGGCGCCTGTGTGACATCGAAGCTCGCCGAGACGGTGGCGAGCACTCGCTCCATCAGCCGATCCGCCTCGACCGGTACGGCGGTCAGCCCGATCGTGACCTCTTCGACGGGGACCGCGACCTGATGTGGCGTCCCGTCGGTCATCGGGAATCTGGTTCGCAATGACTCGTGCCGATCGAGGACCAGCTCGCACGCGCACCGCAACGCGTCGATGTCGAGTTCGCCCGTCAACCGGATCACCAGCGGGATGTTGTACGCGCCGACGGAGGTGTCGAGCTGGTTGAGGAACCACATCCGCTGTTGCGCCGGCGACAACGGCACCAGCCCGGAGCGGGTGCGCGGCACCAGTGGCGCGCGGACCGTGCGCTCGGAGGCGTCCAGACGGGCGGCGAGTCCGGCGACCGTGGGCGCTTCGAACAGGTCGCGAACGCCCACGCTCACTCCGAGCGCGGTACCCAACTGAGCGGTCACCCGCGTCGCCGACAACGAGTTGCCGCCGAGGTCGAAGAAGCTGTCGCCCGCCCCCACCCGGTCGATGCCGAGGACGCTTCCGAAGACTTCCGCGACTTGCCGTTCGGTCTCCGTACCCGGTGCGGTCCAGGCCCGTGCCGCCGAGAACCGCGGCGCGGGCAGTGCCAGGCGGTCGAGCTTTCCGGTTCTGGTGAGGGGGAATTCGGTGAGCACCGCGCAGATGTCGGGCACCATGTGCGCGGGCAGCCGCAGCCGCGCGGCCGCCCTGATCTCCTCCGGGTCCAGGTTCTCGGCGCCGACCAGGTAGCCGACGAGTCTGCCGACGCCGCGCTCGTCTTCGCGCAGCACGACGACCGCGTGTTCCACGCCGGGTTGCGCGGCCAGCACGGCCTCGATCTCACCGAGCTCGATCCGTTGACCGCGAATCTTGACTTGGAAGTCGCGACGACCGAGGTACTCCACGGTGTGCTCCGGCGTCCAGCGAGCCAGGTCGCCGGTGCGGTACATGCGGGATCCCGGCGCACCGAACGGGTTCGCGACGAACGCGTTCGACGTCGCCACCGGGCGGTTCACGTATCCGCGGGCCAGTTGCACACCGGCGAGATACAACTCGCCGACCACGCCCACCGGCACCGGCCGCAGCCAGGCGTCCAGCACGACGGCCTCGACGCCGCTGATCGGACCACCGATCGTGACGGCCGCACCGGGATGCAGCGGGCCACCGATTCCGGCCAGGATCGTCGTTTCGGTCGGGCCGTACCCGTTCAGCAGTCGCCGGCCCGGCGACCACTGCGTGACGATCTCCGGCGTCACGGCCTCGCCACCGGCCATCAGCACCCGCAGGCGATCCAACCCCTCCGGTGGCATCGTCGACAGCACGCTCGGCGTCAGGAAGCAGTGCGAGACGTGCTGCTGCCGAATGAATTCCGCCAGTTCGGGGCCGCCGAACACTTCCGGCGGCGCGACCACGAGTACCGCGCCGTTGGTGTGGGCCAGCAGCAACTCGAGGACCACGACGTCGAAACCGGGAGCGGACGCGTGCAGTACTCGCGACCGGCTGTCCGCGCCGAAACGGTCACGTTCCACGGCCGCGAAATTGGCCAGCCCCTCGTGGGTGACCGCGACGCCCTTAGGCGTCCCGGTCGAGCCCGAGGTGTACAGCACGTACGCGGTGTCGCGAACATGCGGCGTCCGTGTTCGATCCGTGTCGGTCACCGCGTCCGAGGACCGCGCCTCGATCGCTTTGCGGGTTTCCGGATCGTCGAGTACCAGCCGCCGGACGGGGCCGGAAACCAGCTCTCGCCACGCCTCGACCGTGACCGCGACCCGCACCTGCGAGTCTGCGACCATGTGCCCGACGCGTTCGGCGGGGTTGCGCGGATCCACGGGCAGGAACGCGGCGCCGGTCTTGGTGACCGCCCACATGCCGACCACGAGTTCCACCGATCGGGCCATCGCCAACGCCACCTGGTCGCCGGGGCCGACACCCCAGTCGATCAGCTCGCGCGCGACACGGTTCGACCAGGCGTCCAACTCGGCGTACGACATCGTGTGCCCGTCCGAAACGATCGCTGCTGCTTCGGGATCCACCGCGACACCGGCGGCCAACAGCTCAGCGAGGACCCGGGGCGCTGCGGCGGGTCCGCCGGTGGCGGGTACCAGGTCACGGCGCTCGGCCGCGGTCAGCAGGTCGACCGCGCCCAGCAGCGCGCCCGGATCGGTCGTGATGGCGCGCAGCACGGTCTCCAGCCGGGCGGCCAGACCGGCGGCCGTCGAGTCGTCCACGCGGGCCCGCTGGTAGCGGATCATGACGTGCAGCTGATCGGTCTGGTGCGCCTGCACCGTGATCGGATAGTGCGCTGCGTCGCTTCCGTCGGCCGCGACCACCCGCATGCCGTCGATGTCCGCGTCGCCCAGGCCGCTGCTGTCGACCGGATACGACTCGAAGACGACCAGCGTGTCGAACAGCTGGGCAGCGCCCGTGTCCGCCAGGATCCGGGACAGTTCGACGTCGTGGTGATCGAGCAGGCGGGTGTTGTCGGCCTGCAACCGCCGCAGCGCGTCCTCGACCGTCCAGGTTCGCGGGAGGTGCACGGCCACTGGAATCGTGTTGATGAACAAGCCGATCATCGATTCCACGCCGGGCAGGTCGGCGGGACGTCCCGACACCGTGCTGCCGAACACCACACGCTCGGTGCCGAGCAGGTTCCCCAGGACCACCGCCCAGGCGAACTGCACGATCGTCGACATGGTCACCGCCCGTGCCCGAGCGAATTCCACCAGTTCCGCGGTGACGGCACGATCCAGCACCACCGCCAGGTCGACCGGGATGCCGACCGTCGTGTGCGTGCGCGCGTCGGCGATCACCGTCGGTTCGGTGAAATCGCGCAGGACCTCCCGCCACACCTCGATGCCGGTCGACGGCTCGCGCCGATCCAGCCATTCCAGGTAGCCGCGGTACGACGCCGCGGCGGGCAGCAGCTCGGCCCGCGCACTCACCGCGTAGAGGCCGATCAACTCGCGCCACAGCAACGGCAACGACCAGCCGTCCAACAGCAGGTGGTGCGCCGTCAGCACCAGCCGGAAGTCCTGTGGCGCCACGGCGATCAGCAGGAACCGCAGCAGCGGAGGATCGGCGGGATCGAACGGGACCGCCCGCTCGGCCGCGATCAGCTCCTCGGGGGTCGTCGTGCCGTCGCGCAGATCGACCCGCCGCCAGCGCACGGCGGCGGCCGCCGGAATCACCTGCGCCGGAGTGCCATCGGCCGTGCGCACGAAGGCGGCTCGCAGATTCGGATGACGCTCCAGCAAGGCCGCGGCGGAGCGCTCCAGCCGATCCGCATCGATCACACCGGCGAGGGCGAGCGTCGATTGCGCGGTGTAGACGTCGAGATCACCCGCGGCGAGTTCGGCATGGAACAGCAGTCCCGCCTGCAGCGGCGCCAGCGACCAGACATCGCCGAGCGCTCCGTAGCGGTCGGCGAACCCGTCCAGGTCGGATTGTGTGACCTCGACGAGTGGAACGTCGGCGGGTGAGAAGCCCCAGTCCTCGTTCGTGAGGGCCGCGGTCGCGATCCCGGTCACCGCGCCGGTCCATTCGTCGGCGAGTTCGGCCACGTCGTCGCGCTCGAACAGCCGGGACGCGTAGCCGATCCGCGCCGACAGGCGCGGTCCCGCTTCGGTGTCCACGATGTTCACGTCGATCGTGACGGCCGCCGCCACGGGCATGTCGGGATCGAAGGCCGACCACCGGTCGAACGGCTCGTCGGTCGGAATCCACGCGAGGTCCGACAGCGTCGTGAGGTCGACGCCGACGCGGCCGAGATTGTTGAAACCGATCTGCGGCTCCGGCAGCGCCGCGAGCCGGTCGCGGGTGTCGGCGTGGAGGTAACGCAACAGGCCGTAGCCGATCCCCTTGTCCGGGATCACGCGCAACTGGTCTTTCACGGATTTCACCGCGGCACGCGGATCATCCGCATTCACCCCGCTCAGGTCGAGCGCCACGGGGTAGGTGTTGGTGAACCAGCCCACCGTGCGGGAGACATCCGCTCCCTCGGCGATCTGTTCCGCGCGGCCGTGCCCCTCCAAGAGGACTTTCACACCCGCGTGCGCGATACCGCGCCGGTGGCGCCAGCGCGTCGCCGCCACGGCCAGGCCGGCCAGCAACGCGTCGTCGACGCTGCCGTGCGCGGCCTTCGGCACCGCGTCGAGCAATGCCGAAGTGACGTCCACCGGGAGCGACACCGTCAGATGCCGCACGGTCGACTGGGTGTCGACGGCGGGATCGAGCACCCCGCTGCCGAGCAGCGGATCCGGCGCCGCACCCATCCGATGCCACAGGTCGAACTCCCCGGCACGGGCCGCGGCGGCATCGGCCAGCGCGTGCGCCCATCGGCGCATGGATGTCCCTTGCGCGGGCAATTCCACCGTTCGTCCCCGCGTGACCTGCTGCCAGGCTGTCGCGAAGTCGGGAATCAGGATTCGCCAGGACACACCGTCGACCACGAGGTGATGGACGACCACGAGCGCCCGCGCCTCGGCGTCGAGGCCCGGTTCGGGCAGCAGGCACACGACCTGCGCCATCCGGCCCGCCGCCGGGTCGAGGCGGTCCGACGCCTCGGCCAGCGCCGCTTCCACCACCGCGGTGAAACCGTCACTGCCCGGGGTCTCGTGCGCGCGGAAGGTGCGGGTCAGCACCACGTCCGCGGCATCCGCGGCCTCGGGCCGCGGCACCTCCAAGCACTGTTCGCGCAGCCGCGCGCGCAGCATGTCGTGCTGTCGCAGCACCGCCCGCACCGTCGCGGTCACGTCCTCGACTCGCGCGTCGCGCGGCAAGCGCACCAGCATCGACTGAGCGAACCGGGGAGCGGCGCCGAGACGCTCGGTGAACCAGGAAACCACCGGGGTGAACGGGATCTCGCCCACGCCGCCACCAGGCAACTCCGCGAGCGAAGTACGTTCGGCGGCCGCGGCGACCCGCGCCAGGCCACGGACGGTCTTCTGCTCGAAGATGTCCCGCGCCGTCACCATGACACCTGCCGACTTCAACCGGGAAGCCAGCTGGATCGACAGGATCGAATCGCCGCCGAGGGCGAAGAACGAGGTGGAGACACCGACCGACGCGACGCCGAGAACATCCGCGAACGCGGCCGCGACGGTGCGTTCCAGATCCGTGGACGCCGCCTCCGCGTCATCTCCGTCGGCGCGGAAGACCGGCTCCGGCAACGCTTTCCGATCCACCTTGCCGGTCGAGGTGATCGGCATGCGATCGAGCACGGTGAGCACCGACGGCACCATGTGCGCGGGCAATACCGACGCGACATGTTCGAGCACGGTCTCCGGGTCGGCGACCGTCGCGGCCTCGGTCACGATGTACGCGGCCAGCACCGGGTGCCCGCCCGGCCCCGTGCGGCTGACGGTCACCGCGGCGGCCACCGCCGGATGCGTGAGCAGCGCCGCGTCGATCTCACCGAGTTCGATGCGCTGGCCACGGATCTTGATCTGGAAGTCGCTGCGGCCGACGTATTCGAGCGTGCGCCGCGTCGTCCAGCGGACGATGTCCCCGGTGCGGTACATCCGCCCGCCCGGCCTACCGTACGGATTCGCGACGAACGCACCGGCCGTGACCGAACGCCGGTTGAGGTAGCCGCGCGCCAGCTGCGCACCCGACAGGTACAGCTCCCCCGCGACTCCGACCGGCACCGGGCGCAAGCGCGCGTCCAGCACCAAGGCCTCCGCGCCGCGAATCGGGCCGCCGATCGCGATCGGATCGCCCGGCCGCACCGGATCGCTCATCGTGATCACGATCGTCGTCTCGGTCGGGCCGTAGATGTTGTGCAACCGGCGACCCGGCGCCCAGGTGGCGATCAGCTCCGCGGGCACCATCTCGCCGCCGACCGCGAGCATCCGCACCGACTCGAGACCCGCGGGCGCCATGGTCGCCAGCACGCTCGGCGTCAGGAACGCGTGCGACACCCGATGCGTCCGGATCAGCGCGGCCAGATCCGGCCCGCCGAACACCTCCGGTGGCGACACGACCAACGCCGCGCACGCCGCATGCGCCATCAGCGCTTCGAGCAGCACCGCGTCGAACGCGGGCGCCGCCACTTGCAGCACCCGGGACGTGCCGTCGACCCGGTAGCGTTCGGTTTGCTCGGCCGCGAAGTTCGCCAACCCGGCATGGGTGACCACGACACCCTTGGGCGTTCCGGTCGAACCGGACGTGTAGATCAGGTAGGCGGCGTCCTCGATCCGCAGCACACGTCCGCGTTCCGCATCGGTCACCGCCGCGCCGGACCGCGCCGTGATCTCCTGCGCCGTGCGCGGATCGTCGAGCATCAGCCAGAGCATCGCGTCCGGCAGCTCCCCGCGTGCGGTCGCGAGCGTGAGCCCGACGCGGACGCCGGAATCGCTCACCATGTGCGCGATCCGCTCGGCGGGGTAGCGCAGGTCGACCGGGACGAACGTGGCGCCGGTCTTCGCGATCGCCCACATGGCGACGTGATACTCGATCGAGCGTGGCACGGCAAGCGCCACGAACACTCCCGGCCCGACTCCCTGGGCGAGCAGGTGACGAGCGAGCCGGTTGGCCCTGACGTCCAGCTCCGCGTACGTGAGGGCTTCGCCGTCCCCGATCAGGGCCACCGCCGCCGGAGCCGATGCCACGGCCGTCGCCAGCAGATCCGGCAGCAAGCAAGGCCGCGCGTCGTCGCCGCCCCGCGCGGGCACCAAGCGTTCGGTGTCGGCGGCGCTCAACAGATCGATGTGGCCGATCGCCCGCGCGGGATGGGCGGTGACCGCCTCGAGAACGCGGATGAACCTCTCCGCCAGAGCATGCGCGGTCGACTGGACGAAAAGATCGGTGGCGTAGATGATCTCGCCGTCGATTCCGGCGGGCCGATCGCCTTCGCGCCGCTCGGTCACCAGCACGGTGAGGTCGGCTTTGGCCTGCGCGATGCCGGGGTCCATGATCTCGACGTCGATTCCGGGCAGCTCGAATCGGGCCGCTCCGGTGTTCTGCAACCCGAACATCACTTGGAACAGCGGCGAATACGCCGTCGAACGCGGACGGCCGATGACGTCGACGAGCCGCTCGTAGGGCAGGTCGGCGTGGGCGAGCGCTTCGAGGTCGACATCGCGCACTACGGCGAGAAGCTCCCGGAACGAGCGATCTTCGTCGATGCGGGTCCGCAGCACCACGGTGTTCACGAACATGCCGACCAGATCGTCGAGTTCCGGCCTGCCGCGACCGGCGACCGGCGTGCCGACCGAGATGTCGTCGCTGTGCGCGGTGCGCGCCAGCAGGATCGACAGGGCCGCGTGCAGGACGACGAACACCGTGACACCCTCGCGCTGGGCCAGCCGCACGATGTCGTCGTGCAGCCGCGCGGGCAGCTCGAACCGGACGTTGCCGCCGTCGGTCGAGAGGGTGGCGGGGCGTGGCCGGTCCGTCGGCAGGGCGAGCAGCTCCGGGGAACCGTCAAGAGCGTCCGTCCAGTAATCGATCTGCCGCGCGATCAGCGACGCCGGATCGTCCTCGGAGCCGAGCAGCTCCTGCTGCCACATCGCGTAGTCGGCGTACTGGACCACCGGCGACTCCCACCGGGGCGCATGGCCGCCCGCCCGCGCCCGGTACGCGGCGAACACGTCGCGGCCGAGCGGAGCCATCGACGCTCCGTCGGCGGCGATGTGATGGACCACCACCACCAGCACATGTTCCCGCGTCGCGGTGCGATACAACCGCGCACGCACTGGTACCGATTCCGCGATGTCGAATCCCGCCTCGACCGCGTTCCGCATGCGGTCGGCGAGTTCCGTCTCGCCGACGACCGGCTCCGGTTCGAAAGCCATGTCCGCGGCGATCGTCGCGACCTCCCGCACCACCTGGCAGGGCTCGCCGTCGACGAGCGGATACACCGTCCGCAAGGGCTCGTGCCTGGTCACCACGTCGAGGAACGCGGCACGCAGTGCCTCCGTGTCCAGCGGCCCGGTCAGGCGGGCCGCGAAGCAGATGTTGTAGGCCGCCGAGGAGGTGTCGAACTGGTTGAGGAACCAGATCCGCCGTTGCGCCGTCGCCAACGGGATCGCGCCGGTGCGTGGCCGCGCGGTCAGCGCAACAGCGGTGGATCTGGTCCGTGCCGAGATCCGCTCCGCCAGCGCGGCGATGGTCGCCGCATCGAAGACGTCCTTGATGCCGACATCGACACCGACGACCGCCTGTGCCCGCGCCGCGAGCTGAGCGGCCGACAGCGAGTTGACACCGATCTCGAAGAGATTCGCGGTCACGCTCACCCGTTCCGCGCCGGTGAGTTCGGCGACCAGACGCGCCAGCACCACCTCGCCGTCGGTGCGCGGCGAGACGAAGTCCGCCCCGTCGTCGAACACCGGCCGCGGCAGCGCCGACCGGTCGAGCTTGCCGTTCGCGGTGAGCGGCATCGCGTCGAGCACCTGCACGACGTCCGGAACCAAGTAGGACGGCAGCGTCCGGGTCAGCTCTTCGCGGATCGCGCGGCCGTCGATGACCGCGCCCGGCGCCAACGTCACGTAACCGACGATGCGCTCCGTCGTCACGATGGCCACGGCACGCGCTACCTGCCCGCAGGCGCGCAGCGCGGCTTCGATGTCACCGGGCTCCACCCGCTGACCGCGCACCTTCACCTGGAAGTCGCCGCGCCCCAGGTATTCCAGCTCGCCGGTCTTGCGCCACCGGACCAGGTCACCGGTCCGGTACAGCCGCTGTCCCGCAACGCCGAATGGGTTGGCGACGAAGGCGCCGCAGGTGAGATCGGCGCGCGCGTGGTATCCGCGCGCCAATTGGACACCCGAGACGTACAGCTCCCCGACGACCCCGACCGGCACCGGCCGCAACCGCGAATCCAGCACGTAGACCTTCATGCCGCCGGCGGGCGCTCCGATCGGCACCGCCGCGACGGCCGACGCACCCGGCGCGCACCGCTGCGCGGTGACCACCTCCGCCTCCGCGGGCCCGTACCAGTTCACCAGCTCCGCGTGCGTGAAGACGTGCGCCGCGGCGTCGACCGTGCGCTGCGCCAGCGCCTCACCCGCGACGAACACCCGCCGGATCGAGGGCAGTTCCGCGACCCCGGCCGATTCCAGCAGGACATCGAGCATCGACGGGACGAAGTGCACGGTGGTGATCTCGTGCCGTGCGATGACCTTCGCCAGGTGAACGGGATCGCGATGTCCGCCCGGTTCGGCCACGACGATGTGCGCGCCGGTCTGCAACGGCCAGAACAACTCCCACACGGCGATGTCGAACGTGATCGGCGTCTTGTGCAGCACCGCGTCGGACGTTCCGTGCGGCCACCGCTGCTGGGCCCACGCCAGCTGGCTCACGGTGGCGGCATGGGTCAGCGCCACGCCCTTGGGCACCCCGGTGGACCCGGAGGTGAACAGCACATAAGCCAGATGGTTCGGCCGCAGCGGTGTGCGGCGCTGCGCGTCCGTGATCCGAGCGCCGGACAGACCGGTCACGTCCAGCCGGTCGATCCGCGCGTACTCGAATCCGTCGGGCAGGCCCTGGCCGTCGTCCGCGGTCGTGAGCACCAGCAGAGGATCGGCCGCGCCGAGGACGTGCGCGATCCGCGCGCTCGGGTGATCCGGGTCGATGGGCAGGAACGCGGCGCCCGCCTTCACGACCGCGTACAGTGCCGTGACCAGCTCGGCCGATCGGCGGACCGCCACCGCCACGATCGTCTCCGGCCCGGCACCGCGCCCGATGAGCCAGCGAGCCAGCCGGTTGACGCGTGCGTCGAAATCCCGGTAGGTCGACGTACTTCCGTCCGGAAGCCGCAGCGCCGTGGCGTCCGGGGTGCGCGCGACCTGTTCGTCGAAGACGTCGACGAGCGTCCGGCCCGGTGCGGCCGAGCCACCGGTGTCGTTCCACCGCTCCAGCACTCGGGACCGCTCCGCCTCGTCGAGCAGGCCGATCTCCCCGACGGTGGCCTCGGCATCGCGGGCCGCGGTATCGAGGACCTGGACGAACCGGTCGGCGAAGCCGCGCACCGTGTCCTCGTCGAACAGATCCGTGGCGTAGGTCAGGCGCAACGTCATGCCGGTCGGCTCGTTGTGCGTGCCGTGGCCTTCGCTGACCATCAGCAACAGGTCATAGATCGCCGCGCTGTCGCAGGGGTCCACGTTCTCCACGGTGAGTCCCGGCAGTTCGACGCGAGCCCGGGTCATGTTCTGGTAGGCCAGCAGCACTTGGAACAACGGCGTATGCGCGGTCGATCGCACCGGGTTCAGCGCGTCCACCAGTTGCTCGAACGGCACGGTGGCGTGATCGAACGCCTCGATGTCGGTGCGCCGCACCTGGTCCAGCAGACTCGCGAACGTCTGGTCGAGCGTGACCCGCGACCGCAGCACCAAGGTGTTGACGAACATGCCGACCAAGTGGTCCAGCGACCGGTCGCCCCGGCCCGCGTGCGGCACACCGACGGTGACGTCGTCGCTGCCGGACAGCCTCGACAGCAACACCGCCAGGGCCGCGTGCACCACCATGAACGTGGTGGCACCGGAGCGCCGTGCCAGCGATTCCACCCGGCCTTGCAGTTCACCGGGTATGGCGACCTGGATCACCGCCCCGCGCTGGGATTGCTCGATCGGCCTCGGCCGGTCGGTCGGCAATTCGAGCAGCTCCGGTACGCCCGCGAGTTGCGTTCGCCAGTAGGCGATGTCGCGGGCCACCGGCGAGTCCTGGTCGTCCGCGGAACCGAGGACCGCTCGCTGCCACAAGGCGTAGTCGGCGAACTGCACCGGCAGCGGCGCCCAATCCGGCGCGGTACCGCCGGAGCGCGCCCGGTACGCCGTCACCAGGTCGGCCGCCAGCGGGGCCACCGAGAAGCCGTCACAACTGATGTGGTGCGCGGCCAGCGCGAGCGTCCACGCCTCGTCGGACAATTGGTACAGCGCCACCCGCAGCGGCACACCCTCGGCCACGTCGAATCCGGTGCCGCAGAATTCGGCCAGCCGGTGCGGCAGTTCCCGCTCACCGACGGCCTGCGGGGTGAGATCGCAGGTCGCGAGCACGTCTTCGGCGTTCAGCACGACCTGGGTGGGCGTGCCGTCGACCGCGGGATACATGGTGCGCAAGCTCTCGTGCCGCTCGAGCACATCGCCGACAGCGGCCGTCAACGCGGCCGGATCGAGCGCGCCTTCCAGCCGGATCGCCAGTGGCACGACATATCCGGGCGCGGCGGGGTCGTACTGGTTGAGGAACCACATCCGGGTCTGCGCGTGCGACAGCGGGATACGGTCCGGCCGCGTGACCCGCGTCGGCGCGGGCAGACTCGGGACCGCGCGCAACTGGGTGATGCGCTCGGCCAGCCCCGACACGGTCGGTGCCTCGAAGATCGCGCGCACCGGAATGGTCACGTCCACGACGTCCCCGATCCGGCTCAGCGCGCGCGTCGCGACCAGCGAGTTGCCGCCCAACTCGAAGAAATCGTCGTCCGCGCCGATTTCGGGGCGGTCGAACAGTTCCGCGAAAACCGCGGCGATCGCCTGTTCGATCAGACCTCGCGGCGCCCGGAACTCGGTGTCCTGGGCGCTCGGGTCCGGCTCGGGCAACGCTCGATACTCCACCTTGCCGTTGGCATTGAGGGGGATCGAGTCGATCCGGGTCACCGACGACGGCACCATATAGGCGGGCAGCCGGTCCAGCAGAGAATTCCGGACCTGCCGGGCGTCGAGCGCGCCATCCGCGACGACGTAGGCCACCAGCCGCTGCTCACCGCCGTCGCCGCGTACCTGCGCGACGGCCGCGCGCACCTGCTCGTGCGCGAGCAGCGCCGCTTCGATGTCGCCGAGTTCGATCCGCAGGCCGCGCACCTTCACCTGGGTGTCGGCGCGGCCGATATAGCGCAGGTTGCCGTCGCCGTCCCAGCGCACGAGGTCACCGGTGCGGTAGAGACGCGCGCCGTCCGCGGCGCCGGAGGGATCGGCGACGAACGTCGCGGCCGTCAGGTCCGGGCGTTCGTGGTATCCGCGGGCAAGCTGCACGCCGCCCAGGTACAGCTCGCCGGTGACGCCGACCGGCACGGGATGCAGCCGCGAGTCCAGCACGTGCACCGTGACATTCGCCTCGGGCACGCCGATCGGCACGGTCGCGCCTTCGACCACGTCGATCCGGTGCGCGGTGACACTGACCGCCGCTTCCGTCGGGCCGTACAGGTTGTCGATGCGGGCGTCGCTGAAATCCCGGAAGCGGCGCGCGATCTCTGCGGACAACGCCTCACCGATGCACAGTACGCGCCGCAGGTCCGGGAACTGATCCGGAGTTGCCACCTCGAGGAACGCCGCGAGCAGCGACGGGACGAAATCCACCGTGGTCACGTGATACTCGGCCATCAGCCGGGCGATCTCGCGCGGATCGCCGTGCGCGTCGGGACCGGCGACCACCAAGGCAGCGCCGCAGGTCGGCGCGGAGAACAGTTCCCAGACGGAGAGGTCGAACGTCACCGGGGTGCGCAGCAGCATGACGTCGTCGCCACCGAGCCGATAGTGATCGCGCATCCAGCGCAGCTGGTTCACCACCGCGGCGTGCGGAACCGCCACGCCCTTGGGCACACCCGTCGAACCGGAGGTGTAGATGACGTAGGCCAGATCGTCCGGGCGCAGCGGCCGGATCCGATCGGCATCGGTCAGCGCCGACGCGTCCAGGCGCTCGGCCTCCAGCTCGCCGAGCGTCCAGACCGGCACGCCGCCGGGCAGACTCGCCCGGTCGGCCGTACGGGTGAGAATCGCGGCGGGACGCGCGGCGGAGAGGACGGAACTCACCCGGTCGGCCGGATGGTCCGGGTCCAGTGGCAAGTAGGCCGCGCCCGCCGCGTGGAGGGCGTACAGCGTGGCCAGCAGGTCCACCGAGCGGCGCATCGCCACCGCCACAATGGTCTCCGGTCCGATGCCGCGCCGGATCAGCGCGCGGGCCAGCGAATTCACCCGTGCGCCGAATTCCCGGTAGTCGAGCCGGGCACCACCGGCGGCGTCGAGCACCGCCGGGTGTTCCGGCGTCGCGGCCACCTGTGCGGCGAACAGGTCCGCGATCGTCGCTGACGGAGCCTGCGTCCGTACGCCGCTCGACCGGGCCGCGATCCGGTGCGCCTCTTCGGCGGTCAGCAGATCCATGTCGCCGATGGCGCGGGTGGGGTCACCGACGATCGCGCGCAGCAACAGCAGATAGCGGTCGAACATCGACTCGACCGTCGACTCGTCGAACAGATCCGTCGCGTAGCCGAATTCGACCGCCATGTCCCCCGGCTCGCCATCCGCCGCCAAGGCGTCGACCAGATTCAGGTGCAGGTCGTACTTCGCCACGCTGGGATCGGCCATCCGCGCCGAGACCGTCAGGCCCTCGAACCGCACCGTGGGGATCTCGATGTTCTGGAACGAGAAGCCCACCTGCGTCAACGGCGCGTGTGCCGTCGAGCGCGGCGGATTCAGCACCTCGACCAGACGCTCGAACGGGATGTCGGCGTTCTCGAAGGCGGCCAGGTCGGTGGCCCGGACCTGGTCCAGGATCCGGACGAAGGACGCGCCGGGTTCGATGTACGTCCGCAACACCAGCGTGTTGACGAACATCCCGACCAGGCCGTCCAACCCCGGCTCGCCACGACCGGCGATCGGTGTGCCGACCGCGACGTCCCCGGTACCGGACAACCGCGCCAGCAGCGCCGCGTAGGCGGCGTGCATCACCATGAAGACCGTCGCGTCGTGGCTGCGGGCCAGCGCGATCACCTCGCGGTGCAGATCCGCGGGAAGGGTGGCCGAGACCGTCGCGCCCCGGAACGACTGCTTCGCGGGCCGCGTACGGTCGGTGGGCAGATCCAGTACCTCGGGCAGATCGGCGAGAGCCGCGATCCAGTACCGGGTCTGGGCGACGGTCGGACTGTGCGGATCGTCCTCGCTGCCGAGCAGCTTCCGTTGCCACAACGCGTAATCCGCGTACTGCACCGGCAACGGGGCCCACTGCGGCGCTTCGTTCCCGACCCGGGCACGGTAAGCGGCCATCAGGTCCGCGGCCAGCGGCGCGAGTGAGGACCCGTCGAAGCTGATGTGATGGACCACGAGCACCAAGGCATGCTCGTCGGCCGCGCTGCGCAACAACGCGACCCGGAACGGAACCTCGGTGGTGACGTCGAAGCCCACAGCGACCTCGGCGGCGACGCGCGCCTCGACCGCACCGGCCGTGACCGCCACCGGCGTCAGCGGCGGCAGCGCCGTCGGCACCGACACGATCATCTGATGCGGCCCGCTGTCGCTGTCCGGGTACACCGTGCGCAGCGCCTCGTGCCGTTCGAGCACATCCGCGATCGCCGCGTGCATCGCGGCCACGTCGAGGTCTCCCGACATCCGCACGACCAGCGGGATGTTGTACACCGGTGAGCTCGTGTCGAACTGATTGAGAAACCACATCCTGGCCTGGGCGGGTGAGAGCGGGATCCGGTCCGGGCGCTCCTGCGGCACCAGCGGCGCCCTGGTCGCCGCGTCGGCACTGCGCAGGCGCTCCGCCAGCGCCCCGATGGTCGGCGTCTCGAAGATCGCGCGCAGCGGCACCTCGACGCCGAACGCACCGCTGAGCTGCGCGGCCGCGCGGGTGGCCGACAGCGAGTTGCCGCCGAGATCGAAGAAACCGTCGAGCACGCCGACGCGTTCGACGCCCAGCACGCCCGCGCAGATGTCGGCCACGATCTGCTCCGTGGCGTTGCGCGGCGCGACGAACTCCACGGCGGGGGCGAATTCCGGTTCCGGCAGGGCGGCGCGATCGACTTTGCCCACCGCCGACAGTGGGAGCGTGTCGAGCACCATGACCGTGTCCGGCACCATGTGCGACGGCAGGCGTTGCGCCGCATACCTGGTCAGTTCCGCGGTATCGACCACGCCGTCGGCGGGCACCACGTACGCCGCCAGGCGTGACCCGGTCTCGGCGTGCACGCCCACCACGACGGCTGCCGCGACGGTGGGGTGCCCGGCGAGGACGGCTTCGATCTCGCCCGGTTCGATGCGCTGTCCGCGGATCTTGACCTGGAAGTCGGTGCGCCCCAGATACTCCAAGGTGTGGTCGGCGGTCCAGCGCGCCAGGTCACCGGTGCCGTACATGCGGGTGCCCGCGGGACCGTACGGGTTGGCGACGAACGTGGCGGCAGTCGAGGCGGGACGATTGAGGTACCCGCGCGACAGCTGCACGCCCGAGACGTACAGCTGTCCGGCCACCCCGACCGGGACGGGCCGCAACCGGTCGTCGAGAACCACCGCGTCGACGCCGCGGATCGGGCCGCCGATGGTCACCGGGTCGCCGACGCACAGCGGATCGCTGATCGCCACCATGATCGTGGTCTCGGTCGGCCCGTACCCGTTGTGCAGCCGACGCCCCGGCGCCCATACCGAAACCGTCTCGGCCGATACCGCTTCTCCGCCCGCCACCAGCACCCGCAGCGAATCGAGTCCGGCGGGCGACATCGTCGCCAGCACGCTGGGCGTCACGAACGCGTGCGAGACCTCTTGTGCGCGAATCAATTCCGCCAGCTGCGCCCCGGCGAACACCTCCGGCGGCGAGACGACCAGCACCGCGCCGTTGGCGTGCGCCATGAGCAACTCGAGCATCACTGCGTCGAAGCCGGGCGCCGCCACCTGCAACACGCGTGACCTGCGATCCACCCGATACCGCTCGCGCTGCTCGATCGCGAAGTTCGCCAAGCCCTCGTGGGTGACCGCCACGCCTTTCGGCCTGCCGGTCGAGCCCGAGGTGTACACCACGTAGGCCGCGTCGGCCACACGGCAGGCCCGCACCCGTTCCGCGTCGGTCACCACGGCCGGGGACTGCGCCGCGAGGAACGCCTCGGTGCCAGGATGGTCGAGAACCAACTGCCGCACGTGACCGGGAAGCATGCCGCACGACGCCTCGACGGTGAGCCCGACCTCGATATTCGCGTCCGCGACCAGGTGCGCGACCCGCTCGCTCGGATAGCGCGGATCGACCGGCACGAACGCGGCGCCTGCCCGCGCCACCGCCCACACACCGACCACGAACTCCACCGACCGCCCCATGGCCAGCGCGACCTGATCCCCCGGCCCCACCCCCCAGTCGATCAGCACCCGCGCGAGACGATTCGACCAGTCGTCCAACTCCCCGTAGGAGAGCACGCGATCCCCCGCCACCACGGCAGGCGCGGTGCGTTCACCCACCAGCAACACATCCGCCAGCACCCGGGGCGGCTCGGCACGACCACCGGAGGCAGGGACCAATCCCAGACGCTCGACTCCCGACAACAAATCCACGTCGCCGACTCGGGCCCGTGGATTCGCCACGAACGCGTCGAGCACCCGATTCAGTCGTTCGGCGAGCTCTTCGACGGTCTCCCGATCGAACAGGTCTGTCGCGTAGTTGACGCGCAGCGCGACATCGCCGCCCGCGGCGGTGTTCTCGGCGACGGTGACGATGATGTCCACCTTCGCCGGTTCGGCGCCGGGGTCCAGCAGCTCGACGGTGAGCTCGGACAGCTCCAAGTTCGCCCGGTCCATGTTCTCGAACGCGAGATACACCTGGCACAGCGGCGCGTACGCCGGGGACCGCTTCGGATGCAGTTCGTCCACGACACGTTCGTAGGGCAGGTCGCTGTTGGCGAAGGCGTCGACGTCGATGCCCTTGACGCGTGCGAGGAACTCGGTGAACGACTCCTCGGCGGACACCTCGGTACGCAATGGCACGGTGTTGACGAACATGCCGATGAGCGGCTCGAGCGCGCGTTCGCCGCGACCGGCGACCGGCGTGCCGATGGTGATGTCCGCCGAGCCCGACATCCGCGCCAGCAGCACGGCCAGGGCGGCGTGGACGACCATGAACGTCGTGACGTTGGCCGCGCGCGCCAGCCGCTCGATTCCGGCGAAGGTCTCCGCGGGGATCACCGTGTCCGCGACGTCGCCGCGCATGGTCCGGCGGGCCGGACGCGGCCGGTCGGCCGGCAGCTCCAAGACCGGCGGCATCCCCGCCAAACGCTGCGACCAGTACCGCAATTGGCGGGCCGCCCGGGAATCCGGGTCGTCCGGGTCGCCGAGCAGGCTGCGATGCCAGACGCTGTAGTCGGCGTACTGGACGCTCAGCGGTTCCCAGTCCGGGATCTTCTTCTGCGCCCTCGCCTCGTAGGCGACGGCGACATCCGCCGCGAGGGGCCGCAGCGACGATCCGTCGCAGCAGATGTGGTGCAGGACCACGGCCAGGACATGCCGCGTGCGGTCGGCGGTCGCGAGCAGCGCCGCCCGGATCGGAGCGCGTTCGCGCAGATCGGTCCCGACCGAAGCCAGGTCGCGGATTCGGCCCTCGATCTCGTCCGGGTCGGTCGGCCGCGGCGTCAGGTCGAGCCCAGCGACAACCTCGTCGGCAGGCAGAATCACTTGTGTCCCTTCGCCGTTCACCGCGGGGTAGACGGTGCGCAGCGATTCGTGCCGATCGATCACGTCGGTCAGCGCGGCACGCAGCGCCGCCACGTCGAGACGTCCGGTGAGCTGGACGATCAGGGGGATGTTGTAGGCGGCCGAGGTCGGGTCGGTCTGGTTGACCAGCCACATCCTGTTCTGCGCCGGCGCGAGCGGAATGGGATCGGGTCTGCCCGCCGCCCGCAGCGCGGGCCTGCCGGAACGGTGTCCGTCCTCGATGTGCGCGGCGAGTTCCGCGATGGTCTGTTTGACGAACAGGTCGCGCACCGACACATCGCACCGGGTCGCTTCCGCGATGCGCACCGCCGCGCTGGTCGCGGTGATCGAGTTGCCGCCGAGGTCGAAGAAGCTGTCGAACACGCCCACCCGGTCGGTGCCGAGCACCTCGGCGAAGACGTCCGCGATCGACTCCTCGACGACCGTGCGGGGAGCGACGTAGGCCGCGGCCGAATCGAACACCGGCTCGGGCAGTGCCCGGTGATCCACTTTGCCGTTCACGGTCAGCGGCACCGCGTCGATCACGACGACGCTCGACGGCACCATGTACTCCGGCAGCATCCCGCCGACGTGGGTGCGCAAATCGTCCGGCTCGCAGGTGGCGCCGACGGCGGGTACGACGTATCCCACCAGCCGTGCCGCCTCCGTGCCGGGCAGATGCACCACGACGACCGCCGCGGCGACGCTGTCGTGGGCCAGCAGGGCGTTGCGGATCTCGTCCAGCTCGATCCGGAACCCGCGCAACTGCACCTGCTGGTCGGCGCGGCCGCGATACTCCAGTTCGCCCCGGTGATTCCAGCGCGCCACGTCGCCGCTGCGGTAGAGACGCCTGCCCGCACCGCCGAAGGGGTCGGCGACGAAACGTCCCGCGCTCAACGCCGGTCGGTTGAGATAGCCGCGAGCCAGCTGCGTTCCCGCGACGTAGATCTCGCCCCACGCGCCGAGCGGGCACGGACGCAACCGCTCGTCCAGGACATAGGTTCGCAGGCCCGGCAATGCCGGGCCGACCGTACTCGGCGCGCCCGGGACGGCGACGTCCGGCGTGAGGGCGATGTAGGTGACGAAGACGGTGGTCTCGGTGATGCCGTAACTGTTGGCCAGCACCGGCAGGTCCGGGTTGTGCTCGTACCAGTCGGCCAGCCCGGCGGGATCGAGAGCTTCGCCGGACAAGACGACCAGCCGCAGCGACAGTTCGCCTTCCGGCTCTCCCGCGTGCGCGTACCGCTGGCGCGCGGCCGCGAACTGATAGAACGCCGACGGCGTCTGGCTGAAGACGGTGACCTTCTCCCGCGCCGCCAGGCGCACCACGTCGTCCGGCGAACGGGTGGTGAGGCTGTCCACGACCACGATCCGGCCGCCGGTGACCAGCGCTCCGAAGATCTCCCAGACCGAGTAGTCGAAGGCGAAGGAGTGGAACAGCGTCCAGACGTCGTCGGATCGAATCCCGATCTCCGCGCACGAGTTCACCAGGTAGGTGGACACGGCACGGTGCGTGATCGATACGCCCTTCGGCCGGCCGGTCGACCCGGACGTGTAGATGACATAGGCGAGGTGATCGGGACGCAACGGGCCGGTCCGATCGGCATCGGTGATCGGGTCGGCGGCCTGCTCCGCGGCGAGAACGTCGTCGAACAGCACGACGCGGCCGGGATCGCCCGGCACGTGCTCGCGCATGCCCCGCGTGGTCACCACGGCGATCGGGTTCGCGTCGTCCAGTACGTATTCGAGCCGCTCGGCCGGATGGGCGGTGTCCAGCGGAAGGTACCCCGCGCCCGATTTCAGCACGCCGAGCACGGCGACGATCAGGTCGGCGTCGCGCGGCATCGCGATGGCCACCAGTGCTTCCGGTCCCGCGCCGAGTGCGATGAGCCCGCGGGCGAACCGGGTGGATCGTTCGTCGAGCTCGCGGTAGGTGAGACTGGTCGCCTCGGACGTCACGGCCACCGCGGACGGAGTCGCCGCCGCTTGCCGGGTCAGCAGATCCACCAGTGTGGCCGAAGGGGATTCACCGTCGCGACCGGCGAGTTCCTCGACGATGCGCAATTCCTCGGCGGGGCCGACCAGCTGGATGTCACCGATGCGGGTGTCCAGGGACGAGTCCATCATCCGCTGCAGGAAATCCAGGAACCGGTCGGCGTGCGACTCGAGTTCGTCCTGCCCGTAGAGGTTCGGATTGCCGTGCAATTCGATGAGCAGCGGCGCGTCCGCGCCCGAGCGGTACAGGTTGAGCTGCAGATCGTCGAGCGCGCCCGAGGTCAGCGCGCGGTAGCGGCCGACGGCCGAGCCGAGGCGAATCTCCGAGTCGAAGAACAAGATGTTCACGATCGGGCCGAACGAGTTCGCCGACGAATCGATCGCGGCCGAGTCGCGGCGCAGATCCTCGAACCGGTACAGCTGGTGGCGCATGGCCGAGACGAGCTCCGACACCGAGGCGCCGACCAGCTCCTCCACGGTGGTCGAATGGCGCACGGCGAAACGAATCGGCACCATGTTGGCCAACATCGCGGCGGAGTTGCGCAGGCGCTTGGTCACCCGGGCGGTCACCGGAAGCGACAGCGCGACATCCTCGGTGCCGGTCATCCGGGCGAGAAACGCCGCGAACGCCGCGATCACCACCTGCGCGGCGGATGCGTTCACCTCATCGGCGAAGCGGTCGAGCCGGTCGGACAGGTGCGCCGGGAGCTGCAGGCCTGCGACGCGGTCCACCTTGCCGGAACGTGCCGTTCGGCCGGACAGGCTCACCGGTGTCGGCAGATCGGAAACCTTGTCCAGCCAATATTTTTTGTCCGCCTGGTACCGCGAGCCGGCGCGATAGACGCGCTCCGCTTCGACGATGTCGTGCAGACTCGCCGCGTCCAGCCGCGTCGGTGGCCTGCCTTCCAGCTGCGCGTTGTAGTGCTCGGCCATTCGGGTGAGACTGTTGAAGGCGCCGTACCCGTCGACCACCAGATGATGCGCGCGGCCGTACCAGAAGTAGTGGTCCTCGCCGACCCGGATCAGCCTGGTCCGGGTGAGCCGGTCGCGACTGAGATCGACCGCCTTCGTGTTGTAGTCGCGGCGCATCCACTCCATCGCCGCCGCGATCGGATCCTCCGCATCGCTGAAATCCAGCACCGGCTCGTCGTAGATGATGCCGCGGTCCACGAATTGATAAGGGCGTCCGTCAGATTCGATCACCCGCACCACGAGGGACTCGGTTTCGTGCCCGCCGTCGTTCACCGCGCGGGTGAACGCGTCGTGGTCCACCGGGCCATCGATCTCGACGTAGTGTGCGATGTTGACAGCCGGTCCACCGGGCACATGATCCGCGAGCCACATGCCGTACTGCGCGCTCGAGAGCGGAATCAATCCCGGTTCGCCATCGGCGGTTCCGTCTGACTTCAGATGCATCGCATGACCCCTTATTCCTACCCGGACGCGCGAAGGCATGGCGGAACCACGCAGCTCACCGCGTCCGAAATCTGGCTTATATATGCACTTGGTCTGCTGAGAAGCGGCGTACCCCTGCTGTTCGCCGCGCCGTTCAGGTTTCGCGTGTAGCTCGATCAGCCGGTTCCCGGCATCCGAATCGGACACCATTGTGGCCGCTACGGCGGCTCCCACACCTCCTGTTTGTCGGCATTTCCAGTCGTCTCAAAATCTGAAAACAGAACTTTTGAATCTGCGGTGGAGCATCGACACTCTGGTGGGACAAGCTATCTGACAGCAGCCTGGCTGAGTCTAGTCGTAACAAACCTCTCGGCCCCGCACGGAAGCCGGTGTTTCGGATCCCGATTCCAGCGCCGCGGACCCGTGGCACATCTCGCACGGCGCCGCTACTCCGATCGCGCATCCCCGGAGAAGATCCTGGTTCCGAGGCAAGTAACCGAGGAGAGACACCTGCGATCGGGCATCGTACATGCCGGGTCAGGGGCGGAATCAAGCCGGTACGTCCGCGACCGGCCAGACGGCCGAGCGAGGGGCCGCAGGACCTCCCCGCCCACACCTTCGATCGACAATGAATTACCGGTCGACAGTTATAGCAATAAACTGGCAACCACAGTTCTTTCTACCAATAGACACCACTTCCATCAATCGTCGCAGCGTCCCGACAATTCCATACGAGTGCCCATTCATCGACGCCGAAACAATCTGCATCGGGTACCGTCTCGCAGCACATACTTCCGTTCGGCAGGGCGCTCATATCAGGCGATGAATTGTTTCCACGCTTCCGTGTGCGCCGAAGATCGCTGCCGGAAAGGGGTGGTTCCCGAGAGAAGTCCAGCGTCCACCACGCTTTCACGCACGGCCGGACGGCGGTCGATCAGCGCTCACGACGGACATCGTCCCGGTCAGGCCCCGGATTCGAACGGCCGATAGCAGGCCGGGCAGGCACCGGCGACCGGCGACCATGCCGGGGCAATCGGCACGACCGCCGCGCCGGACGCACACCGGCACAACGCTGAAGACATTTTGCCCGCAAGGGAATCGGGGCGGCGCCGCAGCCGTGTGCTGGTCCACCGGATGCGGCCGAAAAATTCTTGGTAGGAGAGTTCGGCAAATCGGCGTGGTGTCCCCTGCCGCACGCCAGGACCCGGCGTATGGACAATCACCGGGACGACGCGACGTCCGGCAGCACCGCTCGCTCACTCGCCCGTCCCGGACCGACCGCCGTTATTGTGGGGATCGGCGCGGGCGCGCCGGATCGGCGCCGACGTCGCACCGCCTTCTCTGCTTCGATGACGATCGGGACCACGAGCGACCAGCCCAGGCAGGCCAGCCACTGACCACCCGTCAGCGACCTCGTCATCAGCAGATCCTGCAGGAACCCGATCTCGACCGCGAACACGGTGACCACGACCGGAATCGACAGGATCTTCACCGCGCCGAGAACCGGTGCGGTGACGCCGGACTCCGGGTCGCGGCGCATGACCAGGCCGCTCAGGATGGAACCGAACGACAGCACCACGAACGCCATGGTCATCGGGACACTCGCCGTAGTCGTGCTCATCTCCCCCGGCGCGAGGAGCATCGCGGCGAGCGTCACGGCCAGTTGCACAGCACCGTAGGCCAGCCACTGCACGAACGAATTCCGGTTCGCGATCGGCTTCGCCGGGTCGCGGGGCGGCTTGTTCATCAGGTCCGGCGGCGGCGGATCGAGCATGATCACGGCGACCGGGAACAGGGTGATGAAGAAGTGCTGGAACAGCACCATGAGCGGGGTCAGCGCGACCCCGTCGTTGATGTCGAAGACGCTGGCGACGAGGAACAGCGCCACCAGCGCGAACAGCTTGGACATCTGATAGCGGATATAGGACACGATCTTGTCGTAGATGCCGCGCCCCAGCCGGATCGCGGTGATCAGGGTCCCGAAGTTGTCGTCGGTGAGCACCATCTTGCCCGCCTGCTTGGTGACTTCGCTGCCCGATCCCATCGCCACGCCGATATCGGCCTTCTTCAGGGCGGCGGCGTCGTTGACCGCGTCGCCGGTCATGGCCACCACGTCACCGCCGCGCTGCATCAGGTCGGCCAGCCGCAGTTTGTCCTGCGGGGTGACCCTGCCGAACACGTGCAGATTCGGCAGGGCCGCCGACAACTGCTCGTCGGTCATCGCCTGGAGTTCGCCGCCGCCGATCGCACCGGGCCCGAGGCCGAGTTCGGCGCCGATCGCGGACGCGGTGATCGCGTGATCTCCGGTGATCATGCGGACCTCGATGCCGGCCGCACGCGCGGTGCGCACCGCCTCGATCGCCTCGCGCCGCAGCGGATCGATGATCCCGACCATGCCGACGAAGGTGAGTTCCCCGACGAACGACATCGGGTCGGCAACGGCGGCTTCCTCCTGCTCGTCGAGCAAGCGTGCGGCGAAGGCCAGCACGCGCAACCCCTTCTCCGACATGGCGCGATTCGCGGCCGCGATCTCGTGCCGCATGTCGTCGATCGGCACGGCTCGCCTGCCCGGACGGTACGCGGTCGCGCACCGGTCCAGGACGACGTCGGGCCCGCCTTTGACCAATTCGACGAACCGGGTGCTCCCGTCGACTTCCAGGTGGTGGAACGTCGCCATGAATTTGTAGGCCGAATCGAACGGCACTTCGGCGACCCGGGGGTAGGTTCGGCGGGTCAGGGGTGCGTCGACGCCGAGCTTGGCCGCCAGCACCACCAGCGCCGCCTCGGTCGGATCGCCCACGACCTCCCCGCTGTCGGCGACGGTGGCGTCGCTGTCCAGGCACAGCCCGTAGGCCAGCAGGGTGAAGTCCGGCGCCGCCTGCCCGGCGGCGTGGGTGATCGCCCCGGACTTGTCGTACCCCTGGCCCTCGACGGTGTACCACCGGCCGTGGAAGTACAGCGACCGCACCGTCATCTGGTTCATCGTCAGCGTGCCGGTCTTGTCGGAGTTGATGGCGCTCGTCGCGCCGAGTGTCTCGACATCGGTGAGGTTCTTGACGACGGCCTTGGCCTCGGCCAGCCGGCGCGCCCCGTAGGCCAGCATCGCCTGCACGAATGTGGGCAAGCCGGTCGGGATCGCCGACACGCCCATCGAGATCCCGAGCAACAGCACCGCCGTGATGCTCTGTCCGCGAATCGCCCCGATGATCACGATGATCGCCACCGCCGTCCAGGCGACCGCGCCCAGCACCTTCGTCAGCGCATCCAGCTCCCGTTGCAACGGCGACTTGCTCGGGGCGACCGCCGAGAGCATCGACGCGATCCGGCCCATCTCGGTGTCCGAGCCGGTCTCGGTGACCACCATGGCGGCGGTGCCGCGCGTCACCGACGTGTTCTGGAAGACCATGTCGGCCCGGTCGCCCAGGGCGACGTCGGCGGCGCCGAGCGTGTGGGCGTCCTTGGCGACGGGCGCGCTCTCCCCCGTCAGCGCCGCTTCCTGGGTCTCGAGGGTGGTGGATTTCAACAGCCTGCCGTCCGCGGGGACGATGTCGCCTGCCTCCAGTTCGACGATGTCGCCCGGCACGAGCTCGGTCGCGGCACAGCGCGTCAGCGACCCGTCGCGCACAACCCGCGCCTGCGGCGTCTGCATCCTCGCCAGCGCGTCGACGCTGGCCCGCGCCTTGACCTCCTGCTGGGTACCCAGCACGACATTGAGCCCGACCAGCACCCCGACCACGATCGCCGTCGGAATCTCGCCGATGATCACACTGACCACCGTGACCACCAGCAGCATCAGGTTCATCGGATCCTTCGACTGCAGCAACGCCATCGCCCAGACCGACGGCGCGGGTTCCGCGGCGAGCTCGTTGGGCCCGTATCGCTTTCGCCGTTCCTCGACGTCGAGTGCGGTCAGGCCGGACTGCCGGTCCGAGCCGAGAGCCGCCAGCACCGCGTCCGCGTCCTGCGCGTACCAGACCGGTCGCCTCTCCGAGTCGGCCTGACGTACGCGGTCCCGCGCTGATTCCGTCGTTGCCATGTCCCGCTGGTCCTTTCTCGGCTGGGACCGCATGGCAGGTTCTCCAGCGCCCGATCCGGACGTGAGCGGGCACGAGGCCCCGATCGCCATGATGTCGCAGTGAGATATCCAGACAACCACGGGCAAGCGATGGGCACACCGGATTGACCCAACAGAGACAGCACCGCGACCGACGGGCGGTCAGTGCTGTTCATCGCGGCTCGCAAACGACCTTCACCGCGTTCGAACGACGATCAAAGGCACCTCCACCGAGTGCAGCAGGGTGTTGCTCGTCGAGCCCAGCAGCATGCTGGCGAACCCTCCTCTGCCGTGACTGCCGACCACAACCAACTGTGCGTTCGCCGACTCGTCCAGCAACGATCGTCCCGGCCGGCCCGCCGTGACGACGCGACGTACCGCGACGTCCGGGTAGCGATCGGCCCAACCGGCCAGACTCTCGGCCAGCACCGCCTCCGCCGACTCGCGCGCGCCGTCCCAGCCGCGGACCGGCGCGTCCGGACCGCTGGTGTCGCTCCACGCGTGCAGCGCGACCACGTCGACCTTTCGGCGCGACGCCTCCTCGAACGCCAGTTCGACGGCGGCCACACTGTTGTCGGTCCCATCGACGCCCACCAGCACGGGCTGCCGGGCCGACACGGCGTCGATCGCCGCGATGCCATGGATCACCGCGACCGGGCACCGCGCGTGATGGGTGGCCGCGGTGCTCACCGAGCCGAGCAGCCCCCGCTGGAACGCACCCATCCCGCGACTGCCCACCACCAGCATCCACGCTCGCGCGGACCTTTCGATGAGCATGGGAATGATCAGTTCGAAAGTCACCTCGGTGGTGATGGCGGGTTCGGCGCCCGGCACTGCCGTGCGCGCCACCCGCGCCGCCTCCGTGAGGATGCGCTCGCCGTCGTCGCGCAACCACTCCAGATCGGCTTCTCCGAGCGACATCTCGGGGCCGAAACCGGTCTGGATCGCCATCGAAGTGACGATGTGCAGCGAGCGGTGATGCAGCGCGGCTTCGACCGCCGCCCAAGCGACCGCCTGGTACGAGCTGGCCGAGCCGTCGACGGCCGCCAAGACAGGAAAGTCGAGATTCGTTTCGCGCGAGGCGCTTTCGGTAGTCATGAAGATTCCCTCCGTCGAGAGCGGCGCCGCAGGCGTCCCATCGGCCGTCCACGCCGCCGCTGCCATCGGCATCGAGCATCTCGCGTCCCCCACGAAGTCGGCAGAGACGAAGGTCATTCTCCGGGCGGGCCGTCGGACCTCTGCCGGAGGCTGCTTTTACGATTCGTCGGTCTCGGCCGGGTCATCCCGGCTCCGCGCGGCCGGTCGCCGTGGCAACCTGCCGGTGGCGAACAGCGGCGCGATGGCGAGCAGGGCAGTCACGGCCAACGCCACCCGCAAGGCTTCCAGCCGCGCCTCGGAGTTGACGGATATGACGGCGTCCGCGGTGGACTGCTGCACTCCGGCGGCATGGAGGGCATCCTCGAGTTGGGTGTTGGACAGGAACGGCACGCCGCCCGCGAGTTCGGTGGTCGCCCGCTGCTGCACCGACGCGGGAACCGCGGGATCGTTTTCGATGCCCGCGACGACCGACGAGGTCAGGGTCGCGATCAGCACCGAGCCGATCAAGGCGGTGCCGAGCGATGCGCCGAGATTGGTCACGGTGTTCTGCAGCCCGCCGACCGCGCCGCTCTGCGCATCGGGCACCGACGAGACGGTGACCGCCCCCAACTGCGAGGCCAGAGCGCCCAGTCCGAGTCCCATCAGCAGCATCGGAATCGAGACCACCCCGGCGTTCGCTGCGGGGTCCATACCGGCGACCAGAATCAGGATGCCGGTGATCATCGAGCCCAGCCCCAGCCGTACCACCCGTCGCGGGTTCGCCCGCGGCCGGAACTTCGGAATCGCCGTCGCCGCCAGAACCAGCGCCACCGACAGCGGCAGGATCCGCACGCCCGTTTCCACGGCGCTGAGTTCGAGCACCACCGACAGGAACAGCGGAACCGCGAAGAACACCCCCGCCTGCACCGTGAACTGAGCGAAGAACATGCTCAGGCCGCCGGTGAGCTGCCGATTACGCAGCAATCCCGGATCCACCAGCGGCTCCCGGCCCGTGTCGACCAGATGGGTCTGCCACCGCAGGAACAGGTACGAGACCAGCAGTCCGGCGATCAGCAGCCAGATGACCGGGGAGAGCCCGAGCACGGCGGGAGCGCCCGGCTTCACCCGCACCCAGCCCCACGTGCTCGACCGCAGGACGCCGAAGACGACCATGCCGAGCCCGGCCACCGATAGCAGCGAGCCCACCAGATCGAGCCGTACCTGCTCCGCGGGGGCGTCCTCGATCCTGCGGAGCACCAGCAGGATCAGTACGACGATGACGACCTCGCCGAAGAACACGTACCGCCAGGACGCGTATGTCGTCACCGCGCCGCCGAGCAGCGGCCCCACCGCGACCGCCATCGCGCCGGCCGCCGCCACCAATCCATAGGCCGCCGCGCGGCGTTCCGGGGCGAAGTTCGCAGCGACCAGGGACACGATCGCGGGCATGATCAGAGCCGCTCCGATCCCCTCGAGCAGCGACCAACCCAACAGCAGAACCGGCAGATTCGGCGCCAGGCCGGTGGTGCAGGAACCGGCGCCGTAGATCACCAGCCCGAGGCCGAACGCCCGGCGACGGCCCACGATGGAGCCCACCTTCCCGCCGGTCAGCATCAGCGTCGCCATCACCAACGTGTAGAGGGTGATCGCGGTTTGGATTCCGGTGATCGTCGTACCGACGTCCTGGGCCACGGTCGCCATCGACACGTTCATCACCGAGCTGTCGAGCGTCATCAGGAATTGGCCCGCGGCCAGTACACCCAGTACCAGAACGGAATTCGGCCTGGCCTGCGATACCGAAGAACTCTCGATGCTCATGTCTCGGTTCCGTCCCGGTCTCGGCCGAGAGCCGGGGCCCGAGCCACTCGGCTACGGCGGCGGTCGCCGTGCCGGAACCGAGCAGCGCCCTGGCGTCGGCGATCTGTCGGCGGGCGACTTGCCGGGCCACCTGCCTGGTTTTCTGGTCCGGTGGCCGAATCGGCCACGCGCCCCCGCCGTCGGACGACCGCCGACGGTCGGAAGGGAACGCCGCAACATCCACCTCATTTGATCACAGACGTCCACCGCGGACCCGCAATTGCTCGCGGTGACCGGCTTCGGGTCACCGACCCGTTGCGCTTCGCTACGGCGACCTATCCCTGCTCGCCGAGCAGTCTGACACCCGTCACGATCGTGGGTTCGATAGCGATGACGGTGTCCATGAGCCCATCGGCCCACGGGCGCAGCAGCCCCGTATAGCGCGCGATCCGTTCGGGGTCGGTGACCGTACGCGCGAGACCGGTCACGACGACCGACCAGCCCACATGGCTCACCGCGTCGATGTCGTCGGCCTCGTACGCCACGACGACGGACGGATCGGCACGGACGGTGTCGGTGAGCCGTGAGGTGACCCGGGTACGCACGATGACCACACCGCCGTCGACGAAATGGTTGACCGGGCGAATCGCGGGCAGTGCGTCGCGAGTGAACACCACGCGTCCGTAGGCGACGCCGGCCAGCAGCCGCAGCGCCTCCTCGCGGTCGATCTCGACCATCGTGCGGCCCGCTACGCCGTGGTCCGCGACACGGCCGTTCGAGGCGATCATGATCTCGGGCCGGGGCACATCGCGCGTGCATCCACCTGGCAACAACCTCGCTCTCCGGTCTTCACTCGACACCACGGCCTCCCATATCATCACCGAGTCCTACTGCCGGACAGGGCAGAAAGTCCCCGATCCGTCCTCTTCGCGCAGCCGGTCCCGGCGGCTCGGGCCGCACCGCCGTGAAGGCGCGTCACGGTCGGATCTCCTCGGGCCGGGACGGTCGCCGGATCCCGGCCCGCTCCCGCAGCCGCCGGATCTCCCGCTCGATGCCTTCGGCGAGCACGGCGATATCGGGAGCGGTGTCATAGTCTCCGGTGATGCCGAAGGTCAGGTGGCCCGCGTAACTGAGGACCGCGACCGCCGTGCGCAACCGCATGGCGATCGGCATGGCAGGCAGAAGTTCCGACACCACACGCCCGCGCACGGTCAGCTGTTCACGCGGGCCGGGCACATTCGTCACCAGCGCCCCCACGGTTCGTTGCGGAAACCGTGCCAGCAGACGAAGACTCCATGCCAGGGGCGCGAACGGCACCAGGCCCGCCAGCGCGAGCACCGATTTCTCCGCCTGCGCTTCGCCTCCCGACTTGTGCCGGTTCATCCGTTCCCGGATCGCCCTCAGCCGCTCCACCGGGTCGGCGACCTCGATCGGCAGGAACGGCAGCACCGCCGAAACTCGGTTGTCCAGTGTGTATTTCGCTTGTTCGGAGCGCATGGAGATCGGGACGAGAATACGCAGTTTGTCCGGAGACGGCCGTTCGTCGCGGCCGACCAACAGTTCACGATAAGCGGCGGCGACCGCGGCCAGGACGACATCGTTGACCGTGACGCCGAACACCGCGCCGATCTCATGGACATCCGACAGGGCGGCCCGGGCCACGACATACCGGCGCTGGCGTCCGATGGGACCGTTCAGCGAGCACTCGGTGGCCGGCGACACGACGGCGGACAGCAGCGGCGCCAGACCGCGCGTCATGGCGACCACCGACCGCGGCACGACGACAGGTAGCCGCGACAGTTCTCGAACCAGATCCGGCCGGCGCACCTCGGTACGGCTCGGTGGCTCGGTCACCGGATCGTTCGGCTCCTCGGCCACGGCATCGCAGAAACTTCGGAACACCGAGATGCCGGATACGCCGTCCACCAGACTGTGATGCGCTTTGACCAGCAGTGCCCAGCGGTCCGCCGCGAGGTGTTCGACGACGACGCACTGCCACAGCGGATGGTCGCGATCGAGTCGCTCCTCGAGTTCCGTCGCCACCAATTCGCACAACGCGGCCTCGTCACCCGGCGCGGGCAGTGCGGTCCACCGAATATGGTGTGCGAGATCGAAATTGGGGTCGTCCTCCCACACCGGCGTGGCCAGGTCGAGCGGCGCCCGCCGCACCTTCTGGCGCAAGCGCGCGTTCCGCCGCACGCCCTTGGCGACTACGCCGCTCAGCTCGGACCTGCTCGGTGGGGCACCGGAGATGATCGCCACCGCGCCGATGCCGAGACTGATATGCCGGTCGGAGTCCTCCAGTTCCATGAAGCCGGAATCGAGGGGTCGTAGTTCTGTCATGGGGATGCTCATTCGAGTCGCTTCGTCTCTCCAGCATCGCGCGAAGCGTCGGTTCAGATGATGGCCGAAGGTCACCGAACGCAGGGCACTCCGGCCACGGCGCGCCCCGTCGCCGGACCGGGACTCGGCCGTCGGCAGGCTTGGAAGCAACCCTCGACTCGGCGGCGTCACCAGGGGAAGAATCGGCGTATGCGAACCGTACTCATTCTCGGTGCGGGGTTCGGAGGGCTGGAGCTGGCCACCCGTCTGTCGGGTTCGCCGGCCGACGAACTCCGTGTCGTCATCATCGACCGAAACGACTCCTTCACCTTCGGCTTCGCCAAACTGGACATTCTGTTCCGTGACCTGCCCCCGGAGACAGCGCGGGTGCCGTATTCCCGCTTCAGCCATCCGCGCGTCGAATTCCGGCAGGAGGAGGTCACCGAGATCGACCCGAGAGCACGCCGCGTCCGCACCGACCAGGCGGTGTACGACCCCGACGTCCTCGTCGTCGCGCTGGGCGCCGACTACGATCCCGGCGCCACCCCCGGCTTCGTCGAGGACGGCTACGAGTACTACTCGATCGACGGCGCCCGCCGATTGCGCGAACGCCTGGCGGGCTTCGACGGCGGGGCCGTCGTCCTCGCGGTGCTGAGCATCCCGTTCAAGTGCCCGCCCGCGCCCTACGAAGGCGCGATGCTCCTGCACGAAGCGCTCACCAGGCGCGGGATCCGGAACCGCACCCACATGCAGTTCTTCACCCCCATGGACGCACCGATTCCGGTGTCCGCGCAAACCTCCGCCGCCATCGTCGAAGCGCTGTCGCGGCGTGGCATCGCCTATTCGCCGGGGCGCCGGGTGCACGCGCTCGACCCGGACCGCCACATCGCGGTCACCAGGACCGGCGAGGTGCCCTACGACCTGTTCATCGGAATCCCGAAGCACCGGGTTCCCGCGGTCGTCGAGGCGTCGGGGCTCACCGAGGGCGGGAACGACGGCTGGATCGCCGTGGACCCGCACACCCTCGAGACGCCGTTTCCTGGCGTCTACGCCCTCGGCGACTGCGCCGACGCGCCGGTCCCGCGGGCGGGCGTGTTCGCCGAGGACGCCGCTCGTACGGTCGCCGCTGGCATCGAGGCCGGATTCGGCGGCTCGGCGCCGCAGGAACAGTATCGCGGGCGGGGCACCTGCCATATCGAGTTCGGCGGCGGGCTGGTCGGCAAGGTCGAGGCCGATTTCCTCTCCGGTCCCGCGCCGGTCGCACCGTTCAGCGTGCCCTCGGTGGAACTCGCCCGGGAGAAGGCCGCCGCCGCCGATGCCCGGCTGCACCGCTGGTTCACCGGCTGACCGAGTCCTCACCGCCCGGCTCGCCCGCTCGCCACGCGCGGGTCAGCACCGCGGCGATCTCGGCCAGGCCGGACGCGACGGTCATTCGCCAGTGCGTCGTCGACACGGGATGGTTGTGCACGCGGCCGTCGACGACCTCGCTCCAGATCGACGCGCCGACACAGCCGGTCGGATCGTCGAGCGCGGCGGTGAAATAGAGGACATCGCCCCGGTACACCGGCGGGACGTAGGCGCCGCGGAGCGCGACCGAGTGCACCGCCGCGTCCAGGATCCGGGTGACGCGGTCGGAGCCGAACGACGCGAACGGCTCCGGAAGTTCGGTCATCTTCTGCGGCAGCGCGGCCCAGTCCACCTCCGCGACGTTGCCGAGGTCGCCCGCCTGCTCACCCAGCAGGCCGCCGATCAACTCGGCCACCGGGACCTGGCCCGCGTCACCCGGCGGCGTGCCGGGCGGATCCGCCATGTAGCTGTCCATCACCGCGAGCAGCGCGACTCGCTCGCCTTCGCGTTGCAGCTGGACCGCCATCTCGTGCGCGATGACGCCGCCGAAGGACCAGCCGAGCAGATGGTAAGGACCGGTCGGTTGTTTCGTGCGGATCAGCTCGAGGTAGCGGCGGGCCCATTCCTCGATCGAATCCGGCATCACCTCATCGCCGGCCAGCACGGGCGTTTGCAGGCCGTAGAGCGGCCGTTCCGGGTCGAGGTAGGCGGCGAGGCCCGCATACGACCAGGAGATGCCCGACACGGGATGCACACAGAACAGCGGCGCGGCCGAACCGCCGGGACGCAGCGGCAGCAGCATGTCGAAGGCCGCCTCGGTCCGGACTTCGCCGCTCGCCCGGCGGGCCAGGTCGGCGACCAGTTCCGCGGGTGTGGGCGCGGTGAACACCCGCATCACCGGAATCCGGGCGCCCAGCGCGGACGACAGCCGCAGAGTCAGCTTCGCGGCGAGCAGTGAGTTGCCGCCGTGCTCGAAGAAGTTGTCGTCCATGCCGAAGCGCTCGGCGCCGAGCACCGCGGCGAAGGCGGCCGCGACGGTCGCCTCCACGGGAGTGACAGCAGCGCGGAACTCGCGCGCGCGGAACGCCGGCGCGGGCAACGCCCGCTTGTCGAGCTTGCCGTTGGGGGTCAACGGGATGGCGTCGATCACCACGATCGCGGCGGGCACCATGTAGCCGGTCAGGTGTTCGGCCACCTGTTCGCGCAACTCGGCCGGGTCCGGCCGCGCCCCCGGTTCGGGCAGGACATAGCCCACGAGCTGGTCACCGAGCGTCGGATCGGTCCGAACCAGCGCGACGGCCTGACGCACGCCGGAACACCGCACCAGCGCCGATTCGATCTCCCCGAGTTCGATCCGGAACCCGCGCAACTGCACCTGCTGGTCGCCGCGACCGGAATAGGCGAGGCCGGCGTCGCCGCCGAACCGGTTCCAGCGCGCGAGGTCACCCGAGCGGTACATCCGCGATCCCGGCGGCCCCAAGGGATTCGCGACGAACCGCGTCGCGGTGAGCCCGGGCCGCCCCACGTAGCCGCGGGAGAGCTGACCGCCCGCGACATAGATCTCACCGGGCGTACCGACCGGCGCCGGTCGCAGACGAATGTCCAGCACGTGCGTGTCCAGCCCGGGCAACGCTCGCCCGATCAGGCTGGCCGGGCTTTCCATCAGCTCCGCGCCGACGTCCAGGAAGGAGACGTGCACGGTGGTCTCCGTGATGCCGTACATGTTGACCAGTCGCGGCGATTCCCCCGGACGACGCTCACGCCAGCGTCGCAGGTGCCGCAGATCCAGGGCCTCACCGCCGAAGATCACATACCGCAGCGCGAATTCGCCGGACGCGGCCGAGGCGTCCCGATCGGCTTCGACCAGTTGACAGAATGCCGACGGCGTCTGGTTCAGCACCGTCACCTGCTCGCGAATCAGCAACTCGCGGAACAGTTCCGGTGAGCGCGAGGTCGCGTAGTCGACCACGACGACGGTGCCGCCGGTCACGAGCGCGCACCACAGCTCCCACACCGAGAAGTCGAACGCGAAGGAGTGGAACAACGTCCAGACGTCGTGCTCGCCGAATTCGAACAGCGGCCGCGCCTCGGTGAACAGTCGCACCGCATTGCGATGCGTCACGCCGACACCCTTCGGCACGCCCGTCGAACCCGACGTGTAGATGACGTAGGCGAGATTGTCCGGCAGCAGCGGCGACGCCCGGTCGGCGTCGGTGATCGGATCGTCGGCGAACTCCGCCGTCTGCTCCAGCAACACGGTGGGCAGGTCGGTGTCCGGGATGGCGGAGCGCTCGGCGGCGGTGGTCAGCACGCACACCGGTGCCGCGTCGGCGAGCACGAACGCCAGCCGCTGCGCCGGATAGCCGAGGTCGATCGGCAGGTACGCGGCACCGGCGGCCAGCACTCCGAGCAACGCGACCGGTAGATCCTCGGTGCGCGGGACCGCCACGGCGACCAGGGTTTCCGGGCCCGCTCCGGCGGCGATCAGCGCGCGGGCGATTCGATTCGCGCGCTTGTACAACGCGCCGAAACTCAGTGTGGCGGCACCGAACCGGACGGCCTCCGCCTCCGGCCTGCGCCGTGCTTGCTCGCCGATCAGCTCGGGCAGGGTCGCCACCGTTTGGGTCCCGGCCCGCGCCTCGTGCGCGACCGCCGGGCAGTGTTCGCTCTCGTCGAGGATGTCGATGTCCCACACCCGCGCCGAGGGATCTTCGGCGACCGCGGACACGATGCGCTCGAACCGGCGCGCGAAGGCGCGGACGGTCGATTCGTCGAACAGGTCCGTGGCGTAGGTGAAGGTCACCGCCGATTCCGTCCGGCCGTCGCCGCACGCCCGCGGCTCGACGACCACTTGCACATCGAATTTGGCCGTGATCTCGCCGTTGTCGACGGCGGTGACCGTCAGATCCGGCAACTCCAGGGTGGGCTGCTCGAGGTTCTGGAACGACAGCATCACCGGGAACAGCGAGGTGCGCGCTCCGGTGCGCGCGGGATCGGTCTCCTCGACCACTCGCTCGAAAGGAACGTCCGCGTTGGCGAAGGCCGAGACGGCGACTTCACGAGAGCGCTCGACGAGATCGTGGAACCGCACGTCGGGGTCGACGTCGACGCGCAACGCCAGCGTGTTGACGAACATCCCGACCAAGTCGTCCAGCGCATGTTCGCCCCGCCCGGCCACCGGGGTCCCGATGACGACGTCCGTGGCGCCGCAGAGGCGTCCGATCAGCGTGGCGAGGGCCGCGTGCACCACCATGAACAGCGTCGCGTTGTGCTCGCGCGCGATTCCGGTCAGCCGCTCGTGTACCCGCGCCGGGATCGTGCAGCCGGTCGACGCACCGCGCGTCGAGGCTGTCGACGAGCGCGGGCGATCGGCTGGCAGTTCCAGCGGTCCGGTGAGCCCGGACAGCTGCCCGCGCCAATACGACAGCTGTTGCGCCGCAACGGAATACTCGTCGTCCTCGGATCCGATCGTGCCGTGCTGCCAGATCGCGTAATCGGCGTACTGCACCGGCAGCGGCGACCAGTCCGGCGCGCCGCCGCCGAGCCTGGCCACGTAGGCGGTCACCAGGTCGCGGGCCAGCGGCGCGAGCGACGAACCGTCCGCCGAGATGTGGTGGGTCACGATGACGAGCAGATGATCTGGGCCCGAGGTGAACAGCCGCAGGCGCACGGGCGCGTCCGCGGTCACGTCGAAGCCCGCGGACATCAGCGCGTCCACCATGGCCGCGGCATCCGTGACACCGTGCTCGATCACGATGCCGTCGGGAAGGACCGCATCGGTCGGAAGGATCTCCTGATACGGCTGCCCGTCGGCGTCGACCGGGTAGCGGGTGCGCAGCACCTCGTGCCGTTCGATCACGTCGGCGAGCGCGTGGCGCAGCGCGGGCAGATCGAGAGTGCCGGTCAGCCGGACGGCGAAGGGCATGTTGTAGGCGGGCGAGTCCGGCTCGATGCGGTTGAGCAACCACATCCGCTGCTGCGCAGGCGACAGCGGGATGCGATCCGGTCGTCGCACTCGCGCCAAGGGCGCGCGAGCCACGCCCGTCCCACCGGCGACCACCCGCGCGGCGAGTGCCCACACCGCGGGCGCCTCGAACAGATCCCGCACGGTGACCCGCGATCCGAGCGCCTCGTTAACCCGTGCGACGGCCCGGGTGGCGAGCAGCGAATTGCCGCCGAGCGCGAAGAAGTCGTCGTCGATGCCCGCTCGCTCGACGCCGAGCAGTTCGGCGAACACCTGCGCGACGGCCTGTTCGGCGGGGTTGCGCGGCGCTCGGAACGCCGTGGTCTCGGTGGCGGGCTCGGGCAGCGCTTTGCGATCGAGTTTCCCGCTCGCGTTCAGCGGCAACGCCGCCAGCTCCACCAGCGCGGACGGGATCATGTACGCGGGAAGGACCGCCGACATCCCGGCAACGAGTTCGCCACGATCGATGACCTGCCCCGGACGCGCGACGACATAGGCCGCCAGCCGATCTCCCGACGGCGATGCCACCACCGCCGCGACCGCTTGGCTCACCGACGGCTGCGCGAGCAGCGCCGTCTCGATCTCACCGAGTTCGATGCGCTGGCCGCGGAATTTCACCTGGAAGTCGGTGCGCCCGAGGTATTCCAGGCGTTGCGGCTCGTCCGCGCGAGGCGCACGCCAGACCGCCAGGTCGCCGGTGCGGTACATCCTGGTTCCGCGGTCGAACGGGTTGGCGACGAAACGGTCCGCGGTCAGCGCCGCTTGCCGCACGTATCCACGGGCCAGCTGTTCGCCGGCCAGGTACAGTTCGCCCGGTACCCCGGCCGGAACGGGTCGCAGGCGCGAATCCAGCACGTATACCTGAGTATTCCACTGCGGCTGCCCGATCGGCACCGTCACACCGTCGCCCGTTCCGGCGGGCCGGTACGTCACCGAGACCGCCGCCTCGGTGGGTCCGTACAGGTTGTGCACCTGTGCGCCGGAGACCGCGCGGACCACGCGCACGGTCTCCGGCGGCAGAGCTTCCCCGATGACGAACAGATCCCGCAGTGTCGCGAGACTTTCCGCCGTCGCATGGGCGGCGAACTCGGTCAACATGGAGGGCACGAAATCGGTGACCGTCACACGGTGCGCGGCTACGGCCGCGGCGAGGTAGGCGGCGTCACGATGCCCGTCGTGGTCGGCGAGCACGAGTTTCGCGCCCGCGCGCAACGGCATCAGGTAGCCCCACAGAGAGACGTCGAAGGTCGCCGCTGTCTTCTGCAGGTATACGTCCTGCGGGCCCATGGGGTACTGGGCGAGCATCCACTCGATCTGGTTGTCGATCGCGGCGTGCGAGACCGCCACACCCTTCGGACGCCCGGTCGAACCGGACGTGAAGATCACATAGGCGGGGTGCTGCGGCAGCACCGCCCGCCTCAGTTCGTCGGAACGAATCGCAGCTCCCGAGCGCTGGTCCGCGCCGAGGGCGTCCAGGGACAGGACGGCGACATGATCGGGTACCGGGATCGCGTCGGCGGAAGTGGTGAGCACGCAGACCGGTTTCGCGACCTCGAGCACGTGCGCGATCCGCTCGGCGGGGTGATCGGGGTCGAGCGGTACGTACGCGCCACCGGCGGTGAGGATCGCGTACATGCCGACCACGAGATCCACCGACCGCCGGACCGCGAGCGCCACAAGGGTTTCCGCGCCGACGCCGTGATCGGCGAGTACCCGGGCGAGCCGGTTGACCCGCTCGTCGAACTCGCGGTAGGTCAACTGCGTATCCGCGTGGACCACCGCTATCTCGTCCGGGTGCCGGGCTACCGCACGCCGGTACCCGTCGAGCACCAGCCCCGCCGCGACCGGGTGCCGGGTGTCGTTCCACCCGGCCAGGATCGCGGCGCGCTCCGCGGAATCGAGCAAGTCGATCTCCCCGACCGCCCGATCCGCCGAATCCGCGACGGCCGCGAGGATCACGCACAGCCGCCGGGCGAATCCCGCCACCGTGGCCTCGTCGAACAGGTCGGTGGAATAGGTGAACGCGGCCGAGATGCCCAGCGGCGTCCGCTCGTCCTCGTGCGGCACCATGGTCAGCTCAAGATCGAATTTCGCCAGCGGCAGCGCGAAGTCCACCGCGGAAACCCGCAGCCCGGGCAGTTCCAGTGTCGTCGGCGCGAAGTTCTGGAAGGTCAGCATGGTCTGGAACAGCGGGTGATGCGCGCTCGACCGCACCGGGTCGAGCTCCTCCACCAGGCGTTCGAACGGCACGTCGGCGTGGCCGAAGGCCTCGATGTCCCGCCTGCGCACCTGCTCGAGCAGCTCGGTGAAGCTGTGGCCGGGGTCGATCTCGGTACGCAGCGCGAGGGTGTTGACGAACATGCCGATCAGGCCGTCCACCGTGGCCTCGCCACGACCGGCCACCGGCGCGCCGACGGTGATGTCGCGGGTGTTCGACAGCCGGGCCAGCAAGACCGTGTACGCGGCGTGCGCGACCATGAACAACGTCGCGTCGTGGCGGTGTGCCAGCCGGTCCAGTGCGGCGTGCACCGCCGCGTCGATCTTGAATTCGTGGGTGGCGCCGCGACCGGAGAACACCGCGGGGCGCGGCCGGTCGGCGGGTAGGTCCAGCCGTTCCGGCAGGTCCGCCAGCCGCTGCCGCCAGAAACCGAGCTGGCGGGCGAGCGTCGAGTCCGGATCGCTCTCGGCGCCGAGCATCTCGCGCTGCCACAACGTGTAGTCCGCGTACTGCAAGGGCAACGGCTGCCAAGCGGGAGCGTGGCCCTCGGTCCTGGCCGAGTACGCGCTCATCAGATCGGCGGTCAGCGGTCCCATCGAGGAGCCGTCGGCGGCGATGTGGTGGATCACGCCGACCAGCACGTGCTCGGACTCGCTCGAACGCAGCAGACGCAACCGGAGCGGCGGCGCGGCCGTGACATCGAAGCCCTCGACCACCGCGGCCACCGTGTGCTCGAGGACCTCGGCTTCGGCGACGTCGAGCACCGGCAGCTCGGGCACCGCGCCCGGCTCCGACAGCGCGTGCACCCGCTGGCTGCCCGTCCCGTCGCGCTCCGGATAGCTGGTCCGCAGCACCTCGTGCCGCTCGACCAGATCCCGGATCGCCGCCCGCAGCGCGTCCACGTCCAGCTGTCCGCTCAACCGCACCGCCAGTGGGATGTTGTTGCTCGCCGCGGCCGGGTCGAACCGATTGAGGAACCACATCCGGCGCTGTGCGTACGACAGCGGCACCCGGTCCGGTCGCGCCATCGGTCGCGGCGCCGGGTGGGTGACTCGAGCCAGTTCGTTCAGGCGTTCGGCCAGTTTCGCCACCACCGAGGCCTCGAACAACAGCGCGACCGGAACGCGGACGCCCAGCGTGGTACCGAGCCGCGCCGCGGCCTGCGTCGCGATCAGCGAATTGCCGCCCAGTTCGAAGAAGTCGTCGTTGGCACCGACCCGGGCGGTTTCGGAGTCGCCCGGCGGGAGGAGCAGCGCGGCGAAGACGTCGGCGACCACCTGCTCGGTCGGCGTGGCGGGCGCACGGAACTGCCTGGTGTTGAGCACCGGCTCCGGCAGCGCGGCGCGATCCAGCTTGCCGACCGGTGTCAGCGGGAGTTCGTCGAGCACTGTGATCGCGGCCGGAATCATGTATGCCGGAAGGGTTTTCGCCAGGAGATCGGCCAATTCGACGGTGTCGAGCGCCACCCGGACGCTGCCGTCCGGGCCGGTCGCCGCTCGTGGCAGCACGTAGGAGACCAGCGCGGTGGCGCCGGACGGCAGTGTCGTGCCGAGTGTCGCGGCGTAGTCGACGTCGGGGTGGGCGGTCAGCGCGTTGTCGATCTCGCCGAGCTCGATCCGCAGCCCTCGGATCTTGACCTGGAAGTCCACCCGTCCGTGGTGTTCGAGGTGTCCCGCCCAGTCGCGCCGCACCAGATCGCCGGTGCGATACATGCGGGAGCCGGGTGCCGCAGCGAACGGATTGGCGACGAATCGGTCCGCGGTCAGCCCGGGGCGTCCGAGGTATCCCTGCGCCAGCGCCGGTCCGGACAGATACAGCTCGCCGATCACGCCGGTGGGCACCATCCGCAGCCGCGCGTCCAGCACGTGGACGCCCAGCCCCGGGACCGGAGTGCCGATATGGGTCGCGCCGCCCGCACACAGCGCCTCGGTGCCGGTGGCGAAGATGGTGGTCTCGGTGGGGCCGTAGACGATATAGAAGGACCGGGCGCCGGTCGCCCACCGTGCGGCCAGCTCGGGGCCCACACGCTCCCCGCCGCACAGGATGGCCCTGAGGTCGTCGAGCCCGGCCGGCTCGATGGATTCCAGGGCTCCCGGGGTGATGCACAGATGCGTGACCCGCTCGCGCCGCAGCAGATCGGCCAGTTCGGCGCCGCCGAACACCGTGGGCGGCGCCACGACCAGCGTCGCGCCCGCCGAGAAGGCGAGCAGCATCTCGATCACCGAGAAGTCGAAGCTCGGCGTGCACAGATGCGAGACGCGTGATGCCCGGCTCACCGCCCGGGCGGCGATCTCGTGCTCGACCAGGCCCGCGAGACCGGCATGGGTGACCGCGACGCCTTTCGGCTTGCCCGTCGAGCCGGAGGTGTAGATCAGGTAGGCGAGGTGCTGTTCGGTGAGGGGACGAAGCCGGTCCAGGTAGCAGATCGAATGGCCGGGCGCGGCGGCGACCTTCTGCCGGTGCGCTTCGGAATCGAGTTCGATCCACGTCATGCCGGGCGCGCCGAGTGCCGCGCGATGCGCAGAGGTGGTGAGGCCGACGACGGCGCCGCAGTCGGCGATCATGTGCGCGATCCGATCCGCCGGATAGGAGGGATCGACGGGCACGTAGGTGGCGCCGGTCTTCGCGACCGCCCACACCGCGAGCACCGACTCGATCGAGCGGGTGACGGCCACCGCGACGAAGTCTCCCGGCCCTACGCCGAACCCGATCAGGTAGCGGGCCCATCGCGACGACATCTCGTCCAATTCCCGGTAGCTGAGCTCACGCTGGTCCGCGGGATCGCCGGTCGGATTGTACCGGAGGGCCGCCGAGTCGAACGCCGTGTCGACCGCGGCCGTGAGCAGTTGCGGGAACAGAAGATTGCGTGCTCGTGAATGCTGGGTGCGACGTGCGGAACGGCGTGTCGGGGTCATGCGGCGGCGAGTTCACTCTCTGGTCGATCATCGTCCGCTCCGGCTATGGAGCCAGAAGCGGTGCCTCAAATGCGTGAACCATGACCCGAGCGTGCAGAACGGACCTTAGCGAACACCGATCGGATCGGCGCGCCGAGGTTGGTAAAGGTCCTAGGATTACCCGCACCCGCATTGGGCTATGACATGATGTGATGTGAAAAACATTCGTTTGGGCACCACCCATCAGCACTATTCATTGTGCCGCAAATCACTATGCAAGGCTTTCGGCTATGACGCATGGGGCGCGGTCTCCCCGAGCTGCCATGCGCCGATACCGGCGCGAGCGCGCAACACCGATCCTTCGACCGCGAGCGAGGAGCAACCGTGCAGACACCATCGATCCATGTGGCCTCCCTACGGAAGGGTGAGCAGATCCACCGCAGCGAACTCGGCTCGCTCACCCGGCTCACCGCCGACAGCTTCCCGATCCTCAGCGGGCTCTCGATCAAACGCCTGACGCTCGCCCCCGGCGCGATCCGCGAACCGCACTGGCACGCCAACGCCACCGAACTCACCTATTGCACCGCGGGCCGGGCCCTGGTCTCGGTCTTGGACGACGGCAGCAGATTCTCCTCGTTCCTGGTGAGCGCGGGCGAGATGTTCCACATCGACTCCGGCGCGCTGCATCACGTGGAGAACGTCGGCGATACCGAGGCCGAGTTCATCCTCGCCTTCCGCCACGAACGACCGGAGGACTTCGGATTCAGCGCGAGCCTCGGCGCGATGACCGATTCGGTGCTCGGCAACACCTACGACCTGCCCGCCGAGGACTTCGCGAAGATCCGGCGCGACACCACAGCGAAACTCGTCGTGCGACGCGAGGGCGAGCCCGACATCCCGTGCACCGCCCGCTACGGCGATCCGCACCACTTCGCGATCGAGGCGATGCCCGCCCCGGTGGACTCGCCGGTCGGTTCGGCGCGCACCGCCCGCGCCCAGTTCTGGCCCGCATTGCGTGACATCTCGATGTACTCGCTGCGGGTGCGCGAAGACGGCATGCGTGAACCGCACTGGCATCCGGTGACCGCCGAAATGGGCTACGTCCATCGCGGCTCGGCGCGAATGACGATCATGGATCCGGACGGCACCTTGGACACCTACATCGTGCGCGAAGGCGAGGTGTACTTCGTCCCGCGCGCCTACCCGCACCACATCGAAGTCGTCGACTCCCCCGAGATCCACTTGCTGATCTTCTTCGACCAACCCACGCCCGCGGACATCGGCTACCGCGCCTCGATGAGCGCCTATTCCAGGAAAGTGCTGGCCGCGACGTTCGGCGTCGCCCTGGACGCACTTCCCGACCTGCCCTTCACGCCGAGCGATCCGTTGATCGTCACGCGGAACAACGCACTCGTCCGGTAAGTCGCGGCGCGGCGTCGACCCGCCCGCGACATCGAGCATTCGCCCGCCAATTGATCGTCAGGTAATTTACCATCGAGTCAATTCAGCGGACGGAGCGCAGCGATGGCGACGAAATCGTGGTGGGGTTGGGGCAACCGGGAGGACGCGGTCACCGGGACCGAGCGGAAGGTCCTGACCGAACGCGTGGCGGCACTGCTGCCGAAAGCCGAGTTGACCGTGCACGAGGCGCCGGACCTGACGTCGTTGAGCGTGCCTCCGCCACGCGTCCGGGTGCCGGAGGCGTTGACCCCCTTGGCCTCCGAAGACCTCGGCGACCGGGTCGCACACGGCCATGGGCAGGCATTCCGCGATGTGGTGCGCAATCTGCTCGGCCGCGTCGACCACGTACCCGACCAGGTGTTGCGGCCGCGGACCGAGCAGGACGTCCTCGACATCCTGGACTGGTGCGCGAGCGCGGGCGTCGCCGTGGTGCCGTTCGGCGGCGGAACGTCGGTGGTGGGTGGTGTCGAACTCCGCGGCGCCGACGCCTACGCCGGGTCGGTGTCGCTGGACACCGGCCGCCTGAGTCGGATCGTCGAACTCGACCGCACCAGCCGAGCCGCACGAATCCAAGCGGGCATACTCGGCCCGGCGCTGGAAGCGGCATTGCGGCCGGATGGTCTGACGCTGCGGCACTTTCCGCAGTCGTTCGAGTTCTCCACGCTCGGCGGCTGGCTGGCCACCCGGGCGGGCGGGCACTACGCGACCGTCTACACCCACATCGACGACATGGTCGAATCGCTACGGGTGGTCACACCGGCCGGGATCAGCGAATCCCGCAGGCTGCCCGGGTCCGGCGCGGGTCCGTCACCCGATCGGATGTTCCTCGGCTCGGAGGGCATCCTCGGCGTCATCACCGAAGCGTGGATGCGCTTGCAGGATCGTCCGCGCTGGCGGTCCGGGGCGTCGGTGGTGTTCGGCGACTACGGCGCGGCCGTGGCCGCGACGCGCGCCATCGCCCAGTCCGCGTTGTATCCGGCGAACTGCCGGCTGCTGGATCCGGTGGAGGCGTTCATCAACGCGGGCACCAGCGCGGCGGGCGGGGTGCTCGTCCTCGGCTTCGAGTCCGCCGACCATCCCGTCGACGAGCCGATGCGTCGTGCGGTGCGGATCTGCCGCGAGCACGGCGGCACGATTCCGGACGGGGTCCGCACCACCGATTCCGCCGAAGACTCGGCGCGCACGGGCGCGGCCGACGCGTGGCGCTCGGCGTTCCTCCGCATGCCCTACCAGCGCGACGCGCTCGCCGCCCAATCCATGATCGTCGAGACCTTCGAAACAGCCTGCACCTGGGACCGTTTCGAGGCCCTGCGAGCGGCGGTGCAGGAAGCGACCACGGACGCGTTCCGATCCGCCGGCGTGACCGGTGTTTCGACCTGCCGGTTCACCCATGTCTATCCGGACGGACCCGCGCCGTACTTCGGCATCTACGCCGCGGGCCGGTGGGGACGGACCGTCGAGCAATGGGACGAGATCAAGACGGCCGTGTCGGAGGCCCTGCACCGCAACGGCGCGACCATCACGCACCATCACGCCGTCGGCCGCGACCACCGCCCCTGGTACGACCTTCAGCGACCCGAACCTTTCGCCGCGGCGCTGCGCGCGGCCAAATCGGCACTCGATCCCGCGGGCATCCTCAATCCCGGTGTGCTGATCGACCCGGTCGTACACCGGGCCACCGGGGAGGACCGGTGAGCAGGCCGGGCACCAAGGGCGTGCCCCGCGAGCGGCGGGAAGAGCAGATCCTCGACATCGCCACCACCGAATTCGGCGAACGCGGCTACGCCAAGGCTTCGGTCGCCGAAATCGCCTCGGCCGCAGGCGTGTCCAAGCCGCTCGTGTACGCCTACTTCGGCTCCCGCGACGCACTGCACGCGGCTTGCGTGCACCGCGCCGGGAAGAGCCTGGTCGACGCGGTCGCGGCGGCCCAGTCCACGCATGGTGCGCACGACCGGGCGCTGGCGACACTGACCGGGATCTTCCACGCACTGGACGGACGCACCCAGAACTGGAAGATCGTCTACGACCCCACACTGCCACGTCCGGGTGCGGCCTTCGCGGTGGCCCGGCATTATCAGGATGCCTTGAACGGCATGGGCTCGGCAGGGGTATCGGAGATTCTGGCCGATGCCGGCATCTCCGATCCCGGCGATCACTCGCTGCTGCTGGCGCTGTGGTTCAGCATCGTGTCCACCACCATCTCGTGGTGGAGCGACCATCCCGACCACACGCCCGAGGACATGACCCAGCGCTGCCTGCGCCTGTTCACCACGGTCCGTGGAACGACCACTCGACGGACCTGATCGCGGTCGCCTTGCGTTGCAATGCAACACCTCGTCGCGGGCAACGCGTTACGCGCGGAACAAGCGGACATGCGCCGCACGCCGGCGGGCGTGAGCGGCTGCCCACCCGCGACGTGCACGGCGCGACGGAAGATAGCGACGACGACCGCGCGCCCGTCGGTGACGGAAGTTTCGCGCTCAGACGCTCGGGGTCAGTGCACGGAGAGGTTTGTCGAGTTCACGGCGGTAGAAGTCCAGGAAGCCGTCGGGGTCGGGACCGGCGTTCTGCATCACGAGATGGTCGAAGCCCGCATCGGTGTACTGCTGGGCGGCATCGAGATAGCGGGCCGGGTCCGGACCGCAGGCGAAGTTGTCGAGGACGTCTTCGAGCCGGACGGTGGTGGTCGCCGCGGCGAAATTGACCGGGTTCGGCAACTCGCTCATCACCTTCCAGCCCGTCAGGGCCCAGCGGGTCGTATCGAGCACCGCCTTCGCCGCCGTTTCCTCATCGGGCGCCCACGCCATGCCGACTTCCGCGTATCGGGGGCCCGCGCCGCCCGACGCGCGGTAGCGCTCGACGATTTCGGACTCGGGCTCGGTCGCGAACAGGCCGTCGCCGAGTTCCGCGGCGATGCCGGCCGCCTCCAGCCCACCGCTGGCGACGGCGATGGGCGGGAGGGTCTCGGGCAGGTCGAAGACCCGTGCGTCGGAAAGGCTCAGGAATTCCCCGTCGTAGGAGTGATAGCCGCCGCTCCAGAGCAAGCGGATGATCTCGATGGCCTCGCGCAGCATGCGATGCCGGATGCGTACGGGCGGGAATTCCCGGCCGACGACATGCTCGTTGAGACGTTCACCAGAACCGACACCGAGGGTGAAGCGGTTGCCGGACAAGATCGCCAGAGTGGCTGCCGCCTGCGCGACGATCGCGGGGTGGTATCGCAGAATGGGGCAGGTCACTCCGGTCGCGAGCTCGATCCGCTCGGTCTTCGCCGCGATGGTTCCGAGCACGGTCCAGGCGAACGGCGAGTGCCCCTGGTTGTCCAGCCAAGGATGGAAGTGGTCACTGATCTCGACGAAGTCGAAACCCGCCTCTTCCGCCCGAACGGCTTGCCGGACAAGCTCGTTCGGACCGAATGCCTCGGCCGCCAGTTTGTACCCGATGCGCATCGCCACCTCCTGGTTCGACTGGGAGCGTCCGGCCACCGCGCGAACCGGCTCTTGGCGCGCGTACCCGGCACGCGGCGGTGAAAACGTCGCCGCGCCCCGGGCGGTGCCGGGGCAACGGGCTACCGCGTCATTCGGCCGACCGGCGACAAAGCGCTACCTGGTCGGTTCACTCACGAGTCGGCCAGTAGCTGGCAGCGTGCCGGCCCTGCGGCACATAGGTGTTCTCGTCGTCGACTTCCGTGACACCCAGGTGCAGCAGTAGCAGCACCGTCACCAGGCTGATGCTCACGATCAGCGGGGTGAGCAACTGCGTCGCGCCGGCCCCGGAAGGTGCGTGCATGTGCTCGGCTTCGTGCACGTGCATCGCGAGCATGCCCGTGTAGTGCATGCCGGACACCGCGACACCCATGACCGCCGCCGCGCCGACGGTGACGAGCGTGCTGCGGGTGTGCAGTGTGAACCACAACGCGGCGGTCGCCGCGACGACGGCGATCACCATGGACAACGCGACGATCCGTCCGTCGTAGCCGATCATCGCGTCGGATTTCATGGCGTACATGCCCGCGTAGTGCATCGCGCCGACGCCAAGACCGGTCACCCCGCCGCCGGCCAGCAGTCCCACTGGTCCCAGCGCTCGCTGGTGTGCGATGCGCAGTCCTATCCAAACCACAGCCATGGCGATCACGGCGCTGAGCAGGGTGATCGGAACGTCGTACCGGATCGTCGCCCCCTCGATGGCGAAGCCGAGCATCGCGATGAAGTGCATGACCCAGATGCCGGTGCCGCCGATCGCGACCGCCGCGGCGATCAGCCAGCCGTCGCGTGCGGACCCGGTACGAGATCTGGCTACGCATCGAAGTCCCAGCAATGATCCGGTGAACGACATGACGTAGGCGACGATGGGCGTAAGCCATCCGTGACTGAAGTGGTCGATTTCCAGCACGCGACACTCCCTCGCTGGATAGATTCGAGCCATCGGCGACGCGAAGCCCGGATCTCACATAGTGAAACTGCAGGTAGATAGTTTAGAGTACTACTATCCTCTTTATAAACATAGGATGAGTTCCAAATAGCGGGAAGTGCGCTGGTAGGCCAGCGAAGCGAAGGGGCTGCGGCCCACAGCGCCACCTCCGCGCGTAAGGGCGCTCGACAGCTAGTATCTGGCTTCCACGTGACGGCAGCACGACCCGTATCCCACTCACCGGACCCGTGGCCGCCGGTACCGGTCATCCGGCATCCGACATCCGGCATCCGGCATCCGGCATCCGGCATCCGGCATCCGGCATCCGGCATCCGGCATCCGGGCGGTAGCCGAACTTCGAAGTGCCGCATCGGTCAACCGGACCCCTGGTCGGATGCACGTGCGAATGCGATTTCGGCACGGCGGCCGAACCTTTCGGAAGCCGAGCACGGGCACAATCACAGTTAACGCCCAAGTCCGGACGCGACGGCCGGCCTCCGTCCCCCGATGACCCACTCCGGCAGAGACTTTCCACGCCCTCGTATCCCCTGGGATCGTCGTGGCGAGGCCAGCATGAACACGACGATCGGGAACGCCGATTCCGGCGCTGCCGCGGCGGCGCAACGGAGCGAGGCCGGTCGGCGAGCACGCCCAATCGCGACTTCTGGCGAACTTTCAGCGTTTCTCCGTATATCTCACCTGGGTAACAGCGTATGGTCGCGCTATGCCGACAGCGACGTCGATCGACACCGGAGCCGAACACCTCGCCTGCTGGGTCACCGTCGTGGGGGAACGTCTACACCAGTTGCCGACAGCAAACCCGCATATCCTGCTCGCCCACGCGATGAGCGGGTTCCTCGCGATCGGACGGGCGAGCATGGCCCTGCTGACCACCTCCGCCAATCCGACCGACATCCGAGACCACGATCTCGTCTTCGAGATCACGGCCGACGCCGAACGCTGGCTCACCGACGCGGCGACCGAACCGATCGTCAACCAGGTCACCGACCGCGGCGAGCACATTCAGCGCTATCTCAGTCCCGCCGCGCTCGACACCGTTGCGAAAGCACGCCTGCGACGCTGCGCGCAGGCTACCGCGATCCATACCCGCGATCTGCTGACCGGGATCGACGCCGACCCGGCCGCGTCGGAGGAGATCCGCGATCTCGCCCGTGATCTCGCCGCGCGAGCGAACGTCATCGCCACCGTCTACGCCGACGACCCGCAGCAGCTGCTTTCGATGGCCCGGCAGGCGACTCGGTAGCCGACCGCTCCAGGAGGTCGGCGAGTACGGGTCACGCCCGGTACTCGGGTGCGGTACGCGATTAGCGGCGCGTTCACATCGAGGCCGCGATGATCGACAATGGTGACATGGCGACGGTGCTGCTCGGCGGCGACGTCATGCTGGGCCGGGGTGTCGACCAGATCCTGCCGCATCCCGGCGACCCGAGGCTGCGCGAACGGTACGTCAACGACGCACGAACCTACGTGGAGCTGGCCGAGCGCGCGCACGGCGAGTTCACTCATCCGGTCGGATACCGGCACTTGTGGGGTGATGTGCTGCCGCTGCTCGCCCAGCTCGATCCCGAGGTTCGGTTGCTCAACCTGGAGACGTCGATCACCGCCGACGGCGCGTTCGCTCCCGCGAAGGGCATTCATTACCGGATGCATCCGGACAACGTGCCCGCGTTGACCGCGATCGCACCGGTGGTCTGCGCGCTGGCCAACAATCACGTGCTCGATTTCGGAATTCCCGGGCTCGCCGACACCCTCGAAGCGCTCGACGCCGCGCATATCGACCGCGCCGGCGCGGGGGCCGACCTCGCGGGCGCGCGTGCCCCCGCCACGGTGGAACTCGCCGACGGCCGCCGCGTGGTGATCGTGTCGGTCGCCGCCGGATCCAGCGGTGTTCCGGAATCCTGGTCGGCACGGCGCGACCGGCCGGGCCTGTGGCGAGTGGGCTACTCCCCCGGCGCCACGGCGGCCGATGATGTCGCCGCCGAGGTGGCGGCGCACAAGCGGGACAACGACATCGGCATCGTTTCCGTGCATTGGGGGCCGAACTGGGGCTACGACGTGACGCGAACCGAAACACAGTTCGCACACCGATTGATCGACGCCGGAGTCGACGTGGTGCACGGGCACTCCGCGCATCATCCGCGTCCGATCGAGATCTACCGTGGCAAACCGATCCTCTACGGGTGCGGCGACGTCATCGACGACTACGAAGGCATCCGCGGCCACGAGCGGTACCACACCGATCTGCATCCGCTGTATCTCGTGGCGGTGGACCACGGTTCGGCGGAGGTCCGGCTGATTCCACTGCAGGTGCGGCACATGCGCCTGGAATGGGCCCCGCGCACCGAATCCCGTTGGCTCTGCGCCAAAATCGAAGACATCAGCCGCGGTTTCGGCACCCGCGTCGCGCCCGGAACCGACGACCTCCCCGTGGTGTTCAGTGGCGCACGACGGTGAGATGGCGCAGGAACCACGCTACCGCCGAGTCGGCGACTTGTTCGAGCGCACCGGGTTCCTCGAACAGGTGTGTCGCGCCGGGAACGATGTCCAGCTCACTCGGGCACGGCATCCGTAACTGCGCCTCCCGATTCATCTCCAGCACCCATCGATCGTTGCCACCCACGATGAGCAGTGTCGGTGCGCGGACCGAGCCCAACCGCGAACCGGCCAGATCCGGACGACCGCCACGGGAGACGACCGCCGCGATCTCGGTGCCCGGTTCGGTCGCCGCCCACAGTGCCGCGCCCGCGCCGGTGCTCGCCCCGAAATATCCGGTCGGCAGGCCACCGAGCTCCGGCCGCGTCCGCAGCCAGTGCGTCACCTCGACCAGCCGGTGAGCGAGCAACTCGATGTCGAACACGCGGGCGCGGTCGCCTTCCTCCTCGACGGTCAGCAGATCCACCAGCATCGTCGCGAATCCCGCCTGGTTGAGGACCTCGGCGACGAACCGGTTGCGCGGACTGCGCCTGCCGCTGCCGCTGCCATGGGCGAAGGCGATCAGCGCGGTGCGCTCCGGCGGCACAGCCAGCACCCCGGCCAGTCGGGTGGACTCCGACGGCACGATGACCTCTTCTGTCCGCGTCGGGGACGGGTGTGCGGACGGCATCGAACACCTCCTGTTATCCGGGGTACCCGATCGAGTCGGTCGCACGCAAGGGGGGAAGGTCCTTCGTCCGCACAATGGGCGTGGCGCCGTCAGCGGAACGTCGCGCCGAGGTACTCGGTCAGATCGTCGATCGCGGACGCCCACCCCGCGTAACCGAGGTATCCGTCGGGACGCACGACATACGCGGCTGCGCCGGTGGCGCCGTAGGCCTTCGCGAAATCGGCGTCACGGTCGCGGACGACCGGCAGCAGCGTATCGCCGACCCGCACTCCGGGTGCGGCGAGCAGGTACACGTCCAGGCGCCGGTGCGCTCGGCGGCGCGCCGCTGCGGCAAGATCGGCCAGCGCCCCGATTTCGGTCCCGGCGCTGTCGTCGGCGTAGAGCAGGAGGGTGTGATCGGTCCGTCCGAACAGCGCGAACAGGCGGATCGGAAAGGTGACCGCGCCGCGGACCAACCCGGCGGCGTCGGGAGCGCGCACTCCCGCCCGCAGACCCGGCCAGCGGTGGGCCGCGCGCGCGACGATCGGGCTGTCGCGGTAGTCGATCAGCAGTTGCGCCTCACGCCGGATGACGAAATCCAGGTCCGACTCCCCGGCCCCGATACCCTCCCGCGCACTGCGCACGGTGCGTCCGACCACTTCTTCGCCGACCGGCCTGCGCTCGGCGTCGTAGCTGACAGGCAGTTTCGGTGCACTGTCGCCGTTGACCGCCAGCGCGAGCTTCCACGCGAGATTGTGCGCGTCCTGAATGCCCGTGTTCATCCCCTGCGCGCCGGTGGGCGGATGAATATGCGCTGCGTCGCCTGCCACGAAAACCCGTCCGCGCGCGTAGGCATCGACGATGCGGTGACTGATCCGGAAGACCGACGACCATCGCAGTTTCGACGCGGTGACCGGCTCGGGAGCGAGGCGGTCGAGGACGGCTTGGATATGGTGCAACCGCGGCGTGGGGCCGCCTTCGAATCCGTGCACGAGTTGGTCGGGGTTGGGCGTTTCCGCCGTGGTGAGTTCGTCGGGGACCAGCATCGACACTCGGTACCGGCCGCGTCCCGGCAACGGTATGCACACCAGCACGTCATCGGTGACGCCTTCGGTGCGGTGCGTCGAGCGGATGACGTAGCCGCGGGGCAGCGACCAGTCGAGTTCGACATCGCCGAGCATGTATTGCTCGGCGAACGCCGCTCCCCCGAAGGACAGGCCCAGCCGCTTGCGGACGATGCTGTGCGCTCCGTCGCAGCCGATCAGGAACTGCGCGTCGACGGTGTGTTCGCCGTCGGCGTCGACGAGCACCGCGCGCACGCCGCTGTCGTCCTGCTCGAAGGTCGTCAGCCAGGTGGCGCGTTCGATCCGGGTGCCCGTCTCGGCCAATCGCTCCCGCAGGATTCGCTCGGTCACGTATTGCGGCAGCCCGATGAACCCGTAGGGGACGTCCGCGGGCAGCGTGAGTTCCGTCCTGGCCACCTCGGCGCCGTTCACGTACACCAGCTGGCCACGCAACTGGAGGGATGCGTCGAGCATCCGGCGCAGGACACCCAACCCTTCGAACACCTCGAGCGTTCGCGGTTGGATGCCCACGGCCTTCGCGTATCGGGGCGGCTCGGGCAGCGCGTCCACGATTCGGCAGGCGACACCGCGCCGGGCCAACTCGATTGCCGCGGTCAACCCGACCGGCCCAGCACCGGCAATGAGTACCTCTGTGCCGACCATGCGTTACCGCCTCGGACTGCGTACTCACACAGTGATTCGGGCGAGTCTACTCGGCCCCGCGGGGGTTGACGGTCAGTCCGCGTCTTCGGATTCGGCGGACGGCTTCGACGTGACGACGTTGATCCGCAACGGGAGGCGGAACAGGTTGCCCGATCGGTTGCGGACCCACTGGGTGACGGCGGCGACCGCCGAGCCCAGCGAAGTCACGCCCGCGAGCAGCGCCCACGGCGTGAGCGTCGCGGACGTGTAGGCGACCTGCCCGATACCGGGCACGACGAGTTTGCCGTTGCCGAACGCCCAGTTCATCAACGATCCGATCTGCCCGCCCAGATCCGTCTTGCGTCCGACCATCGCCTTCAGCTCGGGGCCCTTGCTGTTGATGTAGAGCACCGTGAACACCACGAACAATGCGGCGACCAACGTGGCCAGCGTCGCCAGCCGATTGAGCGCCTCGATACGAAGGCGCAGGTTCACCACGATCGCGAAAAGCGCGATGACGATAGCGGCACAGGCGAGCAACGCCCAGAAGCCGGTGATCCGGGCGCCGGGAGGCGCCGATCGCGACCAGACGTTGAGGAACCGCGTGGTGATCTCCATCCGGCCGAACGCGTTGGTGCTGACCTTGCCATCGGCGCCCGCGGCGGTGAGCCATGGCTGGAACAGCAGCACGAGCGTCACCAGGCTTCCGACCGCGGCCCACACATAGCCCCAATATCCGCGCAGCGCGGCCAGAATTGCCTTCGCCGGCACGACGGCGCCGCTTCCCGCCCGGTCCTGCCGGGCGGACCGGTCGTCTCGCGTTTCGTCCGACTGCCAGGGCGTTGGCTGCACCATTACCTCAGTTTAGGGTCGCAGCGCCGACCGAATTCGGGCCCAACTCACCAACAGTGGGAAGTCTTCATGCGGATGCGGCGGCGCGGCCCAACAGGCGGCCCCACCCCGCTTCCAGGGCGTAACGATCACCGTTACCGAACGGCTCTCCCTCGCGCCGAACCAATCCGCACAGCGCCTGCCGTGGCAACGCATCGGGCCGACGGCTATCACTCCACGACACGATCGGAGATAGCCAGATCTCCATTGGGCAAAGGAGAGTCGAACACATATCGAAGCACGTAATTCCGGTGATTGTGGGCAAAAAGAATCCGCCGGTAGGTTTTTCGCCCGGGTTGGCTGCCACTACCCCGAAAAAAGCGCCATCGGTGATCGTCCTGTTACGTAAAGCCGGGGAACTTGACGTTTCCTTGCCTGGTGCTCACCGGACTATGGGTGAAGCATGAATCTCGTGAGTCAGAGTTAAGTTTCACTCGAGTCAAAGGATGCACAATGTCGACCAAAATCACGAAAATCGTCGCAGCGACCGCAATGGCCGTCTCCTTCGGCGTCATCGCGGCTCCCGCCGCTACCGCCGAAACGACGCCGTCCGGCGCCGCGACGCCGGTTTTCGGCTCGGTAGTCTTCTGCATACCGCTCGGCAGCGCCGTCTGGTGCATCTGAGAGCGCCTGTTGTGCGGCCCCGCCGCGTTCCGGCGGAGCCGCGCTTCTCGGCTGGAAGTTTTCTCCAGCTCCAATGATCGGCGGTGTGCGAGGCATTCCGCCCGGTGTCACGCGAACCGACATGAGGAAGGCAGATCGCCGCAGCTGCCGCCGCACGTGGATCGACCGTCGCGGCGGCACTGTCACGATCGGACCTGCTTTGTGCCGCACCCGCGATCGCCGGTCGTCCACTGAGGCGCGATGCGGGGGGCAAGCCTCGGCGACTCGGCGCCGAAAGCAACTCTTGACTTCAGGTCGACCTCAACTCGCAAGCTGAGCGCAGCACGAGGAGAGGTGACCATGACAACGTTCGGAGCAAAGCAGAGCCGCGGCTACGACCAGCGGGCTTCCCGGCTGCTCGGGGGCCTGTACCGCCGGATCGCCGCGGACGTCGACGCAATCGCGCAATCGGGGGCGTGCGTGCTCGACGTGGGAACCGGGCCGGGGGAACTATTGGCGCAGTTGGGTTCTCGGCGGCCGGATCTGCGGCTGCACGGCATCGACCTATCCCCGCACATGATCGACCTCGCCGCCGCGAAGCTGTCCGGCGGCGCGGTGGAACTGTCGGTCGGTGACGTGGCCGCGCTTCCCTACCCCGACGACAGCTTCGATCTGGTCGTTTCGAGCCTGAGCATGCACGAGTGGCCGGAGGTCGACCGCGCGATAGCCGAGCTGGCGCGGGTATCGAGACCCGGCGGCGCCGTGGCAATCTACGACTTCCGTTTCCTGCGCTCGGCGGCCGCGCTCAGCGCGTTGCGCCGTTCGTTCGAGGCGGCGACCGTGCGGCGGGAAGCGGTACGTCCGCGGCGTCAGCCCATCGGGCTGTACACGCGGCTCACCGCCCGCGCCGCCTAGAGTGCGGATATGGCGGGCGACGACATGCCGATCGGTGAACTCGCGGCGCGGTTCGGTCTGGCCACCCATGTGCTGCGGCACTGGGAGGATGCCGGATTGCTCGCGCCGCGGCGGGACGGGGCGGGCCGTCGCCGCTACCGCGACGACGATGCGGAAACCGTGGCGATGATCCTGATCGGCAAGCAGGCGGGTTTGTCGCTGGAGGAACTCGCCACGCTCTTCGCCGAGGCGTCCGACCGCTCCGCTCGCCGCGACTTGCTGCTTGCCCACCGCGACCAGCTCGTCAGCCGGATCGCGCAGTCCACCGCGGCGCTGGAGACCATTACGCACGCTCTCGACTGCGCCGCCGCGGACTTCCGTGAGTGCCCGCACTTCCAGGCCAAGGTCGCCGACGCGCTCGCGCTGGTCACGAACCGGTCAAGGCCATGAGGTAAATCGTTATGGCGCACGGAATTCCGTCCTGACGGCGCAGTTTGCCGCCGTGCGGGCCCGGCGCGGTGAATCGGCGGCGACAGGGGGTGCTGCGCCGCTTTTCTGGGATTAGGATCGAGTCCTGCGAACTCGGACACAGCAGCCAGTAACACTTCGACTCGATAGAGGTGCCCCGTGAGCAGGACGATTCGAATTCCCGCGGTGGAACTCGCCGATCATGTCGGCGAATCCATCGTCGGGTACGGCACCCTCACCCAAGCAGGAGTGGTCCAGCCGGGCGGCGACCTCGTGGTCGCGGTCTTCGGCGTCGAGACCAATCGGCGCGAAAAGTCTTTCACGCCGGGTCAATTGGTCGAATTGGAGGTTACCGACTGACCGCGGCGGCCGGATTCGGATGCGCCGGCCGACCGATTCAACCGATCAGCGCATTCATGATCGTCCCCGCGCTGGTGGCGATGACGCCGCCGAGCATTCCGCCCGCGACCATTTTCGCCGACGCGAGCGGACCGCCGTTCCATTTTTCCCAGGCGAATCTTCCACCCGCATAGGCGATTCCGGTGACTCCGGAGAGAATCACGAACCACGTGAAATACCGGAACAGCTGGAGAATTTTTTCCGAGTTCGGGGGGGCTTCGGGGACCGGGTCGTCCACCTGAGCCAGAAGAAATGCTTCGACTGCCGTATGGATCGTCATTGATCTGTCTCCGTCGCGTTTCCGCAGGACAAGTTATACGCAATCGCTATGACGTTCGAAGTATCGCGATCCCCGAGGCTCGCGTCAACCCCTCACCGGGCCGAGGCCACCGCAACACCGGTGTTCCCGCGCGCGAAGCGCGTGTCGAACCGCCGTGGACGGGTAGTGCGTGCATGTGAGCTACGACGGTGACGGCACGGCGGGCGGTGACCTCGACCCGGTAGCCGCGCGGGCGGTGATCGAACAAGCCAAAGGCGCGGTCATGCTGGTCTATGGCCTCGACGCCGACGAAGCGTTCGCCATCCTGCGCGTGCGGTCGCAGGAAACCAACACCAAATTGCGCGTTCTCGCCGCCAATGTGGCAGCCGAGCTACCGTCGGTCGGCATGCCCGCCGTGACCAGCGAACTGCGCAGCCGGGTCGACCGGCTGCTGTCGACCGCGCACGAGCACGGCCGTTGAGCGCCGCTGCGGCCTATCGCTTCTGGGCGACGGCGAAGACTCGCCGGAAGGGCAGCCAAGTGGTGCCGTCGGCGCGTCGAGGGTAGGCGTTGCGCAACAGTGGGGCGAGTTGCGCTGTGAATTCCTGCCACTGCGCGTCGTCGAGGGCCCCGCGCACGGGCCGCAACGCCGTGCCGGTGACCCACTCGAGCACCGGATCTTCTCCGCTCAAGCGTTGCAGGTACGTCGTCTCCCAGGCATCGACCGCCCCGCCCGTGGCGGCGAGCAGGTCGGCGTATCCGGCGGGATCGAGCACCGCCCTCGGCTCGAGGATGCCCGCTCGTCCGAGGCTGTCGCGCCAATCGTCGCGAGCGGCCACCTGGCGGATCGCCCGGTGCGAGGCCGCGTCGAAATTTCCGGGCACCTGCACGGCCAGAAACGCGCCCGTTGGAAGCTCTCGCATCCACCGAGCCAGCAAGTCCGGATGCCCTGGCACCCATTGGAGGACGGCGTTGCAGACCACGACATCGGTCTCCGCGCTCGGCTGCCATTCCTGTACCGTCCCGAGCGTCGCATCGATGCCACGATCTCGCGCGGCCGCGACCATCTCCGGCGACGAGTCGAGCGCTCGCACGATCGCGCCCGGCCAGCGCCGCGCGAGGACCGCCGTGAGATGCCCGGGACCGCAGCCCAGGTCCACCACCACCCGCGGTTCGGCCGCGGCGACCCGGCTCAGCAGGTCGAAGAACGGGCGGGACCGGTGATCGTCGAAGGCGAGGTACTGCTGGGGATCCCACATAGGCCACTCCGAGGCTCGCTACCAAACCGTACGTACGTACTGTACGCCTGCCTCGCGCTCAGAAGAAGGTCCCCGAGAACGGCAACGAGTCGGTGGCGAACAGCGCGTCCGCGTCCGCGACCGCACCGGGACGATGTTCGTCGACACGACCCGCGAAAGCCAGTTCGCGCCATGTCGTTCCGCCCAGATAGACCGCCGCGAGATCGGAGATACTCGTGGTGAGATCCGGGTTCTCCCGAACTCGTCGCACGCCGTCGACAGCGATCCGGTAGCGGCCGGAGTTCGCCGTCAGGATCGGGTCCCGCACCTCCACCACGACCGCGGCGGCCTGGCGATAGGTGCGCCGCGCCAGCGCGTGCCCGACATCGACCAGGCGCAACCAGGTCTCGTCCCTGGTCGACAGCACGCGCACCGCGCGTTCGTCGGTGAGCAGGTGGCGCAGCGGACTGTCCAGGGCGAGGAACGGGAACACGAACGTATCGACTAGGTCGATCGACATCAGCCCGCGGATCAGCCCGCGATACGCCGCGGGCGTCGTCGCGACGAAATCGTTGATCACCACCTGTTTTTCCGGCCGGGACAACCAGCTCCTCGGATCGACCGGCTGGTAGCGGACGAACCCGTCCTCGGCGCCGGCCGGGCCGTGGACCAGACAGTAGTTCGGCTCCGTGCTCAGCGATTCCTGCAACCGCCACCAGTATTCGGGCCGATCGACAGCGCCGGTCCAGGCGACGTCGGCCGTCGCGTAGATCTGCGGCAACAGTTTCCACGCCGCGGCGCCGTCGATGAAACGCACCGGACCGGACGCCGCCACCGTGTCGCGCAGCCGGGCCCGACGGCGCTGCAACTCCACCCGCGCGAACGAGCTGGCGATGCCGTAGCCGAACCGTTCGTAGATCGCGCCCTCCGACGCGCGCAACGTGGCGACCGCTTCGCCGCGTTCGGCGATGTCGGCGAGCTGACGGTGCAACAACGCGGTGAGCGCCCCGCGGCGCGTGTGGGTCGGCAGCACTCCGACGTGGGTGACCGCCGCGTGCGGCAGGCGCGCGCCGCCGGGGACGACCAGCCTGCTGGTGTACGACTCCGCGGTGCCGATCAGTTCGCCATCGATGTAGGCGCCGAGCGTGCGACCGGGCTCCGACAGCTCCGCGGTAGGGGTCAGCGGCGGCAAGCCCACCATGGCCGTGCGGAAAAGGGCGTTGGCGGAACGGATGTCATCCTCGGCGAGGAGGGTCTGCACAGCGACGGTCACGACTCGATCCTGCCCGAGCCGCCATCGGGCGCTGACCTGCTGGCACGCCCCGGCGGAAAATCAGCCGGCATCACGGTTTCGTAACGGGCCGCGGTGGGTATCACATAGCAATGACGGATCACCGACCAACCCGCATCGCCGGTGTGGAACCGGGAACCGGCGCGCTCGCTTTGACCACGTGCCTTGCCTTTTCGATCGGCATCGCGGCGCTCACCCAATCGGCGTTCACCACGCTCGTGGCGTGTGTGAGCATCGTGGCCGGGCTCACACTCGTGCTGAACATCCTGCCGCGCAAGGCTTGACCGCGCGGACCTTGCCTCGCACGCCGAATCCTGGTGGCATCTACCCCGTATCGACGTCAATCGGGAGGCAGGCATGCTGTCGTTGCAGGAGATTTCGGATCGACTCGAGATCGAAGACCTGATGGTGCGGTATTCGCACGCGGTCGACACTCGACAGTGGGACCTGCTGGACGAGGTGTTCACCCCGGACGCGCACATCGACTACTCGGCCATGGGCGGATCGGTGGGCGATCTGGCGGCGACGAAGCAGTTCCTGGCCGCCGTCCTGCCCAACTTCCCGGCCTTCCAACACCTGATCAGCAACTCGTCCATCCGAGTCGACGGTGACACCGCCACCGGGCGGACGATGTGTCACAACCCGATGCTCGTGTCCGGCGGCGACGGACCGCCGACGATGATGCTGTGCGGTCTCTGGTACCACGACACGTTCGTCCGCGTGGACGGACAGTGGCGGATCAAGCAGCGCGTCGAGGAGAAGAGCTTCCTCTTCGTCGCGCCGTCCGCTCCCGGCATGGGCTGACGCGACGGAGGCCGCCGCTGTTCCTCAGCGCGCCGACAGCGCTGAGGGCGGGGCCTCGGACGTGTGGGCCGGTTCCTCGCGGGCGGGGCTCCCGCCGCCAACGACCTTCCGCCTGCGGGCGACCAGGAACAGCACGACCAGCGCCACACTGAACCAGACGTAGGTGTTGCCGATGAAATGCTGCCAGGGTGTCCACGCGGTCTCCCGGTGCTCGCCGTCGGGCAGCCAGTTGTGCGGGCCGATGACGAATACCGCCGCGGTCACCACGAACGTCACCCACCACCCGATCGCCCGCCTACCGGGCAGGCGGGACGCGTGACCTACCATGGCGAACAACGCGGGCGCGATCCACACCCAGTGGTGGGACCAAGAGATCGGCGAAACCAGCAGCGTGAAGACGGCGTTGAGGGACAGCGCGAGCGCGGGCAAGTCGGCGGCTCGGCGCATGGCGGTGATCACCAGCGCGAGCAGCAACGCGCCGAGGACCAACCAGATGATGGTGAACGCGGGCTCGGGCGTTTCGAAACGAGAGAACACCGCTTGAATCGACTGATTCGTGTGGAATGCCGAACCGCTCAGCCCGGACACGTTGCCCAGGCCGCCGAACCAATACTTGACGGACTCCTTCGGCAGAATCGCGAAGCCGAGCGCCGTGGCGGCCGCGCCGGTGACCGCGGCGGTCGCGGCCGCGCGGTAGTCCCGCCGGACCAGGAAGTAGAGCACGAACGCCGCGGGCGTCAGCTTGATCGCGGCGGCGACGCCGATCAGCATGCCCCGGGGCCAGCGCGACTTGTGGGTGAGGCAATCGGCGGCGACCAGGGCCATCAGCAACAGGTTGACCTGACCGAAGTCCAGCGTGGAGTGAATCGGCTCCAGCAGCAGCCCCAGCGGAGTGGCGCACGCGGTGGCCCAGACTGCCAGCCGGCGCTGCGACTCGTCCGGCCACACCCGCCGCGCCACCAGATAGAGCGTGAGGGCCAACGCGGCCACCGACGAGACGAAGAAGCTCAACGCGGCGACGTCCCAGGGCAGCATTGCGAAGGGGCCGAGCGCGAGCGCGGCGAAGGGCGGGTAGATGAACGGCAGACCCGCTCCGATGGTGGTCTGCGGCAATTGCCCGTACATGTCGGCGCCGTGCCGCATGGCGTCTACGCCGAGGCGATAGACCTGCAGGTCGATGAACCCGCCGGTGATCTTGTGGAACGGCCAGACCGGTGTCAGCAGACAGAACGCGGAGAACGCGAGTGCGAGAACCGGCGCCGGGCGCAGCACGCGCGCGAGTCGACGGTTCTGGGACATCGGCGTTCCGGCGGTGGCGGTGACACTACTCATCCGCGGCGACTATACCGACCCGGGTCCGCTCGTTCACCACATGGGAGGCAGATACGCGACTGTCGCGTGAGGGCCGCGGAAACGGGTAAGCCGCCACCAGCACGAGGGGCAGAGGAGGTCGGCCGATGGTGACGAAGGCGCCCGGCGCCGCGATGTACGTCCCCGAGAACGCGGATCTGACGCGGCTGCGGCAAGCGGCCTGCGACTGTCACGGGTGCGATCTCTACCGCCATGCCACGCAGACGGTGTTCGGCGCGGGGCCCCAGGACGCGGACGTGGTACTGATCGGCGAGCAGCCCGGCGATCAGGAGGACGTGGCAGGCCATCCGTTCGTCGGTCCGGCGGGGCGGCTGCTCGACCGGGCGCTGGCGGAGGTCGGCATCGACCGCGACGCGGTCTACCTGACCAACGCGGTGAAACATTTCAAGTTCGTGGAGCGCGGCAAGCGGCGCATCCACAAGCAACCCGGCCGCACCGAGGTGGTCGCCTGCTCGGCATGGCTCGACGCCGAACTCGATCTGCTGCGTCCGCGGTTGGTGGTGTGCCTCGGCGCGATCGCGGCGCAGGCGGTGCTCGGTCCCGCGTTCAAGGTCAGCGCACGCCGCGGCGAGGTCGTCGAGACGGCCGACTTCCGCGCGATCGCCACCGTGCACCCCTCGTCGGTGTTGCGCGCGCCCGACCGTACCGCCGCCTACGAAGCGTTCGTCGACGATCTGCGCATAGTGCGGGAACAACTCGGAAAGTCGGCGGCCGCGCGCTGATCACGCGGCCCAGGACAGGAGTGAGTGGATGAGCACCGACGAGATCGACCCGGAACTGCTGGAACTGGCCGCCAAGGTGTTCGACTTCGCTCGGCGCGGAGACACCGCGAGGTTGGCCGCCTATGTGGACGCCGGCGTGCCGGTCGACCTCACCAACGACGCGGGCGACACCCTGCTCATGCTCGCCGCCTACCACGGGCACCCCGATGCCGTGGCGGCGCTGCTGCAACGGTCGGCCGATCCGGACCGTGCCAACGACAAGGGCCAGACTCCGCTGGCCGGGGCGGTTTTCAAGGGCGAGAGCGAGATCGTGCGACAACTCGCAGCGGCGGGCGCCGACCCCGACGCGGGCACCCCGTCGGCCCGCGACGCCGCGGTCATGTTCGGCAAGACCGAGCTGCTGGAAATCTTCGGCTGAGCGGGCTACCCGCGCTTGCGCACAGCGGTGACGGCCTTGCGCGCTGCTACCAGAACGGGATCCCACACCGGGGAGAACGGCGGTGCGTAACCGAGATCGAGCATCGTCATCTGATCGACGGTCATCCGGGCGGTCAGCGCGACCGCGGCGATGTCGACGCGCTTGGCCGCGCCCTCCCGTCCCACGATCTGGGTGCCGAGCAAGCGTCCGGTGAGCCGCTCGGCGAGTATTTTCACCGTCATCGGCGCCGCGTCCGGGTAGTAGCCGGCGCGGCTGGTGGATTCGACCGCGACGGTCACGTATTGCAGGCCCGCTGCCCTGGCGTCCTTCTCCCGAAGACCCGTGCGGGCGACCTCGAGTTCGCATACCTTGCTGACCGCGGTGCCCACGACGCCGGGAAAGACCGCGTATCCCCCGCCGATGTTCGCGCCGATGATCTGACCGTGCTTGTTGGCATGGGTGCCGAGCGGGATGTGGCGTTCCCGGCCCGAGACGAGGTCCAGCACCTCGACGCAATCGCCGCCCGCCCAGATGTTCTCGTGCCCGCGTACCCGCATGGCGACATCGGTCCGCAGCCCGCCGTACTCCCCCACCGGCAGACCGGCGGCGCGGGCCAGCTCGGTCTCCGGGCGCACGCCGATGCCGAGCACCACCACGTCGGCCGGGTACTCCGCGGTGTCGGTGACAACCGCGGCGATCCGGCCGTCGTCATCCGTCCGGAACTCGGACACCTCGGCGTCGCCGACCACCTTGACGCCCATTCCGCACATCGCGTCGCGCACCAGAGCCCCCATGTCGGGGTCGAGCGTGGACATGGGTTCCGAGCCGCGGTTGACCATCGTGACGTCGTAGCCGCGCCGGATGAGGGCCTCGGCCATCTCCACGCCGATGTAACCGGCCCCGACCACGACGGCGCGGTTGCCGCGCGCCCGCTCCAGCGTGTCGAGCAGCGCCTGCCCGTCGTCGAGCGTCTGCACACCGTGCACACCGTTCGCGTCGATACCGGGCAGCCGCGGCCGGACGGGGCGGGCGCCGGTGGCGATGACGAGGTGGTCGTAGGACATCCATGCCGACGCGCCGGTTTCCCGGTCGCGATAGCGCACGCGAGCCTGCTCGGCATCGATCTCGGTGACCGCGGTGTGCAGCCGCAAGTCGATCTCGCGGGACCGATGTTCCTCGGGCGTGCGGGCGATCAGGGCATCCCGGTCGACGACGTGACCGCCGACCCAGTACGGAATGCCGCAGGCCGAGTAGGAGGTGAACCCGCCGCGTTCGAAGACCACGATCTCCAGCGCGTCGGCGTTCTTCATCCGGCGCGCCTGCGAGGCCGCCGACATTCCGGTCGCGTCACCGCCGATGACCACCAGTCGCTCGCTCATGGCTTCACGCTACGTTCGGCGTCCACCCGGCGGCCGCGTGGGCCACCGTTCCACGAATTTGCTGGTTGCGCTGCGGGTGACCGATCCGTACTTCACACTGATCTTCTGGCAAACGCGGTATGAGGGCAGCGTTTTGACCCGGGAGCACGACATGACCGAGATCCGACCCCCTTCCGACGACGAACGTCGGCTCGCCGAACTGGGCTACAAGCAGGAACTGGCCAGATCATGGTCGGGTTTCTCGAATTTCGCCATCAGCTTCACGATCGTGTCCATCCTGACCGGTGGATTGGCCAGCTACGGCATCGGTCTGGCGAACGGCGGCCCGATCACCATGGCCTGGGGATGGCCGCTGGTCTCGCTCATGGTGTTGTTCGTAGGACTCGCCATGGCGGAATTGGCCTCCGCCTACCCGACCTCCGGCGGCTTGTACTGGTGGGCCGCCGAACTGGGCGGACCGGTGTGGGGCTGGTTCACCGGATGGTTCAACCTGATCGGGCAGATCGCCGTGACCGCGGCGATCGATTACGGCGCCGCCATCTTCACCACCGTGGTGTTGAACGTCGTCGGAATCGACATCGGCACCGACCGCACCGCGATTTTCCTGGTGTTCGCCGCCATCCTGGTCCTGCACGCCGTCTTGAACGTGATCGGCCCGCATCTGTCGGCGGTGATCAACAATGTGTCCGCGTGGTGGCACGTGGGTGGTGTGGCGATCTTCGTGGTCGTCCTCGGCTTCGGAGCGGAACACCACCAGAGTGCCCGATTCGTCTTCACCGAGACGGTGGACAACAGCGCGATCGGATTCGGCGGGGTCGCGTTCAGCTTCCTGCTCGGCCTGCTGCATGCGCAATACACTTTCACCGGCTACGACGCTTCCGCGCATATGTCGGAGGAAACACACGACGCGTCGCGGATGGCGGCCAAAGGGATCATCAACACGATCGTCGTGTCGGCGATCGCCGGATATCTGCTCATCATGGCGGTGACGTTCGCCATCCCGAATCTGGACGACGCGCTGGATCCAGCGAAGAACAGCGGCTATCCCGTGATCTACATCCTGGAGAACTCGCTGAACGGCTTCTGGTCGGGTTCGCTGCTGATCATCGCGGCGGTCGCGCAATTGTTCTGCGGATATGCCTCGGTGACCTCGGCTTCCCGCATGCTGTTCGCGTTCGCGCGGGACGGCGCCGTGCCGGGGTCGAGGTACTGGTCGCGGCTTTCCACGCGCAAGGTACCGGTGCACGCGGTGCTGTTCATCTCGTTCTTCGCGTTCGTGCTGCTGATTCCGTCGATGCTGGTGCCCGCGGCGAACGCACCGACCGCCTACGCCGCGGCGACCTCGGTCGCGACCATCGGGCTCTACATCGCCTACGGCATTCCGATCCTGTTGCGGCAGCGGCACGGGAGCCGATTCCGCACCGGCCCATGGCGATTGGGCGCGTGGTATCGCCCGGTCGGAGTGGTCGCGTTGATCTGGATCGTGCTGATCAGCTTCCTGTTCATCCTGCCCGCCGACGCCCGCGGCTATCCGTGGCACAGCGAATTCACCTGGAACACCGTGAACTACGCACCGATCACCCTGGTCGGCGTGGTGGGCGCGATCGGCATCTGGTGGCTGGCGTCGGCCCGGACCTGGTTCACCGGGCCGAAACGGACGGTGGACGAGCCGCCCGCCGACCAGCCGGAGCAGGAGGCGCCGGCCAACGCCTGAGGCACGACCGGTCCGGTCGCGGCTTCCCTGATCTGGCGTATCGAGTTTGTCGGCCTCGGTCGCTAGGGTGTGTCGGCATGGAAAGGACCGACCTGGTGCGTTTTTCGCCCGCCGGGAGAATTGTGTTCCCGGGCAATCCGTGGCCGGAAGGGCACGCGATCGAGGAGTTCGCGTGGACCGGCCGCATGGACCAGGCCGGCAGCCTGTGGTTCGATCTGCATCTGCGCTCCGCGGCGTACAACGCCGAACGCGACCCCGCCCACGGCGAGGAGGACGGCGAGGACTGGCTGTCGCCGATCGTGTGGCAGAACTATCACAGCTGCACGCTGTCGTCCACGTACTGGGGCGAGGACGACGCCACCGGCCTGCGCGCCGCGGCGCCGGGCCGGCCCTTTCGACTGAAATCCGAACAACCGCAGCGCCTCACGGTCGACCCGCTGCCCCTCGCGCACGCCGACGACGTCGAATACCTTGCGTTCAACATCTATCTGCTCGGGCACGACTCGGTCGCCGACCAGGAAGTGTCGTTCACCCGGCGGTCCGACGGCAGGCACGACATCGACTGGCAGGGCCGTATCGCGCTGACCTACGCGGGCCAGGTCGAATTCCGGTACCGATTCCGGGCCCGGATATCCGGCGCCACCCTCGAATACATCCGTTTCCCGGCGGAAATCTCCGCCGATCGAGCGCTCCGCCAGCTCGGCGCCGTGCTCGACGCTCCCGAGGAGTTCGAACTGGGCCTGGTCGACGGGCAGCCCGCGTGGGTGTCGAGAATGCCGGTCTAGCTTTTTCGGCGCCGGTTCACCGGTTGCCGGTATGGCCGGGCAGCACGCACACCGAATCCAAGCCGAGCACGTGGTTCAACCGGCCGAACGCCAGCCATGAGCCGATGCTCATGCTCAGTTCGACGACTTCGGCCTGACTGTAGCGGGCGAGCATCCGATGCCAGAACTCTTCGTCCAGGTTGTGATGGTCGGTGGCGTAACGCTCGGCGTATTCGGCGGCGAGCCGGGTGCGTTCGTCGAAAGCGTCGGTGGTGCGCCAGTTCGTGACGGCGTCGGCGAATTCGGGCTCGACCTTCACCCCGTCGCGTTCGGTGCGCCAGTCCATGCAGAACAGACAGCCGTTGATCTGGGCGATGCGCAGCCGGGCCGCCTCGAACTCACGCAGGCCGAGCGTGCTGTGCGAGTACACCGACAGCGAGAAATTCGAGGCGGCGACGCCGATGCCGGGGACCATCTCACCCCAGACGTAGCCGATCGGATCCTTGCCCTCGGGAACGTCGATGATCATGGGTGCTTCCTTCCGAGTTTGCCGACGGCGGGACGCAACGGGACATCCAGTGCGTCGTAGAGTCCGGGTTTCGCCGCCACCAGCCAGTCGATCGCGCCGACCAGGCGGCCGACGGCCGTGGCGTTCCCGCCCGCGGAGCGGTTGCCGTCTTCGTCGGTCGCCTCGACGGTCACTTCGATGCGCGGGTGCCCCTCGATGATCACCCGGTGCGCACCCGCGCCGCCGCCGGCCGGTACGGGCCAATCGGGCGCACACGTCGGATGGATGCGGGTGACGTGTTCGACGACCAGTCGCGGTTGCCCCGCGACGATGCCCTGCACTTCGAAACGCACGGCGCCCTGGGTGCCCGCCTCGAATTCACCCATGGACGTCGTGGTGACGGCGGCGTCGAGGGCGCGCCGATCCAGCGTCTCGCGGATCTCGTCGAGTTCGACACCGAGCGCCCGTGCCATCAGCCGGATCTGCCCGCCCCACACCATGGTCGGCACCGACGGCGCGAGCATCGGCGGCTGATAGTCCATCGGCTGCCCCATGCCGACCAGGTAGCGCACCGAGTCCGGCTGGTCGTAGGTGGAGTAGTCGAAGATCTCCTGGCAGCGGATCGTCTCCACCGTGCTCCCGAGCCCGCTGATCAGCAGCGGCAGTACGTCGTTGCCCCACCCGGGGTCGATACCGGAGACGAACAGCGATCCGCCGCTCTCGGCGATCGCCGCCAGTACCGGGTCGCGTACCTCTGGCGGTGCGTTGCGCGGATCGTAGAGGGCGTAGAGAGCAGGGGTGACAACCACCGCGCCCGCGCGCAGGGCGCGCACGATATCGGCGAGCGCGTCGTCCGGCCGGATGTCGCCGGAGGCGGCGTAGACCACCGCGTCCGGGCGTGCGCCGAGAATGGCGCCGACATCATCGCTCGCGGCGACGCCCAAGTCCCGATCCAGCCCGCCGAGTTCGCCCGCATCGCGGCCGACCTTCGCCGGATCGTGCACCAGCACCCCGGTCAAACGCAGCGCGGGGTGCGCGTCGACGGCCCGGATGGCCGCCCGGCCGACGTTGCCGGTTCCCCAGACCACCGTGGAGATCATCAATCGAGCGTAGCAAGCGCTTGGTCGGCTGTTCGGCGTTCCGGAAAAGCGCTCCGATCCCCCTCGAGCGCCACAGCGCACTCCGTCCGCCGGTTCCGGGAGCGACGGTCGCAGCGGACCGTTCGCCCATGGCAGCGCGGGACACCGGCCTCGCCGATGCGATCCTTTTCCTCGCTTCGGATATCGACAACAGGGTCCGCACACGCGTGCGCCGCCCGATTCCGCGCCCGGCTCGCCACTGCGCACCATTGGGAAATGGCGTGAACTCCCCGGTAGCGTTGAGGCTCGGGGCATTACCTGCCGCCAGGGGATCGCGGCGCAGTTCCGGTTCGCGGCGAGTACGGTATATCCCGCTGCCCGGCGCGGGGGCGGCGGTAGGGATCGGGTGGAAAGGCAGGCGCGCGACAGTGAACGAGCGGTATTCGTCGTGGGCTGCCCGGAATACGCCCGAAGAGCTGCCGCTGGCCGCGCGTTACCAGAGCGCGGATCCGATCCGCTGGCACGGCAGCATGGTCTACCCGATGTACACCGAGCAAGTCGGCCCCGCGCCCACCACCATCGCCTTGACCATGATCTCCGCCGCACCGCCCGCAGGGCTGCGTGGGCTCGGCATGGGTCTGTCGGTCGTCGACGGCTATCTGGACCTGCACGGACGTTCACTCGCCGGAGTCGACGCGTGGAGCGACGCGCTGGCCGCGGGGGTCAGCTTCGCCGTCACGCCCAGCGCGCCGGTGACCCTGGTGACACTGACCCCCGTCTGGGTGGACGAATTCGGCACGCAGAAGTCGTGGACGGGCAACTACGGCATCGTCGTCGAGCACCGGCCCAACGGTCGCGTCGTGCTGTGGTGCAGCATCGGCGAGGGGCCACCGAACTTCGCGAACCTGGTCGTGGAACTGTCCACCGCTCCCACACCGGTCGCCCCGGAGCCTCCGGCTCCCGCCGCGCCCGCGACGGCTCCGATCGGCATGAATCCGCCTATTCCGCAGGCGATCTCGTCGGCGGGCCCGCCCACCGCGCCCACCATGCCCGTTCCGCGTATCGACGCCGCTACGGCCGCGAGCGCATCCGCGACGGCGGCCGAACGGCTCACCGGGATTTCCTCGGCAGCCGTCGGTGGCGGTGCCGAGAAAACGACGGAAACGACCCCGCCCCGCCGCGCAGGCAGTCTCTTCGTGAATCTGCAGTCCTCCCGCGCCACACGATCCACTGCGGAAACTCCATCTTCCGCTCCCGGCTCCCGAGCCCCGGACAGCGCGCAGCCGGCGTCGAGCTCGACCACCCAGTCGCCTGGGCCGCAGCCGGAGTCCGAAGTACCCGCCCGGAACCTCGCTCACCATCCGAGGATCGCGCACGAGAGAACGGCGGCGGACTCGTACGGAACCTTCGGACCTCCGGTCGCACATACACATCCGCCCGAGGACCCGGCACGCTCCCGCACCGGCCTGCTGCTCGGCAATACGCCACCCGCACCGAACGCTCCGCTACCCGCTCGCCCCGCGGCGGACGGCACGAGCACCGAAGCCAGCCCGCTCGTCGCGAATCCGTGGACCGCGCACCCATATCGCGCACTCGACCCCGTCGGCACACACGCCCAACCCCAAACAGGCACCTCACCTCCCGGGTCCGGGCCGGTCCCCCAGGCGACTCGAGTCCCGGCCACCGCCTCCCCCTCGGCAGATGGTCCGCGCGCCGGATCGAGCCCGCTCGCGAACCGTCCAACTGCGGCGGACCCCAGCGCACTCGACCCCATCGGCACACACACCCAGCCCCAAACAGGCACCTCACCTCCCGGGTCCGGGCCCGTCCCCCAGGACACTCGAGTCCCGCCCACCACCTCCCCCTCGGCGGACGGTCCGCACGCCGGATCGAGCCCGCGGGTCGCGAACCGTCCGACGGCGGACCCATATCGCGCATTCGACGTCGCCGGCACGCACGCCCAGCCCCCGGCGCAGACTTCGCCTTCGAGTTCCGGCGCTGCGGAGCCGAATCACATCCAGCGAGAATCGAACTCACCGCTCGGCGGACAGGTGTCGCAAACGCCCCCGGCAGCGGAGAAACCCGTCCGTGAGCTCGACCCGGTGGACACCAACAGCACCCCCCCGGCGAGCGTGTCGAGTACCCGGGTTCCCGATACGGCGTCGGTGCCGAACGGAGTCCCGCAGCCCGGCGAACGGCCCGCTCCGGTCGAGGCCCCGCCCCGGGCGAGCGAGTCCAGGCAGTCGGGCGACCCCGGGTATCGCGGTGCGCTCTACGACCTCGGCGTCGCGATGTACCGCCGCGGCGACGAAGAGCAGGCATGCGGACTGTGGGCGCAGGCCTCCGATGCCGGGCACGCGGGTGCCGCCTACGAACTCGGCAGGGTTCGGCTGCGGCGCGGCGATCCCGTCGGGGCCGAATCCTGGTGGCGCACCGCCGCCGACCGCCACGAGCCGCGCGCCATCGCCGAACTCGCCGATCTCCTCGACCAGCTCGGCAAGCACGCGGAGGCCAAGTCCTGGCGGGCCTACGCCGCCGAGCGGCAAGACCCGGACGTGGTCGGCCAGTCGACGCCGCGCTGAACTCCACGGTGCCGCATCCGGAAAAGAAGTGGCACACGGCTGGGTGACGGTCGTACGGTGCGGGACATGTGTGGCAGTCCCGGCATGAACGGAGCGTACGCGGTCGGCGCGTATTACCTCCGGCTGCGTACGGAGGCCCGCGCTCTGCCGGTGCACCGTACCGCTGCGATCTCCTGATCCGTTCGAGCGGAATCCGCGTCGGCGACCCGGCGACCACACGAAAGCGGCTCTCGCAGAACTTCCTCACCGACGCACGCGCCGCCAGGCTGACCGTGCACGCCTCCGGCGTCACCGCCGACGATCTCGTTCTCGAAGTCGGACCCGGTGACGGCATACTGACCAGGCAATTGCTGACCGTGAACGGCCGGGTCCGCGCCTACGAGAAGGATCGGCGCTACGCGGCACTGTTGGGCCGCCGATACGCGGACGATCCGCGAATCTAGTTGTACCACCGCGATTTCCGCACGGTGCGCCCGCCTCGGGAGCCGTTCGCCGTCGTGGCCAACGTGCCGTTCGCCATCACCACCGACATCGTGCGCTGGCGCCTGGGCGCGGACGGGCTCACCGCCGCGACTCTGCTCACCCAGCTCGAGTTCGCTCGCAGGCACTCCGGTGATTACGGCCGCTGGACCAAGCTCACCGTCGCCCACTGGCCGACGACGGCAATCGAACTGGGCGCGCGCGTCGGCAGGCACAGTTTCCATCCGGTTCCGCGAGTCGATGCCGCCGTCCTGCGGTTGCGCAACCGGCCCGAGCCGCTGGTGCCGCGCGAGCAGCTCGGCGCTTACCGCAGGCTGGTCGAGTTGGGTTTCTCCGGAGTAGGGGGAAGCATGGCCGCACCGAACCCGCTACAGGAACGTATCGGATACATTCATGCATCGAGACGTGGACAGGAGCAGCGTGACCAACTTCGGCGACTACCAGAACGAGATCTACTTCCAAGGGCTCGGCGGCGTGCTGCCCGATTTCCCGATGACGTACGCCGACCTGGAAGCCAAGGCCCGGGCGGCGCTGCCACCGGGGATCTGGTCGTACGTCGCGGGCGGAGCCGGCGACGAACTCACCCAACGCGCCAATGTGACGGCCTTCGAGAAACTGGGCCTGATCCCGCGCATGTTGCGCGCGAGCAAGACGCGCGACCTCTCGATCGAGCTGTTCGGCATGACGCTGCCGACGCCGATCTTCCTGGCCCCGGTCGGCGTGATCGGGCTGTGCGCCCAGGACGGGCACGGCGACATCGCCACAGCCAAGGCCGCGGCGCGCACCGGCGTCCCGATGGTGGCCTCCACCCTCACCGTCGATCCGCTCGAGGACGTGGCGGCCGAGTTCGGCGACACCCCCGGGATGTTCCAGCTCTACACCCCCACCGATCGGGATCTCGCGCAGAGCCTGGTCCAGCGGGCGGAAGCGGCGGGATTCAAGGCCATCGTGGTCACGTTGGACACCTGGGTGCCCGGCTGGCGCCCGCGCGATCTGACGAATTCCAACTTTCCCCAGCTGCGCGGCCACTGCCTGGCCAACTACTTCAGCGATCCGGTCTTCCGAGCGCTGCTGCCCAGCCCACCCGAACAGGATCCGAAAACCGCCATTCTCACCTGGATCTCGCTGTTCGGCAACGCGTTGACCTGGGACGACCTGACGTGGCTGCGATCGCTGACCGACCTGCCGCTCGTCCTCAAGGGCATCTGCCATCCCGACGACGCACGGCGCGCCAAGGACGCGGGCGTCGACGGCATCTACTGCTCGAATCACGGCGGCAGACAAGCCAATGGCGGCATCCCCGCGATCGAGCATCTGCCGGAGGTGGTCGCGGCGGCCGACGGCCTGCCGGTGCTGTTCGACTCCGGCGTCCGCACCGGCGCCGACATCGTCAAAGCGCTGGCGCTCGGCGCCACGGCCGTCGGCATCGGACGCCCCTACCCCTACGGGCTCGCCCTCGGGGGTGTCGACGGCCTCGTGCACGTGGTGCGTTCGCTGCTCGCCGAGGCCGATCTGCTGATGGCGGTGGACGGCTACCCGACGATCGCCGACCTCGGTCCGGAAGCGATCCGGCGGCTCGCCTGATCCACGCGAAAAACAGCGGACGTCAGGCGAAACGCCCCGCGCGTACGGCTCGCCCGACGATCAGGGCGGGCGGCACGCGCGGGGCGGCTCGAAATCACCCCGACAGCGGTGTGAAGTCCCGGCTGCCGATGTAGCCCGGTCGCGGCGCGGGCGCGGCGAACGGGTCGACGAGCGTGTTGTGCACGCTGTTGAACACCACGAAGATGTTCGAGCGCGGGAACGGCGTGATGTTGTTCGACGACCCGTGCATCAGGTTGGAGTCGAACAACAGCGCCGAGCCCGCCCGGCCGGTGAACTGACTGATCCCGTACCGGTTCGCGAGCGCGGTGATGTCGTCGCTCGTCGGCACGCCGATCTCCTGCTCCTGCAACGACTCCCGGTAGTGCTCGGCCGGAGTGCTGCCCAGGCACGGCACGAAGGTGTGGTGCGAGCCCGGCATCACCATGAGACTGCCGTTGATCGGATAGTTGTCGGTCAACGCGATCGACAGGCTCACCGCTCGCGGCGCGGGCATGCCGTCCTCGGCGTGCCAGGTCTCGAAATCGGAGTGCCAGTAGAAACCGGTGCCGCGGAAACCGGGCATGTAGTTCACCCGGCTCTGGTGCACGTACACCGGCGACCCCAGCACCTGTTCGGCCAGCCGGAGCACCCGCGGCTGACGCACCAGTTCGGCGATCGCCTCGCTCAGCTTGTGCACCTCGAAGACCGAACGCACCCGGTTCGACGACTTCTCCACGATGACACGGTCGTCGTCGCGCAGCGCCGGATCGTTCGCCAGCCTGGTGATCTCCTCGCTGTACTCGCCCACTTCCGTGGGCGTGAGCAGCTGATCCAGGATGGCGAACCCATCGGCGTCGAACGAGGCCAGTTCCGGACTCTCGACCTCCCCCCACACCGCGGGGTCGGCACGCTCCAAGTGCGGAGCGGGCGCGCCGAGACGGGTCGGGTAGCGATCGTAGCGAGCCGTCTCGGGCGGTGTTTCGGTGTGCTGCAGAACCATTGGTGTCCTCAACCTCCGATCGTCGCGGTGACCAGCGGATAGACGCCGTTGCTGTCGTGAACCTCCTGACCGGTGACCGGCGGGTTGAACACGCACATCATCCGCATCGTGGTGCGCACCTCCAAGCGGTGGCGTTCGTGTCCGTCGAGCAGGTACATCGAGCCGGGCGCGAGCTCGTAGGTGACGCCGTTGTCCAGATCGGTGAGCGTGCCCTCGCCCTCGACGAGCCACACGGCCTCCACGTGATTCAGATAGTGGAACTCGTGCACCGTCCCGGCGTCAATGGTGGTCTCGTGGAACGAGAAGCCGACGCCGTCGCCGCCCAGGACGATGCGCTTGCTGCGCCAGCCTTCGCCCGCCACGTCGCGCTCGGTACCGGTGATCTCCGCGGTGCTGCGCACGATCATGCGATCGCCCCCATCCCCCCGCACACCGACTCGACAGCGCCGGCGAGGACGCCGAGCCCTTGGTCGAGTTCCTCGTCGGTGACCGTCAACGGCGGCAGCAGCTTCACCACCTCGTCGGTCGAGCCGGAGGTCTCCACCAGCAGCCCGCGCTCGAAGGCGATCTGGCAGACCTTGCCCGCCTGCGAGGGATCGTCGAACACCACGCCTTGCACCAGTCCGCGTCCACGGGTCGAGACGCCGGGGAAGTGCGCGGCAAGCTCGCCCAAGCTGCGGGCGATCTTCTCGCCCTTGGCCAGGGTCGCGGTCTGCAGGGCGTCGTCGGACCAGTAGTGGCGCAGCGCGGTCGTCGCGGTGACGAACGCGGGATTGTTGCCGCGGAAGGTGCCGTTGTGCTCACCCGGCGACCACTCGTCCAGCTCCGGCTTGAACAGCACCAGCGCCATGGGCAGGCCGTAGCCGCCGATCGACTTCGACAACGTCACGATGTCGGGCGTGATGCCCGCGATCTCGAAGGAGAAGAACGGTCCGGTGCGGCCGCAGCCCATCTGCACGTCGTCGACGATCAACAGGATCTCCCGCTCCGTGCACAGCCCGGCGAGGTGGCGCAGCCACTCCGCGCGGGCGACGTTGACGCCGCCTTCGCCCTGCACCGTCTCCACGATCACCGCGGCCGGGCGGTCGAAGCCCGACGAGGTGTCGTCGAGCACCTTCTCCATCCACTGGAAGTCGGCGGTGGTGCCGTCGAAGTAGCCGTCGTAGGGCATGTGCGCGGCGTGCACCAAGGGCACACCGGCGCCCGCGCGCTTGGCGGCGTTGCCGGTGACCGACAGCGCGCCGAGGGTCATGCCGTGGAAGGCGTTGGTGAAACTGACGATGGTCTCGCGGCCGGTGACCTTACGCGCCAGCTTGAGCGCGGCCTCGACCGCGTTGGCGCCGGTCGGGCCGGGGAACTGGACCTTGTAGTCCAGGCCGCGCGGGGTGAAGAGCGTGTCGCGCAACGTCTCCAGCAGTTCCCGCTTTGCTCCGGTCGACATGTCGAGGCCGTGGGTGATGCCGTCGCTCGCGATGTAGTCCAGCAGCGAGCGCTTGAGCACATCGTTGTTGTGCCCGTAGTTCAGGGCACCGGCGCCCGCGAAGAAGTCCAGGTAGTCCTTGCCTTCTTCGTCGCGCAACCAGCTGCCCTTCGCCGTGGTGAACACGGTGGGCCAGGCGCGGCAGTAACCGCGCACGTTCGACTCCAGACTCTCGAAAACGGTGGTGTCCGCGTTGATCATCGGTGATCCTCCTCGGTGGTGCGGGCGGTCGGGGCGATGCGATACAGGTCTTCGGGTGCGTGGCTGTCGGGGAAGACGCCCGCGTCGAACAAGTGGCGCTTGGTCACCTCGGCGCCGCGCGCAGCGGCCACCGACGTGAACAGCGCGATGGAACCGGCGTTGTCCGGCGAGATGGTGGTTTCGAGTACTGAAACTCCCTGAGCCGCGACGCTGTTGAGCAACGTGTGGAGCAGCTCGGCACCGATACCGCGGCCGCGCTGCGCGCGGTCCACCGCGATCTGCCAGACGAAGACGGTGTCGGGCGCCTGCGGACGGACGAATCCGATCACGTATCCGACGACGCGGCCGTCGGATTCGGCGACCACCGAGGTTCCGGCGAAGTCCCGGCACCACATCAGGTACGCGTAGCTCGAATTGACGTCCAGCACCGCGGAATTCTTCGCGATGCGCCACATCGGGGCGCCGTCGCCCAAGCGGGGCGTGCGCAGGACCACGGCGGGTCCGGCGTTTCTCCGAGACGGGGTGGCCCCCAGAGCGGCGGCGGCGTTCCCGACGCGCGATCGCTCGATCTCCGCTGGGGACAGGGTTGGCGATGACATACAACTCCCTCGTCTGATCAGCTGTACTTATCCAGGCTTGCGAAGCGACTTTGAGGTGAACCTGTCGACTTCTTTACGGTCGTATTACGGATGGATGTCGCCGAGCCGGGGCAACCGCACGACGAATCGCGCGCCGCCGCCGGGACGGTCGGTGCAGTGCACTCCGCCACCGTGTGTGGCGACCGTCTCGGCGACCAGCGCCAATCCGATCCCCGTTCCGTCCGGCGAGCGGCGGCCGCTGCGGGCGGTGGCGAATCGTTCGAAGATCCGGTCGCGGTCCGCGGCGGGGACGCCGGGGCCCGCGTCGTCGACGGTGAGCACCGCGTCGGTGCCGTCGCGGTCGATGCTCACCGCGACCACACCGCCGCCGTGCCGGTCGGCGTTGTGCAGCAGGTTGGCCACCGCGCGCTCCAGTTCGACCTTGCGGCCGCGCACGGTGACGTCCTGACGCACCGTGAGCAGCTCGCCCGGATAGCGACGGTCGCTCAGCGTGTGCACCAGCAGGTCGCGCACCGACAGCGGCTCGGCGTCGCCGTGATGCATGCCCGCTTCCACCCGCGCCAGAGCGAGCAGATCGTCCAGCAGTTTGCGCAGGTGCTCGACCTCGGCGGTGATCAGGCCGAGCGCCCGTTGCGAACGTTCCGGCAGATCGCCGCGATGCCGGTTGAGCACGTCGACGCTGGCCATCAGGGTGGTCAGGGGCGTGCGCAGCTCGTGGCTGACGTCACCGAACAGCCGGTGTTCGCGCTCGATACGCCGTTGCAGCGAGTCCACCATGGTGTTGAACGACTCGACGGTGATCGCCAGATCCTGGTCCCCGGTCGCGGGCAACCGCTGGTCGAGATCACCGGAGGCGATCCGTGCGGCGGTGCCCGCCAACTGGTGCAGCGGGGTCAGCACCCGCCTGCTCGCCCACCAGCCGACCGCCGCGCCGATCAGGGTGACCACGACGGCGCAGCAGATGAGCACGTTGCGCAGCAGATCGAGATCCGCGTTGAGGTCTCCCGGCGATTCGCTGCCCGCGTGTGTTCGCTGCGCTTCCAGGTAGCCGCGGCTGATCACGAAGACCGAAACGACCAGTACCAGCGACATCAGCGCGGCGATCGTCGCGAAGGCGGCGGTCACCCTGGCGCGAAGGCTCCAGGCGTTCGGATTCCAGCGTTCGGCGTCGGAGCAGCGTTCAGCGGCGCACATCGAGGCGATAGCCGAGCCCGCGCACCGTCACCACGATGCGCGGATCGGACGGATCCCGCTCGATCTTCGTGCGCAAGCGGCGCATGTGCACGTCCACGATGCGTTCGTCGCCGAAAAACCCACGGTCCCAAACACGTTCGAGCAGCACCGTGCGGCTGAGCACCCGGCCCGGCGTCTCGGCCAGCTCACACAGCAAACGGAATTCGGTGAGCGTCAGCCTGATCTCCTCGTCGCCGCGGCGCACCACCCCGCTGTCCTGCGCGAGGACCAGCGGAGCCGTGTCGTCTGCCTCGAGCACCATCTCCTGCGGCGTCTCCCGTTCGGCGGTCAGCCGGAAGCGGCGGCGCACCGCGCGCATACGAGCGGTGATCTCCTTGATTTCGAACGGCTTGGTCACGAAATCGTCGGCACCCGCCTCCAGGGCGGCCACCACGTCGTGGGTGTCGTCGCGAGCGCTGACCACGATGATCGGGACGTCATGGTCGCGGCGGATCTCCCGGATACACTCGAACCCGTCCATGCCGCCGAGCATCAGATCGACGATCATCACATCGGGAACACCATTGCTGCGCAGATGAGTGAGCGCGTCCTCGGCTTCCTCCGCCTCGTCGACGTCGTATCCCTCGTCTTCCATAGCGAGCCGTAAGGCACCGCGGACCCGGTCGTCGTCTTCCACGATCATCAGGTTTGCGCTCAAGACCTTATCCCTTGCAGACATGCGGAAGCGCGTCACGATGCGGACAACCGCATCCCCATACCGACGCGACCTTCCGCTTTTCGAGCAACCTTTGCTCGGCTTCGAGTACCCCTGTGCCCGGCCGGTAAACGTCCGGCAGACCGATGTGGGGCCTCTTGGTTGTTCCATCGACGCTATACGCCCGCCCGACTCGGGCAGCACCGGGGCGGCAGCGGAACTCGCCTTCCGCGCACCGCGGCACGACGCGGAGAACGACACCGAACGCGAAACGTGCACGGTAACAGCATTTTTCGAATAATCGATCGCATCAGGTCGCGCCTGCGCGAACCCCAGGGCCGACAATAGGTTTCGCGAGGCTATCGTGCCGTGCGTCACATTGATTCCGATGCGCTGATCACGGGCGCGCCACCGTGACCGGTCTCACGACTATTCCAGCGGCCGCCCGGCTATCGCGGCGGCTCCAAACGGTTGAAGTTGCTCGGCGGATCATCGGTGCCGCGCTCCTCGTACCAGAAGCGAAGTTTCCTGGCATCGAACGTGGCGAACCACTCTTCCCACCGCACCGGGCGCAGCACGGCGCCCCCGTACCCGGGGAAGTCGAATCGCAACACCCCGAGCCGTCCGTCGTGCTCGCTGCCCGGCACGGTCGCGGGCCGGGCTCCGCGCTGGGCGGCCCAGCGGCGGATGACATCGTGGTTCCTGGTGACGGAGATCCCTCGGGACTGGATCGACGCCCCCGGCCCACCCGGTCCGAACCGCGGATTCCGGGTGCCTGGGCGGCGCTGGTCGGTCATGACGAGCTCCTCGAGCCATCGGCATCTGTTGTCCGGTTCCTGTCTAACTACCCGTTGGGCCTGTTATGCAAACTGGTCGGCCGAACCGTGGCTGCCGAGCGAACCGGTTGGCGCCGTGATCGGTGGGTAACCGGCCGATGATCGGCCGGACGAAGCGCGGTCACAGCCGTAGCGCACGCCGATCACCCGAACGAGGAGGAGTTCGCATGTCCACCGACAGCGCGACACAGCCGGTCCCGCCCACGCCCGAGCCGGACCCCGTACCGCCCATCCCGGAACCGGATCCCGTACCGCCGATTCCCGAGCCGGACCCCATTCCGGAGCCCAATCCTGTTCCGCCGGAACCTGATCCGCATCCGCTGCCACCGGTGCCCGGCCCCGCGCCACGTCCGCCGGTACCAGGACCGGCGCCGACGCCCCCCGCGCCGGATCCCGGCCGCCCTTCGCCGGACCCCGGTCTACCCGGACCGTCGCCGGACCCGACTCCGCCGAATCCGGTGTAACGGCCGACGTCAGTCCCGCAGCGCCTGCTCGCGCAGCGCGTTCAAGGTCCGGGAAAGAATGCGCGAAACGTGCATCTGGGAGACTCCGAGCCGCTCGGCGATCTGATTCTGCGTCAATGACTCGAAGAAACGCATGGTCAGCACCTGACGCTCACGCTCGGGAAGTTCGCCGAGCAGCGGTTGGACCGCCATCACGTCCTCGACCAGGTGATAGGAGGACTCTTCGGCGCCGAGGCTGTCCAGTAGCGGCTGCGCGGTGTTCTCGGCGTCCTCACCGGCGGTCGCGTCGATGGACGACGACTGGTAGGCGTTGCCCGCGATCAGCGCTTGGGTCACCTCGACGAGCTCGACATCCAGCTCCGCCGCGATCTCCCTGGCGCGTGGCATCCGGCCCAGTCGCTGGGACAGCGTTTCGACGGTCGGACCGATACTCAGCTGGATCTCCTTGGTCCGGCGGGGCACCCGCACCGCCCAGGTGTTGTCCCGGAAGTGCCGCCGGACCTCGCCCATGATCGTGGGCACGGCGAAGGACAGGAACGACGATCCGCGCGTGACGTCGAAACGGTCCGCTGCCTGCACCAACCCCAGGCGGGCCACTTGCAGCAGGTCGTCGAAGTTCTCGCCGCGCCCGGCGAACTTGCGGGCGATGTGCTCGGCCAGCGGCAGGCATCGTTCGATCAGCTCCCGACGCATCGGCGCACGTCGTGGATCGCCGGGATCCAGCGCGGCGATCTTCTCGAACAGCGGCTCGATGTTGTCGTAGGTATCCCCGCGCGACCTCGGCTCACCCGCCATTCGGCGCACCTCGCACCCAGCTGAAGTCGATCACTGTCGGGTATCCGCCGAGCACACTGTCGTAGGAGCCCTGCGCGGCGGCGATCGAATCGGTCAGCGTGCGTACGATGTGCCAGCCGAGCCCGGCGTGCCCGAGCACCGACTCGGTGACCGCCACCGAGGAGACGTGCACGAACATCTTGCCGTCGTCATAGGTGAACTCGCAGTCGATCGTCGAGCCAACGGCGGCGTCGATGATGAGCGAGGTCGCCACCTCGTCGAGCGCGAGCCGGATATCGGTCACCTCGTCCAAGGCGAAGTCCGCGATGAGGGCGACTGTCTCGGCGAGCGCGCGGAGCATGGTCAACTGTTCCAGCCGAGCGGGCACCCGTACACCGACTGTCGTCGTGTCGGTCGAGGATCGGGAAGTCGACTCCCCCATTTGCCCATCACCACCTTGTCCTCACAGCCACTCCACTGCGGCCTGCATACCGCCGCCGAGTTCTCCTTCTCAGCCACCGGAACACCGCGGACGCCACGGACTGTGGAGTGGAATATCGCCGCGTTCCTCGTCCGGGACGTACCCGCCGGGATGGGATCGAAACGCCGGTCAGTCGCCGTCGATGCGCTCGTGGGCGGTGAGCAGCAGATGATCGAATTCGGTGCGCAGCCCTACGGTGACGCCGGCCAGACCGGGCAGATCGGCGACCAGCCGCGCGGCCAGTTTGCGCAGTTTGACGTTGGTCTCCTGCGATCGCCAGCTCAGCACACGGAACGCCTGCTCGGGGCCGACGCCGTAGATCAGCATGAGCGCGCCCTTCGCCTGCTCGATCACCGCTCGGGCCGCGTACAACTCGGGCAGGGCGTCGTCCAGCGTCTCCTGCCGGTGCTCCGCGAGGGTGTCGGTGACGTCGATGTAGTAGCCGGAGGTGCCCACCACCAGCCCCGAGTCGTCGATCATCCGGTCGGCGACCAGGACCACGTGGTGGACCGCGCCGGCGGTGTCGATGATGCGATGGCGACTGGAGAACGGTTCCGCGTCGGCGATCGACCGCGCCAAGGCGCTGGCCACCGCTTCGCGATCGTCCGGGTGCTTGTGCTTCAGCAACAACTCCGTGGTCGGCGTCACGGTCCCCACCGCGTAACCGTGCATCGACGCGACCTCGTCCGACCATTCCCAACGCTGGTCGGCGAACCAGAAACGGAAACTGCCGACACTTTGCGGCCTTCCGGTACCGATCACCTGGTCCAGCGCGAGGGCGTTCTCGGGCTGGACCGACCTGCTTTCACTCACCGCTGAAGTATCCGATGCCGACGCGCCCGGTGTGACCGGATCGGGAGCGGTCACACCGGCGAGCACCGGCCTCGGGCGACAGTCTTCGGCTCAGGCGTCCAAAGCTGTGCGCATGGACTGGTAGCGGGGGAACAACGACCGCACGCCGGTCACCTCGAGCGCCCGCTCGACTCCCGGTCCGCCCACGACGATGCGCAGGTCCGGACGACCCAACCCCTCTCTGCGCAGCGCGCCGAGCCGCACGGCCGCGCGCAGACTCAAGAACCTCGCCGCTCGCAGATCGATCACGACGGCATCGCACGGTGACTGCAACGCACGCTCGACCGTCTCGAAGAATTCGGCCGACACGGCGGCGTCCAACTCGCCTTCGACCCGGACCACCACGCATTCGCGACGGCGGTCCACCCGCTGTGCCCACAACCGGTTGTCCCGACGACGTCCCGGTCCCGAACCATTGAGATGCACGCCCTCGGCGTGGTCCCGTAGCAGAGAAATGGCAGACAAGTCGAACCTCCCGTGTAGGGGGTATCCAGTCCTCCGCGACGGCCGGAGAGGGCAGCGCGCGAATCGGTTGCCGTGCCGTCCCATCGACCGGCTGCGCCGAATGCGTCGAACCGGGGTCGGCTGTGATCTCAACCTCCCTACAGTGTGGCACGGCCGACCCCTTCCCGACAGCGTTCGGTAGGAGAACGTGACCCGCCGCCGGAGGGCCCGCGGCCGGGACAAACCGACCGTTCGGCCGGGAATGTGACCGCTGACGTGGGGTTTCATCGGGCCGGCCGCGGGCATATACCGAACATATTCCCGAACGTCACGCGATGCCGGTCGTAGGGCAACCGCGCGTATCCGCGCGCCCGGATGCCGCCCGCGACGAGAACGGAGCACCCGGTGAAGATTGCCATGGTTTCCGAAGATGCCAGCCCGCTCGCCGAAGGCAGCCCCGCCGACGGGGGCGGCCGCGGCGCCTATGTAGCGGAGTTGTCGGCCGCCTATGCCCGCCGGGGCCATGACGTGACGGTTTATACCCGACGTATCAGTCCGCACGCCCCGCCCGAGTTGCTCGCCGACGGCGGTTATCGCGTGGTGCACGTCGCGGCCGGACCGCCCAACCCCTTGCCGAGCGACCGCACGCTGCCCTACCTCGGTGACTTCGGCACCGTTCTGCGACGGCACTGGGGTGCCGATCGGCCCGACATCGTGCACGCGCACTATTGGAAGTCCGGGCTCGCCGCCGAACTGGCCTCCCGCGCCCACGGCATCCCGGTGGTGCTGACCTTCCACGGGCTCGGCACCGTGCAGCGGCGCTGCGAAGGTCTCGCCGACCCGAGCCCACGCTCGCGGATCCGGTTCGAGCGGCTCATCGCGACGCGGGCGGCGCACGTGGTGGCGACCTGCTCCGACGAGGTCGGAGAGCTGGCCAGGATGGGCGTGCCGCGCTTCCGTACCTCGATCGTGCCGCACGGGGTCGACCTCACGAGGTTCACCCCGGAGGGCGCGGCCGCCGATCGGCACGCCACGCACCGGCTGCTCGCGGCCGGAGAGCTGGTGCGCCGCAGCGGATTCGACCCCCTTATCGGAGCGCTGGCGGAGCTGCCGGACACGGAGCTGGTGATCGTCGGCGGCCCCGCCGCCGACGACGAGGACGACGCCGAAGGCCGCAGGCTGCGCCGCATCGCATCGGATCATGGTGTGCGAGAACGGCTTCGATTGACCGGACCGGTCACGCGGCCGACCCTGCCCCGGCTGTACCGCTCCGCCGACGTCGTGCTCTGCACGCCCTGGTACGAGCCGTTCGGCCGGGTGGCGCTGGAGGCTATGGCCTGCGGGAAGCCGGTGATCGCCACGGCTGTCGGCGGCCTGCTGGATACCGTGGTCGACGGCGTCACGGGACGATTCGTCGCTCCGCCCGAACCCGCTGCCATCGTGCGGGCGGTGCGCCCGCTCCTGGCGGACTCGACGTTGCGCGAAACCTGGGGCGCGGCAGCCTATCAGCGGGCCGCGAGCCGCAATTCCTGGGATCGGGTCGCGGTCGAGACGCTCAGCGCCTACCACCGCGGCGCCCCCGCTCACGCGGGCGAGGTCGTCTCCTGGGCGCGGTGAATCAGTAGGGCTCGGCGCGGACGTCCTCGGACGCGCTGCGCCAGCGCCACGGGGCGACGAGCCATGTCGACACGAACAACGCGACGGCGGCGATACCGGTCACTATCGCCGCTGCCGTCCCCGTCACATAGTCGACCACGAGAACCACCGCGCCGATCAACGCGAGACCCAGCAGTGCGACGCCGGCCATCGCGCACCGGTGCGCCGCCCAGACGACATTGCCCAGCCGGTGCCTGCGGAACAGGATCCGATGCCAGGACACCGGCGCGATCAGGAACACCGTCGCCCCCAGCACAGCAGCCAAAGTGGCGATGTACAGCGCTCGCAGGCCCGGCGCCAGCGTGCCGAACGATGCCTGGAACGGCAGCACCAGCAACGCCCCGAACAGGAATTGCACACCGGTCTGTACGACGCGCAACTCTTGGATCAGGCTCGCCCAGTTCCGGTCCAGTCGTTCCAGCTCGGTCTCGCCGCGCGCACGGCGGGCCCAGTCGTCGTCCTCACCCTCGGGCACGCGCGGCCTCCCGGCGGTTGCGTTTCTTGATCGCCTCGACGAGTTCGTCCTTGCTCATCCGCGAGCGGCCGGTGACCTCGAGTCGCCGGGCGACCTCCAGCAGGTGTTGTTTCGACGCGTTGGCATCGACGCCTTCGGCCGTCTCACCTCGCGCGTCCGGCCCGTGTTGCCTGGCGCGTTCGTCCGAGGGACCGCGGTGCGCCTTGGGCTCCCAGTGGTCGCCGACTTTCTCGTAGCTGTGCTTCAGCGCGGCATAGGCGACGCGGTGGGCGCGCTGTTCGTTCCCGTCGTACTGCTCCAGCGCGGCGTCGTGCGCCTCGGCGAAGGTGCGCTGCGCCTTCTCCTCCGACCGCTTCAGCGTGCTCGGCAACTCGGACTTCTTCACATCGCCGCGCGCTGTCGTCTTGGGCATGTGTCGCTCCTTCCCTGCTCGCGAGGTTGGTCCGAAGTGGTCCGAAAGCCCGGTGCCGGGCCGCGTCGGGCCCTCCGGATATCCGGACGCATACCCGGTGAAACGTCGATTAACCCGGTGTCCGCCGGGTACCACCGCTGCATGGCCGTTACCACCGATCAGCTGCTGCATGCGCTCACCCGCACGGTGAACGCCTTGGCGGCGACAGACATCCGATTCGCGGTGGCGGGCGGCTGCGCGGTCTACGCCCGTGGCGGCCCCACCTCCCAGCACGACGTGGACATCTTCGTCAAACCGGCCGACAGCGGGCGGGCGATCCAAACGCTGGCCCGTGCGGGGCTGCGGGTTTGCGACCCGCCGGAGAACTGGCTACGCAAGGTCTACGCCGACGACATCCTGGTGGACGTCATTCACCGCCCGAACGATCGCGAGGTGACCGACGAACTGCTCGACCGGGCCACCGAGATGCGGATCGGGCCCGCCAAGGCCCCGGTGATCAGCGGTACCGACCTGATGATCGACAAGATGCTCGTCTTCGACGCGCACCGCCTTGATCTCAGCCCGATTCTGCATATCGCGCGCGACCTGCGCGAACAGGTCGACTGGGAGGTGGTGCGCGAGCAGACCAAGGCCTCGCCCTACGCGCGGGCCTTCCTGGGCCTGCTGGACGATCTCGGCATCACCCGCACCGGAAAGGTGGAGTAGATGGAGCAGCCGCAATACCTGGTCGCACGATTGCGCCGGGCGCTGGCCGAGGATCCCCGCACCGCCGAACTCGGTGTGCAGGTGACCATTCGCGGCGACGTCGTGGTGCTGTGCGGCGAGGTGAGCAGCGAGAACTGCAAACAGCAGATGGAAACCGTCGTGCGCGAACAGCTTCCGCACGCTCGGATCCACAACGACGTCCATGTCACCCGTCCCACGGCGCCCGTCGAAACCGAGACGCTGGAGCCGGACGGATCCGAAAGGAGTTGAGCGGCATGCGGATAGCCGCGGTCGGTGACGTACATCTCGGCGTGGATTCGCGCGGGCAATGGCGGGAGGCACTGGACGGACTGTCCGCGCGAGCGGATGTGCTCCTGCTGGCGGGCGACCTGACGCGCCACGGCGCCGTCGACGAAGGCCGGGTGGTCGCGGAGGAGTTCGCCGACCTGGGCGTGCCCGTCGTCGCCGTCCTGGGCAACCACGACTATCACAGCGACGCCGATCAGGAGATCAGCGCCGTGCTGGCCGACCACGGCATCACGGTGCTGGAAGGCACTTCGGTGACGTTGCACCTCGACGGGAGCACGCTCGGGGTCGCGGGCACGAAAGGCTTCGGCGGCGGCTTCGCGGGCAAGTGCGCAAGCGTCTTCGGTGAACCACTGATGCGCGAATTCGCCGGGCACACCGTGGACGTGGCCGCCGCACTCGGCGATGCGCTGGCGAATCTGCACACCGACGTCACCGTCGCGCTCACGCACTACTCCCCGATCAGCGACACCCTGCACGGCGAGCCGAGGGAGATCTATCCGTTCCTCGGCTCCTACCTGCTCGGCGAGGCGATCGATGAACACGGCGCCGACCTGGCGTTGCACGGTCATGCGCACGCGGGCACCGAGCGCGGCACCACTCCGGGCGGCATCCGGGTGCGCAATGTCGCCCAGCCGGTGATCCGAGCGGCGTACGCGGTCTACGACATGCACCCGGCCGCGGTCTGAGTAGGGCCGGACTCAGAAGTCGGTCGAGATCGCCTCCACGGTGCTGCCCGACTGGGTGTTCTCGACGGTGGTGGCCACGTCGGCCTGCGCGATGATTCCGACCAGCTTGCCTTTCTCCAGTACCGGCACGCGGCGCACCTGATGCTGCGACATCACCGACATCACCTTGCGTACGTCGTCGTCGGCTTCGACGGTGACCAATTCCTCGCCCCCGAGTTCGCCCGCGTCGACGCCGAGCGGGTCCTTACGCTGGGCGATCACCTTTACGACGATGTCGCGATCGGTGAGCATTCCTTTCAGCTTGTCGTCCTCACCGCAGATGGGTAAGGCACCGACGTTCAACTCCGCCATGCGCTGCGCGGCCGCAACCACCGTGTCGCTGGAGCGGACACACTCCACGTTCGGGGTCATGATGTCCCGTGCTGTTGTCATCGGGATCCTCCTGAATCTTCTCGCGGGTACGAGCGGCCCGGAACAGGGTCGCTCGCTGACGTCCTACCCCCGTTTCGGATCCCTTAACGCGGGCATCCGACCGGTATGGCCGCCCAGGACGGCCCGCTCGCAACGGCGCGGGCCTCGGGAGGCCCGCGCACCGAAATCGTTGCCGCTCAGCAGAAAGGACATCCGATGCTGCCAGCACCGAACGAGCCGACCGCGGGATCCGGCGGCGCCGGAGAGCAGCACGTGGCCCGGACCCACGCGTTTCCGGACGACACCCGCACCATTCGGACACACGCCGGAGAATCCATCGAGGACGCCCGGAACTGGCCGGGCATCATCCTGGTCGCGGTGGGCATCGTGGCCATGGCCCTGACGCTCACCGCCGCCGGGTACGGATTCGCGGGGTGGGCGGTGGTGGCGGGGGTCGTCAGCGGCGTCTGCATCATCGCGGGCGTCTTGGTGATCGTCGCCGAGCACCGCCGGATCAAGGCGCGAGAAGGCAGGCGGCTGCGGGACGCCGCCGGTCACTGATCCTCGCCCGATCGCGTGCCGCCCGCGGGGATGCGGCTTCGAACTCCAGGAGAAGGAATGACACACCAGCCCAATCGGCCCTTGGGCCGCTTCGCCCTGCTCATCGGCGCTATGGCGGCGGGATCGGCGCTCACGGCATGTTCGGTCGACGGCGGCGATCCGGCCGCGGATACGCCCCAGCCCGCGACCGTCTCGATCACCATGCCGGGGCCGAGCAGCCCCCAGGTGCCGAACACTGACCAGATCACGGCGGAAGCGGCGAAGCAGCTGTGCGACATGATGGGCGCGGACATCGACACCTGGCGTGGCCAGAGCGCCACGGTGGCCAAAGTGACGTTCAACGGCACCGTGCACAACTGGGCGGCCCGTAACGGCGGGCTCAACGACGTCGTCGTCACCCACCGCGACACGGTCGACGCCGTCACTACGCAGACCTGCCCCGACGTGCGCGAACAGGCGGTGCAGGCGCTCGGCGTACCGGACCTGGCCTCGGCGCTGGCGGGGTTCGGCCGATGAGCGCCGCGCGCCGGATGGGCATCGCCGTCCTTGCCGCGCTGGCGGTGTGCGCGGCGGGGTGCGGCGACGAGCCGGAGAAGATCGTGAACAAGGGCGGTGACACACCGTGCAACGAATACGTCGCCCAGGATCCCGATAAGCAGCGCGTCACCACCGAGAAGTTCCTCGAAGAGGAGCGCGAGGGTCACGAGACGCCCGACGCCAGAACCGTCGACGCGGCGATCACGGCGATCAAGTTGATGTGCGCGGCGCAGGCCAATCCGGACACCCCGATCCGCAAGGCCGACCTCACCGGCATCTTCGTGCCGAAATGAGCGTCTTGCTCGCGTTGCGCGCGCACGGGTTGCGGGAGCTGCTGACCGTGGTTCCCGCCCTGCGCGCGTTGCACGACGCGCGCCCGCGACACCGGCTCGTTCTGGCCGCGCCGGGATGGCTGCGCCCGGTGGTGGAACTGGTCGCGTGCGTCGACGAACTCCACGCGACGCCGATGGCCGCCGGATTGCGCTGGAACGCCGCGGCGCCGACCTTCGCGGTCAATCTGCACGACTGCGGGGCCGAGAGCATACGCGCGCTGCTCGCGACCGATCCGGAACGGATGATCACCCACCGCCACAAGGACTTTCCGCAGGCGCCGGGTCCGCTGTACGAGCCAGGCGTGCCCGACACCATGCGGTGGTGCCGGCTACTGGATTGGGCGGGCATCCCGGCCGATTCGGCCCGACTGGACATCACGCCACCACCGGAGTGCACCGGAGAGCGGCGCTCCATCATCGTCTATCCGGGCGGCGCCCCGGCGCGTCGCTGGCCCGCCGACCGTTTCGCGACGGTGGCCGCCGGCCTGCGCGAGTGGGGATGTCCGGTACGTATCGTCGGCAGTGCCGCGGACCGTCCGCTCGCCCTCAGCGTCGCGGCACAGGCGGGCTTGCCCGAAAACGACGTCCTGGCAGGCGAACTCACGCTGCGCCAACTCGCCGCGACGGTGGCCGACGCGTCCCTCGTGCTCAGCGGCGACACCGGCGTCGGGCATCTGGCCACGGCGTTCGGCACACCGTCGGTGCTGATCTTCGGTCCCGACTCGCCCGCGGTCTGGGGGCCGCCACCCGAACGGGCGGCGCATGTCGCGCTGTGGGCCGGGCACCCCGGCGACCCGCGGGCGGACACACCCGCGCCCGGATTGGCGATGATCAGCGCCGCCGAGGTGCTCGCCGCCGCCGATCGGCAGCTCAGCGGCCACGTGCGAGTATGAGAAGGAATCCGCACGGGCGTTTCGCCCCGTCGAGACCGGCTATCTCGGGCATATGACGTCCCTATGGTTGCACGGCGCGCAGGTTCCGGCGCGGTTGCGGTTGACGCCGGGATCGCGCTTCGACACGGTGGTGATCGGCGGCGGGCTCACCGGACTGGTGACCGCCCTGCTGCTGGTCGAGAACGGCGTGGAAGTGGCCGTGGTCGAAGGAAGGCGCGTCGGTGCGGGCACCACCGGGGCTACCACGGGGAAGGTCAGCCTGCTGCAGGGGACGCGTGCGCAGCAGATCGCCCGGCACCATTCCGACGACGTCCTGCGCGACTATGTGGCGGCCAATCGCGAAGGGCAGGAATGGCTCTTGGAGTACTGTGCCGCACACGGCGTGACCGTCGAGCGGGCAGCAGCCTTGACCTACGCGCAGAACGACGACGAAATGTCGGCCGTGCGAGCGGAATACGCCGCGACGCAGAAGGCGGGCCTGCCCACCGAGCTGTTACGCGAGCTGGACGTCGACTTTCCCGCGCTCGGCGCGGTGCGCTTGGCCGATCAGGCCCAACTCGATCCGATGGCCCTGTTGGCCGCGCTCGCGGCCGACGTGGAGTCACACGGCGCGCCGATCTACGAATCCACCCTCGTGCGCGGCGTACATCACGGTAGCGGCGGTGATCTCGTCGTCTCCACCGAACACGGCGACCTCGGCGCGGGCCGGGTGGTGCTGGCCACGGGGACGCCCATCCTCGATCGTGGCGGATTCTTCGCCCGCCTCACTCCGCAACGCTCCTATCTGACGGCCTTCCGCCTGGACCGACCGGCTCCGCGCGATATGTACATCAGCGCGGGCAGCCCGACTCGCTCCCTGCGCCGCGCGCAGGGACCGGACGGCGAGCTTCTGCTGGTCGGCGGCAACGGTCATGTCGTCGGCCGCGGCGGATCGACCCGGGAGAAAGTGGAGGATCTGGTGAACTGGGCGCACACCTGGTTCCCGGGCGCCGAGCTGACGCACCGCTGGTCGGCTCAGGACTACTCCCCCATCGGAGAGCTTCCCTATGTGGGTCCGTTGCTGCCGGGGCAGAACGACATTCAGCTGGCCACCGGCTACGCCAAGTGGGGTTTGACCAACGGGGTCGCCGCGGCGATCGCGCTGGCCGGACGGTTCACCGGGGCGGCACCTCGATGGGCGGGCGCGCTCGCGAGCTGGCGTCCGGACGAGCTCAAGGCACTGCCCGCGGCGACGAAGATCAACGGCGCCGTGGCACAGAAACTCTCCGCGGGCTGGCTGCGGGTCGCGACCCACCACGACGGCGACGCTCCGGCCGAAGACTGCGGCATGGTCCTGCGCGAGGGCCTGCACCCGACGGCGGTGTGCACGGTGGACGGCGTCACCAACCGGGTCTCGGCGGTGTGCCCGCATCTCTACGGCATCGTCAACTGGAACGACGCCGAACGCACTTGGGACTGTCCGCTGCACGGCTCGCGTTTCGCCGCGGACGGCACGCTGCTCGAGGGCCCGGCCACCAGCTCGCTCACTCCCCTGCACGAGCCGCGCGACACCCGGTGAACGGGCGACGGGCTGCTCAGTCCGTCAGCGGCCTGGCATCGGCGAGGATTCGATCGACCGTCTGCTCGACCGTGAGATCCGACGTGTCCAGCCAGAGCCCGATCCGGGGAGTGGTCTCGCGCAATACCCTGTCCAGCCCCGCGACGGTGAATTCGTCGTAGGCGTCTTTTCCGCGTCCGGCCTCGCGCGCCAGGACCACTTCGGTGCGCGGCGCGAGCACGACGACATACAGCGGTCGCGTGACGATCAGATCCGCCGTCCAGGGCAGGAATTCACCGAGGAAGACATCCTGCAGCACAGCCGTGAACCCGGCATCGGCATAGGCGTCGGCCGTCGCCGCGGCCAGGCTGTGCCGTAGCCGCAACTGGGCCAGCGCCTCGGGCGAGGGGTCCGCGGTCATCTCGGCACGCCCGTTCACCACGAACCGGCGGAAGGCGTCCCCGCGCACGTGCGCCGAGCGCGGCAGCCGCTCGGCCAGCGCCTGGGCGACGGTGGATTTGCCCGCGGCCTGGATGCCGGTGATCAGATAGACAGCCGATGCCATGACGACGATCATGGCGCGCCCCGCCACGACCGGCTACGGCGACCCTGCCGACGCTCAGTTCGCCCGAGCGCCTGCCTTCTGCTCGACATAGCGGTTCATCGCCCAATTCAATCCGCGCATCGCGGCGTTGTACGCGGGCGGGAAATACCGCTGCGCCCAGAAGCCCACGCGAATGTCGGGCGAGGTGAACACGAGGTAGCGGTTGCGCTCGACACCACGCACGATCGAGCGCGCCGCCGCCTCCGGGGTGACCGCGTGCCGCATGAACAGCGCCATGCCCCGCTGCACCGCTTCGGCCGTGCGATCGACGCCCGCGATGTCGACGCTGTCGACCATCGGCGTGGCCATGGCGCCCGGACACACCAAGCTCACGCCGATGCGGTGGCGTGCCAAGTCGAAGCGCAGCACCTCCGACACCCCGCGCAGGCCGAACTTGCCGGCGCTGTACGGCGCGTGCCACGGCAAGCCGAACAGACCGGCCGCCGAGGATACGTTCACCACGTGACCGCCGCGTCCGGCCGCGATCATCGGCGGGACGAACGCTTCGATCACGTGGATCGGGCCCATGAGGTCGATGTCGACGGTGCGCCGCCACTGATCGTGCGTCAGCCGGTCCACGGTCCCCCACGTGGCGATACCGGCCACGTTCATGACGATGTCGACGCTGCCGACCACGTCGTGCACCTGGGCCGCCAGCGCCACGACCTGGTCGTAGTCACTGACATCGGCCGCCTCGGCGACGTGAACGGTCGCGCCCGCGGCGCGCGCGTCGGCCGCGGTCCGCGCCAGGCCGTCAGCGGCGATATCGGTCAGCACGAGCGAAGCGCCTTCGGCTGCCGCCGCGAGCGCCGTACTGCGACCGAGACCGCTGGCCGCGCCGGTGATCAGACAGGTTTTGCCGGCGAACTTCGTCATAGTCGATGACCATACGCAACCATGAACATCACTGTCTATGGAACAGGCGAACGGCTCTCCCACGGAACCGGCGCGAGCGCGACCGTGATGTTGTCGCCGCCACCGCAACGCAATGCGAACTCCGCGAGCGCGCGGGCCGCCTCCGCGGGCGCCTTCGCCGCCACCTGGTCGGACAGCGTGGCGGGCGCGGGCGAGTAGTTCCACAGCCCGTCGGAGCACAGCAGCAGCACACCGGGCCCCGAGACGCGCACCGTCCGAACGCAATTGTCCGCCCACGGCTTCGGCGGGCTGTCCGCGCCGAGCCAGCGGATCAGCGTGTGCGCCCGGGGATCGGCCATCGCCGCGCGCTCGTCCATCGCACCCGCGTCGACCAGTGCCTGTGCCCACGAGTCGTCGACGGTCAAGCGCTGGGCCTGCTCGTCGCGCTGGGTCGGCAGCCAATAGGCGCGGCTGTCACCGACGTTCGCCACGGTGATCTCGGTTTCCGAGCCGTGGTGGGCGACGATGGCGGACACATACGTGCACGAGGGCGCGGGACCATCGGGAACGTCCACGTCGCGGACCGCCTGCACCGCGGCCGCCAACCCGGCCATGATCGCCTCGGTCGCGGGCTGTCCGGCCGCGAGCGCGGCGGCGGTCGCGCCGACACCGGCCCGGACCGCCGCGCCGGAGGCCACCTGCGGCCGGGACGAAGTCGACACGCCGTCACTGACGGCGATCACGACCGACGCGTCCGTTTCCGGCACTACGCCTTCCAGCACCCCGGCCGCGACGGCGTCCTCGTTGCGCGCGTGGGCGATGCCGCGATCGGTGAGCACCGCCACCGCGCCCAGATCGGTGTCGAAGCGATCCGGCACCGGGCGCGACCGGCCGCACCGCGCACAGCGCCCGTCGGCGTAGAAGTGGTCGCCTCCGCAATCGGCGCACGACGTGGCGTCGGGACCGGGCAGCGCTATGTATCGATAACCGAGTTCCCGACCGCAGGACCCGCACCGCAGGCCGTCGAGTCCGACAGCCGAGCATCCGGCGCAGCGTAGGTCGGCACCTTCATCGTTCATCGAACGGCTCCCCGGCCGACAGTGCCGTGGCCCGCGGGCGCGCCATGCTCCGGAAGTCGTTGGCCCAACCGTAACCACAGTGGCGTATTGCTGGTGCGAACTTCCACACCCTCCTCCTTCATCTCCCCGGCAGGCCGACTCCGATCGCGATAGTACGGGAGTGTTCCGGGTCTCGATCCCGGTGCCGGATCTCCCTGCCCGCTGCCCGGCAGCACGATAGCCGACGGTCTGCCCGCACCCGCGAGAGATGGCACCCCGCGCCGGATGATCCGCACGAGGGCAGCCGCTCGTCGCTCAGACCAGCTCGGGCGACCGATGCGACCGCCGCCCCCGCGTGCGAAACGTCTGCGGAGGGCAGCCCTGCCAACGGCGGAAGGCCCGGATGAAGGACGCCGCCTCCGCATAGCCCAGTCGCGCGGCGACCTGTTCGGTGGTCATGTCGGTGTGCGCGAGCAGCACCTCCGACATGGTCTGGCGTACCTCGTCCAGCAGCGCCCGGAACGAGGTGCCCTCCTCGTTCAGCCGCCGCGACAGGGTGCGCGAGCTCATGAACAGCCCGAGAGCGACTGTCGCCTGATCGGGGATCTCACCCGGAGTGCGAACGAGGCGGTCGCGCACCGACGCCGCGACGCCGGTGCGTGACCGGCGCCGGTCCAGCAGGTCGCGGCACAGTTGTCCGCAGTTGTCCCGCGCGGCGGCGTTCGCCGGTGGCAGCGGCCGGTCCAGCACACCGCGGTCGAAGACCACCGCGCTCGTCGGCGCACCGAAAACCGGCGCCACACCGAAGACGTCGCGGTACCGCTTGATGTCGCGCGGACCGGCGTGCCGGAAACCGACCCGCCGCACCGGGACGCCCACGGCGAACAATTCACGATCGAAGGCGGGCAATCCGGCCAGGGCCGCTTCGGCGAAGAAGGCCCGCATCTCGGGTGGGATGTCGGCGTCGTCGAAAACCAGCCGCGCTTCGCCGTCGGCTTCCTCGATGGCCAGTCGCCCGAACGGCACTGTGCGACCGATGTAGCGCGACCCCACCTCGATCAGCTCACGCAGCGTCCGGCTGCCCAGCAGCGCGAGACCCCACGGCCAGCGCGACCGCAGATCGTGCCGGACCGCCGCCGCGAGACCGAGTCCCGGCTCGTCGCCGAACCGGCCGAGCACCGTCTGCACCACCAGCAGTTCGTCCTGCGCGGTGATCTCGGCGGAGGGGTCGCCCAGTTCGGCGGGCGCCAGCGTGGTACCGGCCAGGCACTCGGCGGGCGCCATGCCCCGCTCTCCGGCGATGCGTACGAGCGCACGCACGCCTGCGGTGCTGCGGAGGGGATCCGGATCGACCATGACTCGCGTCCTCGATGAAGCGGTACTGCGCGGTATCGGCGCAATGTATCAATCGGGTGTCGTGCGCATCGGCGGTTCGCCGAAATGTCGTCACGGCAGCCGCTGGCAGTCAGCTGTTTTCGTCGCCGGAACGGTAGCCGTGTCCGGTGTCGCGTGAGTTCGGCGCCATCAATCCCGCACGGTGATACCGATGGAACGCGCGAAGGCGGGCGCGAGATCCATCAGCTGTGGACTGCTGATCGTCGCCCCGCGCAGGCTGTCGAGCCCGTCGGCGACATCGAGCGCCGTCGCGCCGCGCAGGTCCACTTTCACCACGCGAGCGTTGCGCAGCGAGAGCCGGACGAGCGCCGAGCCGGGCACCGTGATCTCGGTCAGCGCGGCCTCGGCGAAGTCACAATCGCGCAGCACGCAGTCGGTGAAGGTCACCTCGCGCAATTGGGCCCGGCGAAAGTTCACCGAGTCGAACTTGCAACCTTCGAATCGCACCCGCCGCAGGTTCGCGCCCGCGAAGTCGACACCGGACATCGCGCCCGCCACCACCTCGCTGTCCAGCCACGCCGTGTCGGCCAATTCGGTGCCGACCCAGCGGACGTGGCGCAGCCACACATCGGTGAACCGGCTGTAGCGCAGCGTGCCGCGGGTGAAGGTGTTCGAGCTGAACGCCGACTCGTTGAAGCGCGCGTGCGACACATCGACGTCGTCCAGCGCACCGCCGTCGACCCGGACGCAGTCGTAGTCGCCCTCTGCTTCGAGGTCCCCGTCCAAGGCGGTGAGATACCGCGCGTAGGGCAGGTCGTCGAGTTCGCGCGCCATGCACTCCTCCAGTTCGTCACGAAGATCGGTCGGCGACGAGTATTCCGGTGCGCAACGACAAGTTCGGCCGCCGATCGAGATCAGTCGCCGCTCGACTCCAGCCGGGCGGCGCGGGACAGCAGGTAGCGCTGCTGCGGAATGCTCGTCGTCCGCTCCGCGGCGGCCAGATAGGCCCCGCGGGCGCCGGCGATGTCGCCGAGCATCTCCAGCAGGTGTCCGCGCACGGCGGGCAAGCGGTGGTCGCCGGCGAGACGCTCGCCGAGATCGTCGGCCAGCTTCAGCCCCGCCGCGGGTCCCACCGCCATCGCCACCGCGACCGCGTGGTTCAGCGCGACCATCGGATTGTCGGACGCCGCCAGCAGGCGTTCGTAGAGCAGGGCGATCTGCGGCCAGTCCGTCGCGGCGTAACTGGGCGCCTCGTCGTGCAGTGCGGCGATCGCGGCTTGCAACTGATACGGCCCCGGAATGCCCCGTGGCAGTGCGGCGGTGACCAGTGCGATTCCCTCGGCGATCGCGCCCGCGTCCCATCGGCCGCGGTCCTGTTCCTCCATCGGGATCAGCTCGCCGCCGGGGCCGGTGCGTGCGGCACGACGGGCGTCGGTGAGCAGCATCAGCGCCAGCAGTCCCGCCACTTCGTCGTCCTCGGGCAGCAGGCGGTGCACGAGGCGGGTGAGCCGGATCGCCTCGGCCGACAGCTCGACCCGGTGCAGATGGGGGCCGGAAGTGGCGGCGTAGCCCTCGGTGAAGATCAGATACAGCACGTGTAGCACGGCGGCCAGCCGGTCGGCCCGGTCGGCCGCGGACGGCGGCGCGAACGGCACGCCGCTGCGTGCGATAGTGCGCTTCGCCCGGCCGACGCGTTTCGCCATGGTCGGTTCCGGAACCAGGAAGCACCGGGCGATCTCCGCGGTGGTGAGGCCGCCGACCGCGCGCAGCGTGAGCGCGACCTGCGAGGACGGCGACAGCGCGGGGTGACAGCACAGGAACAGCAGGATCAGGGTGTCGTCGGCGTCGCTGGGCTGCCGGTCGGCGGGCGGCGTCAGCCAGTCCTCCGGCAGCGCCCAGCGAGCCACGGTCTGTTCGCGTTGCCTGCGGGCCTGCTCGGCCCGCAGCAGATCGGTGAGCCTGCGCGAGGCGACGGTGATCAGCCAGGCCAGCGGTTTGGCCGGGACACCGTCGGCGGGCCACTGCGTCGCCGCGGCGAGCAACGCCTCCTGCACCGCGTCCTCCGCGGTGTCGAAGTGCCCGTACTTGCGCACGAGCGCGGCGAGGACCTGCGGCGCCAACGGGCGCAGCAGGTCCGTCGCCACCGGATCGGGCACGGTCAGCCGAATTCGGGAGCGGCTTCGGCGATCGGGCGCACATCGGCGTAGACCGATTGGAGCACGTGCGCGGGAGCTGGGCACTTGTTGAGTTCGGCCGCGATCTCGGTGGCGCGGTCGAAGCTCTCGCATTCCACGATCCAGAATCCCGCGAGCACTTCCTGGGTCTCGGCGTAGGGGCCGTCGGTGACGAACGGCTTTCCGTCCTTGATGCCCAGCCGCCTGGTGTGTACCGGCTCCGCAAGTCCCCGGGTCTCCACGAGTTCGCCCGATTCCTCGAGCTTCTTGTTGAGTTCGGTCATGAACTGGGTCAGTGCCGCGAATTCCTCGGCCGTCCACGCCGGCTTGCCCGTGTCCTTGCCGACCATGCCGTCATAGTCCCGCTGCGAGGCGTAGCTCAGGATCATGTATTTCATGGCGATTCCTCTGGGTCGTCGGCGCCCCGGTGGCGCCGCTCGTCTGGAACGTCGGAGCCGCTGACCATTCTCGGACATCGCGGTGGAAAAAACTTCTCGATGGTGGTCACCAGGCCGGATGCTCTGCTCGGCCGCGTCATGACATGCTGTCCCGCATGATCATCAAGGGAACGGCCGCCGCCGGCTACGAGGCCGTGCGGGAGGCGTTCGCGGCCAATTTCACCGAGCAGGGCGACGTCGGCGCCGCGGTCTGCGTGTACCTGGACGGGCGGCCGGTGGTCGATCTGTGGGGCGGAACGGCCGATCCCGATACCGGGCGACCGTGGCAGCGCGACACCTTGCAGCTGGTCTATTCGGCGACGAAAGGCGTCGTCGCCACCATCGCGCACCTGCTCGCGCAACGGGGCGAACTCGATCTCGACGCTCCGGTGGCGCGCTACTGGCCGGAATTCGCGGCGGCGGGTAAGGCCGACATCCCGGTGCGCTGGCTGCTGACGCACCAAGCGGGCCTCGCGGCGCTGGACAAGCCGGTCGAACTGGGTGACGCACTGGCCTGGACGCCGATGGTGGACGCACTGGCCGCGCAAGCGCCGAATTGGCCCCCCGGCACCGCGTTCGGGTATCACGGGCGCACCTACGGCTGGCTGGTCGGCGAAGTGATCCGCCGCGTGTCCGGTCGCACGCCCGGCCGGTTTCTCGCCGAGGAGATCGCGGGTCCGCTCGATATCGACTTCTTCATCGGCCTGCCACCGTCCGAGCAGGCCCGGGTCAGCCGCTTGGTATTCGCGCCCGCGCCCGACTTGACCGCGGTGCCCGAGGACGCCGTTCCCGAGTCGCTGCGTCCGCTGCTCGCGGCGATGCGTGATCCGCAGGCCCTGGTCAATCGGGCCTTCCAGATCACCGACCCGGCGGACATCGACTTCAATTCACCGGCCGTCCAAGCCGCGGAACTGCCCGCGAGCAACGGCATCGGCACCGCCCGCGGCCTGGCGCGTCTGTACGCGGCGCTCGTCGGCGAGGTCGAGGGCACGCGCCTGCTCACCGCCGACACTCTCGCCGCTGCCAGCCGGGAACAGGTCGCGGGCACCGATCACGTCCTGATGCTGCCCGGCCGTTATGCCTCGGGGTACATGCTGCCCACCGCGGAACTGCCACTGGGCGGAGCCGCCTCGTTCGGCCATCCGGGCCGCGGCGGCAGTCTCGCGTTCGCCGATCCCGAACGCCGTCTCGCCTTCGCCTACGTCACCAACCACATTGTCGAAGGCGCGCTCGATCTGCGCGCCCGCAACCTGGTCGACGCGCTGAACGGCGCGCACGCGACCGTGCGCTGAGCGTTCGCTCCGCCGCGACGCGCGCGGGCTCACCCGGTCACCGGGTGCGGCGGTTCAGCGCACGGTCACGTGCACGTCGACGAGTCCGGCGAGCCGGTCGGCGATCCGCGTGGTCGTCGCGTCGTCACCGCCGAGTGCCACGCGCATCCGCGCCGTGCCGGTCGCTGGATCGGTGGTCACGGTCGACTCGTGGCAGGTCTCTCTGCCGTGGATGTGTCGCGGGCGTTGCCCGGCTCGCCCGTCCTCGATCCCGTGGTGAGGACGGACCGTCCTGCCACGGCGCCTGATAGGGCGCGCGTGCGGATCATGATCTCAACCCGGAGCGGGTGGCGGGTCGCGCCGGATCCCTGGCTGCCGTACCGGTCAGCGCAGCGTACGGATCCAGCGGCGCGTATCGGCCGGATCTATGACGTCGTCGACTTCCAGAACGGTGGCGGCGGTGAGAGCCTTGCCGTTGGCGTAGGCGAGCTGGACCAGGTTGTCGAACGCCTGCTGCCGCTCGCCCGGATCCTCGATGGCGGCCAGCTCTTTCGCGAACCCGAGGCGGACCGCGCCCTCCAGGCCCATGCCGCCGATCTCGCCGGTCGGCCAGGCGATGACGAACCGGGGAGCGCGGAACGAGCCCGCCGCCATGGCCTGAGCGCCCAGACCGTAGCCCTTGCGCACGATGACGGTGCCCAGCGGCACCGACAGCGCGGCGGAGTCGATGAACAGGCGGCTGAACTTCGTCACCGTGGCGTCCTTCTCCGCGTCGGGGCCCACCATGAAGCCCGGTGTGTCGCAGAAGGAGACGATCGGCAAGCCGTGCTCGTCACACAGACGTAGGAACATGCTGAGCTTGTCGGCGGCCGGAGCATCGATCGCCCCGCCGTGATGATGGCAGTCGTTGGCGATCAAACCGAACGGCCGTCCCTCGACCCGGATCAGTGCGGTAATGATCCCGGCCGCCCAGTCGCGGCGCAGCTCCAGCACCGACCCGACATCCGCGACGGCCTCGATCGCGGCACGAATATCGAACGCACGCAGGCGATTCTCCGGAACCACGTGCCGCGCCAGCCGCGGGTCCGGCGCGGTCCATTCCTCGATGTCGCCTTGGAAGTAGGCGAGATAGCGCCGCGCGGTGGCGACCGCCTCCGCCTCGTCCGCGGCCACGATGTGCACGACGCCGTTGCGACGCTGCACCTCGACGGGGCCGATGTCCTCCGGGGCGTAGACGCCCAGGCCGCCGCCCTCGATCATGGCGGGGCCGCCCATGCCGATATTCGCGTCGGGAGTGGCGATCACGACATCGCACATGCCGAGCAGCGCCGCGTTGCCCGCGAAGCAGCGTCCGGACACGATGCCGATCAGCGGAACCCGGCCCGAGAGTGCGCCCATCGCGCGGAAGGTGGTCACGTCCAGACCGGAGATGCCGGGATAGTCGGTGTCGCCCGGTCTGCCGCCGCCGCCCTCGGTGAAGAAGATCACCGGAAGCCGTTGTTCGCGTGCGAGTTCCAGCATGCGGTCGGTCTTGACGTGGTTGCGCATCCCTTGGGTGCCCGCCAGCACCGTGTAGTCGTAGGACAGCACCACCGCGCGCGAGCGGCCGGGACCGAATCGCTCGGCGCCGACGGTGGCCACGCCCGCGATCAGGCCGTCCGCGGGCGTGTTCGCGATCAGGTCCTCCGGACTGCGACGCAGGCGCTGGGCGGCCACCGCGAGCGCGCCGTACTCCACGAAGCTGTCCGCGTCGACGAGGTCGGTGATGTTCTCTCTGGCGGTGCGCCGCCCGAGCCGATGGCGTTTGGCGACCGCCTCCGGCCGGGCTTCGTCGAGCACTCCCCGTCGGCGGGCGTGGACTTCGGCGAGGTCGGCGCGCACCGCATCCAGGTCCACCGCGGTGTGATCCACGACCGCGCCCTCGTGCTCGGCGGGGACGAAGGTCAGCAGCGGCGCGTGCGAATCGACGACCGCGCCGATCGCCGCCACGTGGCGGCCCACGCGCATGTCCTGCTCGGCGCGCACCACGTGCTGCATCTTCATCGCTTCCAGCACCGCGACCTCGCCGCCCGCCGCGACAACGACGCCGGGCTCGGTGAGCGCGACCACCGTGCCACCCATGGGCGACCGCACCGCCTCCTCGTCGCCGTCCAGCGTCACTTCGGCGGCCGCGCTCTCTTCCCGGTCGGGCGCAGCGGGCACGACGACGGCTAAATCGTCCGCCCGCCGGACCAATTCGTCGACGTTCCGCTCGAACCACGTGGTCGGCACGACGCGGCCCTCCGACAGATCCGTCAAGATCGCGCGCAGCACGGCGATATTGGTGTCCACCCCGGTCACGACGGTCTCGGCCAGCGCGTCGGCGCACCGGCGCAGCGCGGCCGGATAGGACGGTCCGCAGGCGATGACCTTGGCCAGTAACGAGTCGAAGCGCGCGTCCTGCCGCATACCGGTGAACGCGGCGGTGTCGACCCGTACGCCGACTCCGGTCGGTGGCGCGAACCGGGTCAGCGTGCCGGTGCCGGGCAGCACGTCGCCGCCCGCGGTGACGGTTTCGGCGTTCAGGCGCGCCTGCACCGCGTAACCGCGCGCGGAACCGGGATCGGGGAGCGCGAGATCGGCCAGCGTGGCGCCGCGGGCGAGATCGCATTGCACCGCCACCAGATCGATTCCCAGAACCGCTTCGGTGACGGTGTGCTCGACCTGCAGCCGCGGGTTGACCTCGAGAAACCACGCCTCGTCGCCGCGCGCCAGGAATTCGACGGTGAGGACACCGCGGCAGCCGACGGATTCGGCGAGCCGGACCGCCCAGCGATGCAACCGCTCGCGCAACCCGGCCGGCAATTCGGGGGCGGGCGCGACCTCGAGCAGTTTCTGCTGCCTGCGCTGCACGCTGCAATCGCGGTCGCCGACCGCCGCGGCCACGGCTCCGTCGGTGACGATCTGAACCTCGATGTGCCGAGCGTCGGTGATCAGCGCCTCCGCGTAGACCGCGTCGTCACCGAATCCGGCCAGCGCCTCCGCGCGGCAGCGTTCGAACACCTCCGGGAGGCGGGCCGCGTCGCGCACCGCACGCATACCGCGCCCGCCACCGCCCGCCGCGGCCTTCACCATCACCCCGTCGGGATGCGCGGTGAGCAGTGCCCGTACCTCGGCGATGTCCGCGCCGCGGCGGCTCGCCGGGATAACCGGGACACCCGCGCGCTCGGCCGCCGCGCGTGCCGCGGTCTTGTCGCCGAAGATTTCGAGCGCTTCGGGCGACGGACCGGCGAACACGAGTTCGGCCGCCGCGCACGCCTTCGCGAATTCGGCGCTCTCGCTGAGGAATCCGCAGCCTGGGTGCACCAACGCGCCGGGGCCCGCCTTCCTCGCCGCCGTGACGACGGCCGCGACATCGAGGTAGGCGGAGGCTCCCACGCCGGGCAATGGCACGGCATCGTCGGCCAGCCGGACGTGCAGCGCGTCTCGTTCCTCGGCGGTATGCACCGCGAGGGTTCGCCAACCCCGTTCCCGGGCGGTACGCAACACGCGCACCGCTACTTCTCCCCTGTTCGCCACGACGACCTGCATGCCGCCCAGTCTGGTTGACATTGACGTCAACGTCAATATGAGTCACCATATCGGCGTGACCCAGTCCACCTGGTCGGTGCGCGCCGCGCGGGAGCGCTCGCACACCTCCCGGCACCGCGATCTGCTCGACGCCGCGACCCGCGTGTTCGCGGAGCGCGGCTACGACAACACCACCGTCGCCGCCATCACCGCCGAGGCCGGCGTCTCCCGCGCGACGATGTACGTGTACTTCGCCTCCAAGGAGGAGATCTTTCTCGCGCTGGCCGAGCGGGTGCGCGACGACTTCCTCGCTGCGCAGGAGCCGGGCATCGAGGATGACGATCCGCGAAAGATGTTGCGCGCCACCATCGAATCCTTCGCCACGGCGGTCGCCGCGGCGGGACCTCTGCTGCGCCTGATCGATGAGCGCGGATCCGTGGACCCCAAAGTGGCGGCGCTGTCCGAGGAGATCACCGAACGGCCGATCCGCCGCTTCACCCGGTATCTCCAGCGTCAACTCGACGCGGGCCGCATCACCCCGGTGGCGACGCCGCGGGTGATCGCGGAAACGATCGGCTACACCCTCACCGCGGGCATCCTCGCGCGTCGGACCGCCGACGAATCCAGCCGTGCGGAGTATCGCGACGCCATGGGAAAGGTCGCGGAAACCCTGCTCGGCCTGTAGCCCGTCACCGCCCGCGAGAGCCGTGCATCACGCATTCAATTGACTTACAGCGCGATTGAACCCGTCGAGCACCGCGTCCAATATGGCTGGACCGGGCGCTCCCCTCGGTTTGTCCCGTGGCTCCAGGGGTAGGCCGATTCGCGATAGCTCCACCCGGACCGGACACCCACGTCGACTTTTCCCGAGGAGAAGCAGTCATGAATCAGCCCTACGACACCACCGACAAGGACGACTCGCACGAAACCTCGAACGCGCGGGAAAAGGGCATTCTCGAAGGCCACTCCGAGAATGCCGGCAATCTGGCGGGCCCAGGGCCCCACACCGACCGAGACGAAGACCCCGATACGTGAACCCGCGAAGCCGGGCCGACGCGAGGATCAGCGTCGTGAGATTCCGGGACGCCGCTGGTCACGCGTTCGAAGCGAGGTCTTCGATTCGACGCCGTCCCGCCGAAGCTGCCGCCAACAGTTCGTCGGCTGCGCCGTCGGGCGGGCGCGGGTTCGATCATCGCTGCGCAACCGGCCAGTTCAGCTCGGTGCGCAGATCCGTGGGGTCCATGTCCGGAGCGGGCTTGGTCAGGTAGACCTCCCACCGCAGCGGCTCCGCGGCCAGTCCCTGCTCATCGATCCAGGCCCGCAGGTGTTCCCAGGCGGCAGCCAAGCCGTCGAATCCACCGGCGTGCACGATCCTCGCCACGCGGCCCGCGGGCAGGCAACCGGCCCTGACGTCGCGCTCCGGGCGCAGGTCCCGGTCGACCGCGAACCCCACCTCCAGGTCCAGCGCGGCATCGGACTCCGCCCGATACACGCAGAATGCCGGCCCCTCGATCGTCGCGCCTTGTCCGGCGACGACCTCCGGCAGGATCCGGAACGACCGGTCGAAGAAGTCTCGCAAGCCCGCGGGTGGGACACGGTCACGGATAACCGCCGTGGTGACCTCCGGGACATCGAGCAATTCGGGATCGGCCGTGGAGGCGGCAGCCAGGTCGTCGGTCATGATTCTCCTTGATCAGGTCACGGATACTCCATCACCAACGACGCCGTGACCGCCGGAAACTCATCGGTGCCGCCGTGCGCCGGGCCTCATGGTCACGGGCTCGAGCCGAAACAAGCGAAGCTTTGTACCAGCCGGTTCAATCTAATATTCGTCAGCGTACTAGACTGCGGGAGTGGCAGCAGTGACATCGCAAGCCGGACAGGCGGCTTCGCGCGGGCGGATCGACAAACGGCAGGCGATCCTGGACGCCGCGTTCGCGGTCTTCGCACGCCGCGGTTACGCGCAGGCGTGTGTGCAGGAGATCGCCGAGGCGGCAGGCGTCGCCAAGCCGACCATCTACAACCACCTCAACGACAAGGAAACCCTGTTCCGGCACACGCTGGCGGCCGCGGGCGACGCGGTGCTGGCCGAGAACCTGGCGGTGGTGGAACGGTTGCGCAACCCCGGCCCCGACTTGCGCGCCACGCTGGAGGACCTGGCGTACCGGCTGATCCGGGTCTGCTGCTCCGAGCGATCCCGGTCGCTGCGGTGGCTGACCTACGGGCAGGTCGCCCAGTTCCCCGACCTGATCGACATCGTGGTGAGCCGCACGTCCGACCAACTGGCCGATGCGCTGGCCGATCGGCTGGCGCGCCTGTCGCTGTCCGGCCGCTTGCGCGCGTGCGACCCGGCCACCGCCGCGGAACAGTTCCTCGCGCTGATCACCGGCCCGATGGAGGGCCGCTCACGGCTGGGCACGCGCAAGGTCTCCACCACCGAGATGCGCGCGGTCGCCACGACGGGGGTCGACACCTTCTTGCGCGCCTACGAAGCGCCGGAAAACTCGTGAGCCCGTGGCCCTTCCGCTTCGACACGGCATTCGCCTCCACCGTCGACGCGCAGGAGCGCACCGCAGCCGCCACACCCCGGTGAGAGCCGCAGCGCACCCGCGAAGTCCTGCTGCCGCCGAATTCGACACCGAACGACTCACCGTGCGATACCTTGTCGCCGGGGAAAGGACCGACGTGACCGGCGCACCCGAAGATCTGCTCGCGACCATCGAAGCCGAGCGGGCGATCTACCGCACGTTTTATCACTTCTTCCGACTCGCGGACACCGGGGAGAGCGAACGTTTCGTCGAATGTTTCACACCGGACGCGCTGATCGAGTACCGGATCATGCCCGGCCCGGTGGTGCGCTTCCACGGACGCGACGAGTTCACCGCGTACATGAGCCGCGCGCCGAAATCCCAGCGCGCCATGGTGGCGCATGTCGCCGGGCAGGCCACCATCGAGTGGACCGAGGACGGCCCGCTGCTCACCGCCTACGCCACGGTATGGCATTGGTTCACCACCAGGGAATTCGCCGACACCAACCGCCCCGCGGACTGGACCACCATCGGCCTGGTGCAGGACAGATACGAGAAATACGACGGCGAGTGGCTGATATCCCACCGCGACGTACGGCCCGTCGCGGGCCGGGTCGCCGCCGGACGCGGCCCGGCCTGAACTCGCCCCTTCTCGCCCATTTCCCGGCACTTCGCCGCCTTCACGCGACGCCACACCGACTTCTGTGATCGCGAACGCCCGTTCCCGGATGACTTGGCGGTCGTGTCGCCGTTCGCGCCCGCGCGATGACGGCTCGGCGCACGCCACCGAGTTCGCCCATCGGAGTGTCACAACCACCGACACCGCGAAATTCTTTACCGCGCAGGTCAGAAGGGTCGGCAAATCCGCCGCGCCACAATGCCGTCCGCTCGCCTGGACCGTCGCCGGGAGTTGGCCGAAGCGGAGACCTGGTCACCAACGCGGTAACTCTTGGTGAACGATTCGTGCAACGCGAGGGTCCGCCGTATCCTTGGATCCGTTGGGAAAGAGGGGTGATGACCGAACGACCTATGTCATCGCCGCCTACCCTGACCTCCACGTTCCCCGCCGCGATCGCATAGCGCTGGCGAAACACTCCCTCCCGCAACGGTTTCCACAGACGATGCGATGTCCACCATCTTCGGCATCGCAGCTCATGCCCAGTGACGACAGTCCAGCGGCAAGGTCTCCTGCGGGCATTTTGGCAACCCTTCAGTAACCCGCAGGCGGATAGACCGATGGTTGCCAAATAGCTTGTATCTATTGAGGTTTGGCTATCAATTGCTACAATCGAACCGTGCACCGTTAGTTTAGCTAATCAGTGGCAAAACTTGATTCGGACGCGTCGAAGACCGCGGCTCGCCCGGAGTCCTTCCACCACTGAGGCGGGCGCACGATCCGTTGTCGGCAGTTCCAGGGAGTTCGCTATGGACAATCCGCATGTTCTGGTCATCGGTGGCGGCCCAGCCGGGTCCACCACCGCAGCCCTGCTCGCGAAATCGGGGGTCCGGGTGACCCTCCTGGAACGAGATAAGTTCCCGCGCTACCACATCGGCGAGAGCCTGTTGGCTTCGGTCCTGTCGACCTTGCGCGTCTCCGGCGCCTACGACTCGGTGGCCGCCCACGGCTTCCAGATCAAACGAGGTGGCCACTTCCAGTGGCAGGACGACAACTGGTTGCTGGACTGGTCCAAGCTCGTGGACGCCGAGGCCTGGTCCTGGCAGGTCCAGCGCGACGTCTTCGACGAACTGCTGCTGCGCAACGCCGCCGAGCAGGGTGCGCGGGTGATCGAGCAGGCCACGGTCACCAACGTCCTGTTCGAGGGCGACCGGCCGACGGCCGTGGAATGGACCGTCGACGGTGACGACGAAGTGCACACCACCGAGATCGACTTCCTCGTCGACGCCTCCGGCCGCGCGGGCGTACTGGCCAAACACCAGGTCGTCGATCGTCAGCAGCATCCCGCCTTCCGCAACGTCGCCGTGTGGTCGTATTGGGAAGGCGCACACCTACATCCGGACAGCCCGGAGGGCGCGATCAACGTCGTCTCCACGCCGGAGGGCGGCTGGTTCTGGAACATTCCGCTCTCGAACGGCCGCCACAGCGTCGGCTATGTCGTCTCGGCGCGCAAAGCCGCTCCCAAACTCCGCGAACTCGGCCGAGAGGCGTACTACGCACAGACCATCGCCGACAGCGCGGCGATGAGCAAGTTGCTCGTCGGTGCGCGGCAGGTCGCGGAGGTCAAGGCGGAGCAGGACTACTCCTACACCTCCGACCGGTTCAGCGGTCCGGGCTGGGTGGTCGTCGGCGACGCGGCCTGCTTCCTCGATCCGCTGTTGTCCAGCGGCGTGCATCTCGCGACGTACTCCGGCCTGGTCGCCGCGGCGGCGATCGCGACGATCCTGCGCGGCGAACTGAGCGAGTCCGCCGCGCTGGCCTTCTACGAGGACGCCTATCGCCGGGCCTACACGCGATTCCTCGTCCTGGTGTCGCGGATGTACGAGCAGTATGTGGGCTCGGAGGAGTATTTCGCGCACGCGGGCACCTTGACCACCGGGCACAGCGGCGACACGAAGCAGGCTCAGTTCACCGAGATCATGGCCGGCCTGACCGACATGGACGAGTCCTCGGGTGTGCAACAGCGCGCCGCGACCGCGACCATCATCTCCGCGGCCGAAGGTCTGCACGCGGAGTCGGCGAACCTCGAGTACATGGGCCACCTCGACATGTCCGTCGTGTGGGATCACTGGCGCGATCCGTTGGCGGACACGACGACCGGCCAGTTGCGCATCACGACCGAGCCGGTGCTCGGCCTCACCGATCGGCCGCGGACCGAAGCGGAGATCGCCGCCGTGGCTCGTCCCGTTCTTCCACCGACGGCTGCCACCACCCTTTAGCGCCGGTACCGGCACGGATTTCTCGTGACAGGCACGGCACGGAGCCGGTCGTGACGATCACGCACACCGGCCCCGAACCACCGGGTGATCGCCCGCCCGGTGGTTCGGGATTGCGCACCCCCGACGAGATCGGGCGATTCGACCACCCGCTGACCAGGATGCTGCTGGCGAGTGACGGATTCACCACCCCCGCGCTGGCGGCGATTCTTCGCACCGACCTGCAGGTGCGGGTATTGCGTCAGGACGACATCGCGGCCGGTCGGCTGCCGACCACGGTCACCGACGCTCTGGGGGTATCCGGTTCCGATCGCGTCATCGTCCGCCGCTCCTGCCTGGTCAACGCCGACTTGGTCACCGCATCCATCAATTACGTCGTCGCGGTGCGCGCGGGCGCGGCCGCTTCCGGTATGGACGATGTGCGGGTGCCGATCGGGACCGGACTCATCTCCCGTGGCGTATCCCAGCGGCGGCATCTCCTGCGGACCGGCGTGGTGCGGTGGCCGGACGGTCGCCTCTGCGCGGCACGGGCATACGTCATGACACTCGGGGATCGGCCGCTCTGCTACATCCGGGAGTCGTTCAACCCGGACGTCATCCCACCCGACCACGCCGCCACGGCCGGTGCCGATCCGCCTTGGGCCGACGAACCGGAACCCGCGCGGCCGGGGTCGTTCCTGGTGGCGAGCCGACTGTTCGAGGCGCACGAATTCCTGGGCAGCGTACAGCGGGGTGCGGACTCCGCAGCGCCACCCGTCCGCTTGCGGCATTCGCGGCCCGGGCCCATACAACCCCACGAATGTGAGGTCCTCACAGCGGATTTGGCGAAGGCAGCACGGGGAGATGGTTTCGTCCTGCACCTCGGTGGCCGCGACGACGCCTCTGCTGGAGCCGACACCAGAACGGTTGCCGCGCGCAGGGCACTGACGTACGCGGCGGCCGCGGTCATGACGCATGGGCTGGGAGCAGCGACGGTCACCATCGAACGAGCGCCCGGACGACACCACGGCGACCTCCGCGCTGTCGCGGCGCTCGACGAGTGGCCCGCCGACCGCTTGCCGATCACGCTGTGCGTGAACATTTTGCGCCGCGCCGCCGACCGGTCGCACGATCCGGTGCGACGCGACCTGCTCCGCGCGGTGAGCGGGCTGTTGCCCGTCGCCGCGATCGCACCGCCGGGCGCCAGTGAACTGCACAATTGGCTACCGCTGCTGCGCATCTCCCGCGAACCGGTCGTCCCGCCCGGCCAGGGACCCGACGAACGATGGTGGGATCGCTCGGCACACCTTTTGTGGCTCGGCGATCGGGCGGGGGCTCTCGCCCACGACCGAATGCGGGTCGCCATCCATGCCGGTAACCCTGTCGCGGTGGCACTCGGCTCCGCCACTACCCCGGACGACATCGAGTTCCTCTGTCGCACATTGAATCCGCGGAAAGAGCCGGGGCGGCTCACACTGGTCCCCCGATTCGGCGTCGCCCGTACCCTCGATACGCTTCCGTCCTTGTTCGCCGCGGCCGCCGCGTGTGACACACCGATCTGCTGGGTGTGCGATCCGATGCCGTCCACGCGCATGCCGCACGGCGGCGACTTCGGTGCCGACGATGTCGCCGACGTGATTCGCGCGTTCTTCGACACGTGCCGAACGACCGGCACCGTTCCCGGCGGCCTGCATCTCGAATGCGGCCCCGACCCCGTCGAAACGCTTCATCGCGTCATCGCCGCGCTCGAACTGCGGGCCGCCTGGTCACCGCGATGACACGAACTCCCGGCGCGGCGCCGACGGTCCGGTAACGAGAGCCGCGCCACCGCGGGAATCGTTCGCCGGGCACTCTGCGGCGCTCCGGGACTTCGCAGCGCTTGCACGAACAGCGCGGGTCGCAGCGGCGAGTGTCGGTGTGGCGATCGAGCGACGGATTTATTGCCAGCAGCGGGAATCGGATATCGAAGTCGGCGCTATATCATCACCCGGTTCCGTGGACATTGGGCTGCCCTTCTCGGTGTCTGGTTCGATGACACGGAACCGATCACCCATATCGCACAGACGGACAGCTGAGGAATCGAACGAGCTGTCCATATACGACCAGAACCATCGGTAAGTTAGAGATAGATGTTCGCTCTGGTTCTCGCAGCTGCGGATCGGCTACGCTATACCGCTGAGTAGCAATCCATCCGCGCGCGTTTACGGTCGACGATCACGCGCGGAGCCCGTCGCACCCGAGCTCGCGTGCTCGAATTTCGGAATAATTTCGATTCACTTGCTGGCCCAAGCGAATCCGTGGGATTCGCGATCGAACCGCTACACTTTCGTTATTCTTCGGAACGGGTACAGGTGAGGTGCCGCCCGGGTCGGGCGGGGCCGTGTCAGAGGGTAGGCATTTTCCAGCCGTGAGCAAGTGGTCAGAGCTGCGCGAATCCGCTATGGGAGTGGTTCGGTCGAGCCGGCGTGATGTCCGTGGTCGAGTGAGTGTCCGGGTACGCCTGCTGGCGATCGTGCTCATATCGAGCGTCACGCTACTCATCATCGGTGTGGGCGCGGCCGGCTATCTGGTGCGATCCGCCCAGGCGGCCAAGGAATGGGCGGAGCTGGCCAGCAGCACGACGGCACCGGCCGTCCTCATGGTCCAGGCGTTCCAGGAGGAGCGTCGCCTGTCGCTGTTGTCTCTGGCCGGTGACACCGAAGTCGCCCGCGGGCTCGCCGCCGCACGCCAGCGTTCGGACGCGGCGCTGGCGGGGGTGATGGCGAAAGGCGATGCCGCCCGCAAACTGAATCCCGGCGGGTCCGCCTCCGATATCGAGGGCTACAACAAGCTGTTCGCGATGGTTCCGACGCTGCGCGGCGGGGTCGACACCCGGCAGGCCGCGCCGCACGAGGTTTTCGAAGTCTTCAGCGGGGTCATCGGCACGATCATCGCCGCGTCGACCCTCGCCGCCCGGGTGGCGCCGGAAGCCGACATCGCCATGGAACTGAACTACGGCGTCGAGCCCCTACGCGCGGCCGAAGCCCTGTCGATGGCGGACACCCTGGGCGCGGTGGCGCTGACCGTCGGCGAGAACACTCCCGCGCAATTGACCGAATTCAGCCGGTTGGTAGGCGAATTCCGCAGTGAGGTCGCCTACTCCGGCCGCGTGTTGAAGAACAAGCGACTCGCCCAGCTCCAGGAGATCACTGCCGGACCGGCCTATCAGAAGCTCGTCGCGATGCAGGACGCGGTGCTGGTGCGCGGTCCGGTGGAGGCGGGCTCCGACTCCGACGAGTCCACCGGTACCGGCAGGACCCAGAGCGGCCGCTCGGCCTCCAGGACCACGTCGTCGTTGCCCATGGGTGTCGCGGCCTGGCAAGAAGCCTCCGGCCAGGTCTCGGCGGCCCTGCTGAAGCTCTGGGACGACCAGAGCCGCGACGCGCACCAGATCGCGCGGGAGCGAGGCGATGAAACCGCGCGGCATTCCATGCTCGGTGGCGCGGGGGTGCTGTTGGTCGCGACCATCGCCTTCCTCGCGGCGTTGATCATGGCCAATCGCTTCATCGGGCGAATGCGGCGATTGCGGCGCGACACACTGGAACTGGCGGACCAGCAGCTGCCCGATCTCATGGGCAGGCTCGGCCGAGGCGAAAGCATCGACTCCGAGGCCGGGTTGGCCCGACTGGATTTCGGTTCCGACGAATTGGGCCAGGTGGCCGACGCCTTCAACCGCGCCCATGTCGCGGCCGTATCCGCCGCGGTCGCCGAGGCGAAGACGCGAACGGGCGTCAACGCGGTATTCCTCAACATCGCCCATCGCAGCCAGGTCGTGGTGCACCGCCAGTTGGCGCTGCTCGACCAAGCCGAACGCAAGGAGGAGAACGCCGACCAGCTCGAGCTGCTGTTCCAGCTCGACCACCTGGCGACGCGGGCCCGCCGCAACGCCGAGAACCTCATCATCCTCGGCGGCGAGAAGCCGGGTAGACGCTGGCGCAAGCCGGTTCCACTGATCGATCTGGTCCGCGCCGCCGTCGCCGAAAGTCTCGACTACGCCAGGATCCAGACCGGCAGGCTGCCGGAACTCCAGGTGTCGAGCAACGCCGTCGCCGACCTGATCCACCTGATGGCCGAGCTGATGGACAACGCGACAGCCTTCTCACCCCCGCAGGCGCGGGTCGAGGTGTCCGGCGTCGTGGTCGGGCGCGGCGTCGCGGTCGAGATCATCGACCAGGGCTTGGGCATGTCGGAGGCCGACTTCGCCGCGCGCAACGAACTGCTGTCCAACCCACCGGATTTCAGTGTGGTGACTTTGTCAAGCGACACCAGGCTCGGATTGTTCGTCGTCGCGAAACTGGCTCACCGGCACGGTGTTTCGGTACGTCTGGGTGAGTCGGCCTACGGCGGCGTGCGGGCGGTGGTGCTCATTCCGAGCGCACTCCTGCGGTCGGAGACCTCGCCGCGCGAGCAGAGCGACGCTGACCCCATCGAGCCCGTGCGGCCGCAGGCGCCGGACGACCTCCCGCCTCGACCGGCGCCGGTACCGGGCCGATCGGCATGGTTCACCCCGGCCTCCGAGCAACAGGCCCCGGCACCGACCCCGCACAGCGACGACCGTGGCTTCGACACCGCGGCCACACCAGATCCCGGTCCGGCCGCGGACGCCAGGCCGCCGCTCCCACGCCGCCGCCGTCAATCTCCCCAGCAGCAGGAGCAGACGGCGCCCGCCGCCCCGATACGACAGCGGACCGCCGATGAAGCACGCAATCTGATGAGTGCCATCGAGAACGGCACCCGCCAGGGACGCCGGAAGCGTCCCGACTTCGATTAGTCCGCAATCCCCCCTCTGCAGAAGGCGACGATGACTACTTCCCAGGGAACCGGCCTCGGTTGGCTGCTCGACGAGCTGGTCACCGGATTGGTCGGAGCGAAATCCGCGGTGCTGCTGTCTTCCGACGGGCTGCTGATCGGCCATTCGGCCCAACTGGACAAGGCCGACGCCGAGCGGTTCTGCGCGATGGCATCGGCGATGCACAGCCTATCCCGCAGCGTCGGCCACCATTTCGACGCAGGCGGCGTCTGCCAGACCGTGGTGGAACTCGACCACGCCGTGCTGTTCGTCACCACGGCCGGAACCAACGCCTGCCTGGCACTGCTGGCGTCCGAGACCGCCGATATGGGTATGGTGGCCTACGAAATGAATCAGACGGTGCAGCGAGTCGGAACACATCTGTCGGTCGACACGCGCCCGCACCCACCCGCTTCGACACAGCCATGAGTTATCAGCACGATCCCTGGTACGAGGAAGACGCCGGTCCGATGGTCCGGCTCTTCGCCATCACCCGCGGCCGGGGTCGTGCCGTGCGCCCGGAACTGAACTTGGTCACCCTGGTGGTCGATGGCGCGCCGGGCACCGCACTGCGGCGCACCGAACCGGAATACGCCGCCATCGTGCAGCTTTGCCGCACCCCGCAGTCGGTAGCGGAGGTGTCCGCGCGATTGAACCTGCCGCTGACGATGACGAAGGTCCTCATCGGCGACCTGCTCGACGACGGCAGGCTGATCTACCGGTCGGCGGAGCCCACGGCCGGGTCCGAATCGGATCTCGGCCTCCTGCGCGCGGTGCTCGACGGCATTCGCGCGCTCTGACCCGACCCCGGCCGGTATTCAGCTCAACCGCGCGACAAGCCTTTTCGCGTTCATGTAGGCGATCGCCTCGATCGAGACCATGGGGTTGACGCCCGACGCGGTGGGGAAGCTGGAGGCGTCGGCGACGACGATGTTCGCCACCTCCCACGTGGCGCCGTCCGGGTTGGTGGCCGAGGTTTCCGCTGAGCCGCCCATCCGCGCCGAACCCATGATGTGCAGTGCGCCCAGGGAGCATTGCCCCGGTCCGTACCCGGCGGCCCGGCACGCGGCGGCGAAATCGGCGTGCGAGCCGCGGCGGCCCGGTTCGTAGGAGACGCCCGCTTGGTGCCCGGAGAAGATGCGCTGCGCACCCGCTGCTTCCAGAATGCTCGCCGCCCCCTCGAACCCGGTGTGCAAATGGGCGGCATCGTAGTCCGACAACCGGTAGTTCACGATCGGCTCACCGCCGCGATCGACGGATACGGTGCCCGAATCGCGGTCACGCGTGATGATGCCGATCGCGTTCGAACGCGCGAAATCGAGCATGGTGGTCCGATGGTTCTCCGCGCCGCGCCAGCTCATGAACCCGGTGGCGAGACCGGGATGAATCGGGCCGGTTTCGTAGATCACGCCGTAGCCGTTGCCGTCCAAATCGCTGTGCTCGCGGCAGATCCGGGTCTGCAAGCCGCCCTCCCACGGCCGGATCTCTTCCTCGAACACCCCGAACACCGCGGCCGCCGGGTGCAGGCGCAGATGGCGGCCGATGTTCTGGTTGCGCAGCCCGGAGCGCCGCAGCAACGCCGGAGTCTGGATCGCACCGGCCGCCACCACCACCGCACGAGCGCGCACCTCGATCGCCACGCCGTCGGACGTGACCGCCGAAACGCCTCCCGCGCGACCATTTCGGACACTGATCCGCCGCACGTCGGCGTCCACGACCAGTCGCGCGCCGCGATCCGCCGCATCGGCGAGCCAGGTCTTGGTCACCGACTGCTTGGCGCCCAGGCGGCAGCCGTAACCGCACCGGCCGCACTCCACACCGGCGTCGCAGGCATCGGTCACGTTGCGCGGCAACGTGTCCACCGCCCAGCCGAGCGCGCGGGCGCCGCGCTCGAGAACGCCGTCGCGAGCCGACAACACCGACCGCCGATCGGTGACACCGAGCCGCCGCCGCACCACGTCGAGCGCGTCGCCGAATTCGTCCTCGGCGAACTGGGCGGCGCCCAGGGCGGCCCACTCCGCCCGGACATCCTCCGGCGTAGGCAAAGACGTACTCCAGTTGACGACCGTCCCACCCCCCAGGCACGTGCCCGCGACGAGGGTGATCTGACCGTCGGCGGTGCCCGGCGGCCCCGGTGCGTACAGGTGTTGCAACCCGTCCAGCTCGCCCGCGCCGAAATCGCGGTCGTCGTAGTAGTTTCCGCGTTCCAGCACCACGACGTCCAGGCCCGCTTCGGCCAATACCGCGGCGGCCACACCGCCTCCGGCGCCGGAACCGACGATCACTACGTCACAGTCGAATTCGGTCGTCTCGGTGCAACGCAGCGGTGTCAACACGGGCACGGGCGCCGTGGTCAGCGGACCGGCAGGGGCCGGATACCCGATCTCCTTCCACAGCGGATTGACGCCCGTCGGGCCGGGAGTGATGTTGTAGGACAGCAGCGACGCTTGTTTGAGCGCCCCGAAGATCACCCGCACGGATTCGAAACGCGAATCGGCCAGCCGCAGCAATGCCCGTTCCCGCTCCTCCTGCGAAAGGCGGGAGAAGCGCCGGAGACCGCTGCCGGTGAGCAGGCCGGTCAGCCGGGAATCCCACAGGTTCAGCAGCGTGGCCAGTTGCTTCTTCTCCGCCTCGCGCGGATTGCGCCCCAGCAGTTGGAAGACGGTGTCAACGGCTCCGAGCGCGCTCGCCGACGGCAGCGTCAACCCGTCGCCGGGGTTGAACGTGTCGCAGATGACGTTCATCGCCGCGCGTTGCTTGGCTGTTGGTTCCATGTCGAACAGTCCCCTTCGTTTCGCCAGTGAGTTCTATCACACGACATGAACAACCACTAACTAAAAACCCGTTTGCCCTGGTTATTTCGGATCGCGGGAAAGAATGCATGGCCACATAGCGTTCACGCCCTGATCACGATCGCGGCCGCGTAACCGACCGCCAGGAACGCGTGCACGACCGAGACGAGCGCCTTGCCGAGTTCCGCCGTCGGGTTCGCGCCGGTCCGTGGCCGCGACAGCGACCACCGGGTGAAGGTCCGCTCGGCGTGCACCGCGAGGCGCAGCAACTCGGCGCGATACGACCCGAGCAGCGGTTGGTCGCACGCGCCCAGCGCAGCGGCGGTGAGATGTGCGCAGCGACCTATCGTCATCACGACTTCGAGCACCTCGTCCGGCACCGACGTCACGAGGCGGGCGTCGGCGAGCGCGGCTGCCGCCCGGATTCGTTCGACGACGCGGCCGAGCGCCCGCCCGAGTTCGGACAACTGCGCGGCGTCGGCGGCCACGGGCTCGGACTCCAGCGCGGCGGTCAAGTTGCCGATGACCACGCCGAGCGCGTGCTCGACTCGGCGCGAGCGCTCGAGTATCCCGGAGACATCCACCGGCGAGCATCCGAAGTCCGCAAGCACCGTCGCCGCCTCGACCAGGGTCGCGGCCGCCGCGCGAAAGTAGATCTCGCTAGTCGCGCTCGCCCTCGGCGTGCTCATGCCCACTCCTCGGGTAGTCCCTCGATCAGCCGCGATGGGGTGTCGACGCCGCCCGGACGGCGTCGGCCGGGTAGCGTCGACAACCTCGCGCCGCCCGGGTAGCAACCACACCGAACTACCGCAGTCGACGATAATGATTCATAACATATCGCTTGTCCAGACTGGTAGATAACCCTATATCGCTTGGAACAGACATTTACTTAACGGTAGGGTGAACTGCTTGTGGCCGGATCAGCTACGACCAGGCACCGGACGCGCGGGATACGGACGATCGGAGCGGCTTCCCTCCGCTCGCCGCGAACTCCGAGCCTTCCAGAGACCCGAAACCACCCTCCGATCCCGGCGGCCCGGCCGCACCGCCCGACGACCTGTAGGCGCACGCGCGATGATGGAACGAAGCCGATGATCGTCGAGAGGACCGACGGATGTACCGTCTGAGGCGCTGCCTGGTCGCGGTGGTCGTCTTGTTGGGAGCCGCCGGATGCGGCAACACCGAACACGAACCGCCGCCCGCCCGCGGTGAGATCGTTTCCACGACGCCCCTGCTGAGTCTGCCGCCCGAGCAGACCGCCGCCCTGTTGACCAACGGCGGAATCTCTACTCCGGTGCGCAACGGCGTCGACGCCTTCCGCATCGAGTACCGGACGATCACCCCGCACGGCGACCAAACCACCGCCAGCGGGCTGGTGGCGCTGCCGCGCACGGACTCCCGGCGGCTGCGGGTGGTCAGCTACGAGCACGGAACCATGACGCTGAAGAGCGACGCGCCGTCGGTCGACACCCGCAACCTCCCCGATCGGCTGCGTACGGTGGCCTTCGCCGCCGCGGGCTACGCGGCGACCGCACCGGACTACTTGGGCCTCGGGAACGGTCCAGGGACGCATCCCTACACCCATGCGCCCTCGGAGGTCAGCGCTTCGGCCGACCTGTTGCGCGCGACCGCTTCCCTCGTGGCCCAGCAGCGCCGAGAGCTCGATCCGGACGTGCTCGTGACCGGCTTCTCCCAGGGCGGCCACGCCGCGATGGCGCTCGGCAAAGCGCTGGCCGCCGGTGCGATCCCAGGGTTCGGGGTCGCCGCCTTGGCCCCGATCAGCGGACCCTACGACCTACGGCACGTCCAGGCGCCCGCCGCACTGGACGGGCGGGTGCTACCGGGCGCGGCGGTGCTCTTCCTCTCCTACTGGATCACTTCCATGAACCGGATCCACCACCTCTACGACGACCCGACCGAGGCCTTCCAGCAGCCCTACGCCGACAAGGTCGAAGAACTCTTCGACGGCTTCCACACCGAGATCACCATCGTGACCTCGCTGGCGCCCACCCCCGGACAATTGCTGACATCCGGGTTCATCCAGTCCGCCGCCGAGCCGACCGGCGCCACCGCGGCGGCTATCGCCGAGAGCGACGGCACCTGCGACTGGACGCCGCGGGTACCCGTTCACCTCTACGCTGCCCGCGGCGATCGCGCCGTGCCGTTTCCGAATGCCGAGCACTGCCTGCAAGCTCTCGGCAGCGGCAACGCCACGCTGCGGGACCTGGGCGACGTGGACCACGCCGGAACGGCCCGGATAGCCGTCCCCGAGATCCTCGGCTGGTTCGAGCAACAGTTCCCGCCGAGCTGACCGGTCGGATCACGCCGGCTGGGGCTGCGATTCGAAGGGTGCGTCGATCCCGTCCATGACGATCCGGATATCGAGGTTCGCGATCCGGCCCGAAGCGTCGAACTCGACCTCGCCGGCGAGACCGTCGTCGCCGAATTCCAGCAACCGGTAGTCGTCGAGGAATTCGGTGTTCAGTCCCCGCCGGGTGAGGTAGCTGTACACGGCACGCCGGTGATCCGTCAGTGGCAGTGCACCGAAGCCGTGCGCCAGCACGCGAGCGAGGCCGGAGGGGGTGGGCGCGGGCAATTCGAAGGCCGGGTGGTCGATGAGGAACGCCACGCAGGCGCCATCGATGACACCGCAGTAGGAGTTCCAGCGCCCGCAGACGATCTTCGCGGCATCCGCCATCAAGCCGGCCACCTGATAGGGCTCCGGCGCCGCGCCACCGAGGACCACGGGCAGTTCGGCCGAACACAATTCGGCGACACGGTAGCGGGACCCGAACTCGCGCACGGTCTCCGCCGCGCGCAGCAGCGACGGCGGGTAGCCCCAGGGGTTGACCCATCCCCACAGCCACGTGTCGGCATCCGCCGTTCCGAGCAGGTGGACGTCGGTGCACACGAAGGAGCCTTCGTCACCGAGGAATTCGAGCCGACGTCCGTCCAGGTCGGCCTCCAACACGTGTGCGCCGAGCACCTCCTCGAGGTGCAGGCGGTGCTCGAGCGACAGCAAGCCCGCGTCATCGAGAAGTCTCGTCAGTGGCACGGATTGGGACACCGCGTCAGCGTAGTCAACGCGGAGCCATCGCTCCGCTTCCGGACCGGCTGTCGTGCCGGGCTCAGCCCGAGCGGGCGGCCGTCCCGGCAACGGGTGCGGTAGGAAACCGGGGCGACTCCACCTCCGACTTCACACCGGGCGGTCGTGCAACTCGGCCATCGTCGCCTCGACCCGATCGAGTTCGCGCTCGACGACGCTCCGGCGTGCCGACGGCAACCAGAAGAGCACGCGGTCGACTCCCGCTTCCGCATAGGCTTCGAGAGCCTCGAGGTCGTCGACGGGGGCGCCCATCACGACGACGTCGATCGGGCGATCGGCCCGCTCGCGCAGCTCGGTGATCCGCTCGATGATCCCGGGGCCGTGATTGGGCATCCACGCGTCGCCGTATTCGAGCACGCGATCCAGCACCGTCGGCCCGCCGCCGCCGACGAGGATCGGCGGGTGCGGCCGCTGGATCGGCTTGGGGTCGCTCCAGATCCGGTCGAAAGAGATGAATTCGCCGTCGAACGAGGCCTCGTGCTGCGTCCAGATCACCTTCATCGCTCGGACGTACTCGCCCATGCGCTTCATCCGGGTCCGTGGATCGGTGCCGTGATTCGCCATCTCTTCACGGTTCCAGCCTGCGCCGATGCCGAAGTCGAATCGCCCGCCGGACAGATGATCGAGCGACGCGACCTCCTTGGCGGTGATGATCGGGTCACGCTGGGCCACGAGCGCGATACCGGTCCCGACCCGCAGCGCTTTGGTGACGCCCAATGCGTAGGCGCTCGCTACGAAGGGGTCGTAGGTGTGCGCGTATTTTCGCGGCAGCGGCGGCGCGCCCTGCTCGCCGCGCCATGGCGTCTTCCGCGCCGCCGGGATGTGCGTGTGCTCGGCCCACATCAGCCACCGATGGCCGCGCTCCTCGACGGTTCGAGCGAGCTCCGCGGGCCCGAGGCCGTCGTGGGTCGGGAAGTAGGCTACGCCAGCATCCATTTGCTCGAAGTTACCTGCCGAACCCGAGGCCGCCAATGCGACTTGCCGCGGCCGTGATGCCCGGCTTCACTCCCGATCACCCCGGGATGACGTACTGCACCTGGACCGAATCGGGCGAGTGGAAGATTTCCTTTGTGGTGACGGACAACTCGACGTGGCCGGGGCCGGAGGGGATGGTGGCGGAGTTGTACCAGGAGCCGACCAGCTTGATCGTGGTGTTCCCCCGCGCGCCGGTGTCGATGTTGTGCCAAGAGACGTAGGCGGTGGTGGCGCAGGTGCCGATGCCCTCGAAGGCGCTGGTGAGGTGAAGTCCCTGGGAGGAGTCCTGGTCCACGTTCCCGCGAATCGTGCCGTAGCACAGGCCCGCTTCTGTCGCCGTGGTGTAGAGCACCGGGAGGTTGACGGCCTCGGCCGAGGCGGTACCGGCGAAGACGAACGCCGGGGCGCAGGCCACTACGGCGGCAGCGGCGGTCGTGGCCAATTTGGTAACTGAGCGCATGATCTTTCCCCTCTGAGTCTGCACACTGATCGACATGCCCGGATACACGGCCGCCGGGCCTCGGTACCGGGAGTTCGAGAACACCGGCCCGGCTGCACGTCTTATCCGTGATCAACCTCTAGTCGTTACGCCGCACGACATGTACCGCAGATACAGCATCGACCCGAAGGGATCACGAGCCGAAGCTCGAGCGCATCACTGATATCGCAGCTCCGAGACAACCGGTAGATAGTAGCTTTTCGAACCCTGCGCTATTCGTCACCGTCTCCTGAAGCGTCGGGGCACGCGCACGATCAGCGATGGGTGGCGATGAGGCGTCGCAGTGCGGCCTGGGCGGGTGGACCCCATGTCGGCTTGCCGCCAGGGCGGCCGTGGACCCCGGCGTCTGCGATGAGGGTGCCCGCGAAGGCGCGTAACACTGCCCATCCGCGGGCGCGCCGCAGAGTCGCCGTATCCATGGACGACTGGTAGGCGTCATGAAAGCGGTCGGTGGCACCGTCGGGCAGCAGAATCCACGCGGCAGCGAGATCGAAAGCCGGATCGCCGGCGAAGAGGTCGCCGAAGTCGATCACCCCGCAGATCGCGCCATCCGCGGTGAGGACGTTGGCCGGATGCAGATCGCCGTGCAGCCACAGCGCCGGGCCGTCCCAATCCGGTGCGGCGACAGCGTCTTCCCAGACCGCGCGGACGGCGTCAGGATCGGCGATCAGTCCTAACTCGGTGACTGCTGCGAGCTGCTCGGCGAACCTGTCGGAACAACCGGCCAGCGACCCTCCCCGGTCGCGGCCTTCGGGCGCGTGCTCGGGGGCAGGTTGGTGAAGTGCCCTCAGGAAGGCGGCCAGGGTGGTGGCAGCCTTCGCGCCGTGGGTGACGGGAGCTCGGTCGGCAGCCTCGCCCTGCACCCAGGTTGTGACGATCCACGGCCGCCGAAACCGTTCGGAGGGCTCACCGAAGCGCTGCGGAACGGGAACCGGCAGCGGAAGACGCGGAGCGAGGTCAGGCAGCCAGGTGTATTCCTTGCGCAGCAACGCGTCGGCGGACTCTGTCGCCCAAGGCAATCGGACGGCCAGGTCGTCGCCGAGCCGCCACAGCTGGTTGTCCCAGCCACGCGCGCCGAGCCGCACAGGGCGGTCGGCTAGGTCGGGGTGCTGGTCACGCAGCAGATCCCGCACCAACTCCGCGGTGATCTCGATCTCGGTGTGCGGCATGCGGCTCAATATGGCCCAATCATCATCTCGCGCTACAGAAGCTCGATTCGACCGGGCTCGGGCAGCGCGTGCGGGCGTTCGTCCGTATACCAGGCGTACTCGATTCCGCTGAGCCAGCCGTCCTCGACCCACAGTATGACCTCGCCGATCGGTGATCCGTTGCGGTCGGTGACCCCTCCGCTGGCGAAGATCCCGTCCGGCGAACCGGATGCTCGCACCGCACCGGCCCGCACCGCCAGATCGATGCTGGGTGAACCGATACCCCATGTGGCGACGACCTGCGAATACGGCACCTGCGCCTGGTACTCGGAGGCGCAGGGGTCGCCCGACGACAGCAGCTTCATGGCGACACTGGTTTCGAGGTCGGTCAACGTTCGCGGCGGAATCGGTGTACTCATCGGTCTCGCCGCGTCATGAAATGTATGCGGTGCCGATGCCGAAGACACCGTCGATCATTGCTATCGGCGGTGCACTGCGCGAGGAGGTCGGCAGGTCCCCCGACCCGCCGACGCAGCCGATGTAGCGCACGATATCCGTCGAAGCCCTCGGTCTCGGAAGTACTGCTGGCCGCGGAAGCGTACCTACTGCGGCCCTCGATGAACACCGGCGATCGAGCAGGCGGAGTTCAAGATCGGTCGAACTCGCCGCCCCGCGCGACCGACAGAAACGCATCCCACTCCAAGGGCGTGAACACCAACGCCCCACCGTGAGGATTCTTCGAGTCACGAACCCCCACGCGCCCGCCGTCCAGATGCGCGATCTCGACACAGTCACTACCGGCGGAACTACGAGTGCTCTTGAACCAGCGCGCTCCGGATAGATCAACGGACACAGTCGAACTCCTTCGCTGCCTGCCGCAACAGGCGTTTGCTACTCGGCACGTCCAACGCTACCCGCTGCATGACCTCGATTGCAGCCCGATAGCGGCGAACAGTGCCTGGTCGCTCCAGATAGATATCACCGGTATAGCTCTGGACGTAGACCACCGATGGCTCCAGCACCCGCCCGTCGTTGTCTGCCGCAAAGTCCAGAATCGTGAACGGTCCGGTGGAAGTCCCCAGCGGATATCCTGCCCCGAATGGAAGCACCTGCACGCGAACATTCGGCGGCAGGTCCGCCAGGTGCCGCAACTGCACCGACATGACGCGAGGGCTACCGACCACTCGCCTGGTCATTGCTTGGTCCAGCAACAGCATCGCGTTCAGCGGGGCGATATCGCGGGTGATCAACCCTTGCCGGTTGCGACGAACCCTCACCCTCCGCTCGATCTCCTCGGCGGTATCCATCGGGAAGTACACCCGGTCGAGCGCACGCGCGTACTCGGGGATCTGAAAGATGCCGGGCAGCAGATCAGTACGGTAGCTCGTGAGATGTGAGGCCGCCGCCTCCATCTGGATGTAGGCGTTGAACGTCGGATTCACCTGATCGGGAAACTCGTCCAACCACGACGGCGTCCTCCCCTGTGCAGCGAGCGATTTCAACACCGGCAGCATGTCCACCCGCTGATACAGCCTGCACAGCCGCCGCAGATCTTCCTCCCGGACGACCACGTTCGGCGCACCGGTTTCCAAACGGTGCAGCGTCCCCGCTCCGCGCCCGATGGCCCGCGCCGCCACTTCGATGGACAACCCCGCCTCCTGCCTCATGCCGCGCAGGCAGCGGCCGAGGCTGCGGTGTGGAACGCCTCCCGTCCCGCGAATGTCGGCTTTGAGCTGCCGAATACCGGCGCCCGCATCGCTCTCCCCCATGCTGTTTGCTCCCTTCCGTGGAATATTCACACCCACTGACTGGAATGTTCCGAAAGTCATTGTGGAAGGCGGTCTTTCGCCCCACCGGGGGCTATTGTGCAGGGTCGCTGGAAGGTGTCCAGGGCTTTCGCCACTTTCTGTCGCGAATTCGCGCGGGAATATCCATACGGCCCGCATCCGGTGCTCCACTGACCGCGAGATCGGCGCGGCGTGACTCCCCGTTCGCCGCCACTCGGACAGCGGGAGGACACATGACCAACGCACTACCGCAACGCGTTCCGTTCCCACGGGCTCGCGCCCCCTACAAGGGCGTGCCGCTGCCCGTGCTCGAGCGCTACGCCGACGCGCTGCGGCAGTAGGCCGACACACCCGAACGTCCCGGAGGCGGGGTGCCGACCCCTCCCCCGCCTCCGGTGACCCTCACCGAAGCCCTGTCGTGGAGCGAGTGACCCGCCATCGGGCCGTCCGCGCGCGAAGGCCGTGACCGTGCGCCACTACCGCGTCACAGTGCACTGTTGCGGCCCACGCTGGCTCATCCACGTGCCTGCCGTGAACCGCTGGACAGTGACCGGCGACAAGTCGGCGATCCGGTCCACCGCCCGCCAGATGATCGCGGCGACAACCGGATACGGCGACGACTCGCTCGAACTGGACCTCATCGCGGGCAGAGCGCTGCGCGACGCCGAAGAGTTCGCGGTGGGATGCCAGTTGTCGACGCGATGGCACGCACCGACGGGATAGGCGAGCTACTCGGCGCCTTACGCTGGCTCCGGAGCGCAGGCCGAGCCCCAAATGTGCGCATCTTGTCCTGTTCGGCATCAGCAGGCGACGCCTCGAGTTCGACACTCCATTCAGCGAGGGAGCCACCCGAAATTCATCGGTGCGGTCGAGGTCGCGCACACGCTCCTGCGGACGCCCTGTACTCGGCATGATGGTGCAATCGGCCGGCGTCGGACGGGCACTACTGCTCGTTGATCTTCCGAGGTGCCGCGCCGGGCCGGTTCGGTCAGCGCGATCAGCGGCATTATGGTGCGTGCCGCTGGCTCAGAATGCCTCCCAGCCGGGCGGTTACAGGGCGAGCATGGCGGCAGCGACCTGGTCGGCCGCCGCTGGGCGCAGAGCGGTACCCATGTCGTCGAGGACGAGCAGTCGCGCCCCCGGGATTTCGGCGGCGAGGACTTCACCGTTGCCGACCGGGAAGAACGGGTCGGCGCGACCGTGCACCACGAGCGTGGGCACATCGAGCTCACCGAGCCGCTCCCGCCAGCGCGGGGCGCAGTCGATCCGGGAGAACACCATCCCGAGCTGGTTCGCCTGGTGCACCGCGGGATCGCTCGACGGTGTCCGATCCCAGATTCGGGCCGCCGTCGCCCGCGCCTGCTGCGTATCGTTGCCCATCAGCGCGGCGCCCTCGGCGGCGAACGGTGCGACAGCATCTCGGTCGGTCCAGTCCGGCCGTGGGCGGGAGAACAGCGCGCCCATGACCGCGCGGTCGTGGTCAGGCAGGTCCTCGTCGACCGGGCCTGGGGCCACCGGCCGGGTGCCGACGAGGGTTAGTGCGGAGAACACGTCCGGGTGGTCCAATGCGGCGACCTGAGCGACCATCCCACCGACGCCGACACCACCGAGATGGGCGGTCCCGGCGCCGAGCACCTCGACGAGCGCGGCCGCGTCGGTGGCGAGATCCCGCAGGTTGTATGCCGGATTCTGAGGGTCGAGGGTCGTCGACGCGCCGGAGTCGCGCAGGTCGTAGCGGACCACGCGCCGCCCGCCCGAGGCGAGCCGCTCGCACAGCGCGTCGGGCCAGGAGACCATTGTTGTGCCGCCGACCAGCAGGAACAGCGGATCGTCCTCGCGACCGAAGCTCTCGATGCCCAGATCCACACCGTTCGCCCGCACCGACGTCATGCCCGACCGAAACGGTCTCGTCATGCCTGGACTCCTATCTGTCGGCATCTCCAGAGGTATCGACGACAGATTCACCCGAAAATCGTCGGTGCAGCCGAGATCGCGTCCACACTCCCCAATCACCCGGGATCGGCATTACCGTGCGTTCAAAATATGATCGGCGCCGCGTTGGAGCTGTCCGGATTCTGCAGCGTCGACACACTGACGCCGAGCTTCGAGGCCAGGTCGGTGAGCGCGTCCCATGCCTTTATCGCGCCGCCTGCATGTCGTCCCATCCCTCGCGATAAGTATCGGCGGCACTCCCCTTCCTGGTGCCGAATAACGCTTGAACCTCACGGTCCAACGCTACCGATGCTGATTTCAATTGCTGCGCAACGTCATAGGCGTGCTGCCGACCACCGTCACCGCATGTGGAACGACGTTCGGCGGTTGGTCGTTGCGATCCGCGGTCAGCGCACCCCCACCGCTGTCTTCAGCCTGCGGATACTCCGGATCAGCAACGGGTTGTCCCGCAGGCGCGGTGGCGTGCGTTCGGGATCCAGCAATTCGTTGTCCGCCAGTGGGCTGTCTTCGTCCTCGACGGTCCCCGGCTCGAACCGCACCAGGGTCCGGCCGTTGCCGCGCAGGGCCTCGACCGTGCGCAGCAGCGACGACGTCTCGGCGAGTGTCGCGTCGAACTTCGCGGGTTCGGCATCGAGATGTTCGCAGATCAGCTGGCGCCGGATACCGAGGATGGTGTCCCGCAGCAGGTCACCTTCCTCGGTGGCGGGGGTGACCTCGACGGCCAGGTCGCATTCGGTGTCGAAGCCCATCGAGCGGTTGTTGAGGTTCGACGATCCCACCCGCAGCAGCCGATCGTCCACCACCAGCACCTTGGCGTGGACGTAGATCGGCGCGCCCGCCTCGGTGACGGGGTAGTAGACACCGAACCGGTTTTCGGTATCGGCCTTCCATAACAGATGGAGTAAGCGGCGGCGAGCCCCATCCATCGCCTGTTGCTCGAGCCAGCCATCGGCGTGACGCGGCAGTACCAGCACGATCTCCGGACCATTCGGCTCACGTAGCCGCGCGGCGATCGCCTCGGCGAGAGTGCGCGAGGCCAGGTACTGGCTCTCGATGTACAACGACCGCGTGGCGCCCGCGATCGCCGCCAGATACAGCGCCTCGACCTCCCTGACTTCGGCGCGGTCGGCGAGCTCAGGGAAGGTCCGCACGATACCAACATCCACAGACCGCATCGTCGGCTCCAACCCGTCCGGCCACGGCGTGTCACCGGCGATCTCGTCGACCGCCGCCAACTGCTCTCCCGTCGCCGCCTTCCACCGGGCCCGGGCCAGTTCGCCGATCGCCTTCGCCGCGTCGCCGTCGACGGCGGTGGTCGCGTCGTGCCATGGTCCGTACCGGTTGCCGTTCGGCTCGGTTCGGTAGTGGTTGTCGTCCCGATGGTCGCTGGTGTCCCAGCGATCGACGGTCATGTCGATACCACCGCAGAAGGCGAGCGCGTCGTCGATCACCACGATCTTCTGATGGTGCGCTGAACCGATCGGGTGCGCGCCGTCGATTTCCAAGTGCAACCGCCGATCGGTCATCCAATTGACAACGAAGATCGGTGTCATCCCACGGCTGATCGCCGCGAACGCGCCGACATTCCACTTCAGCAGGTAGATGTCGAGATCCGGTCGCTGTTTCGGCAGCCAGGACAGGAATTTACCCAGCCGATTCGGCCCTTCGAGAGTCTTCTCCTGCGGCTCGAACTTGATCCGGGTATCGAAGTCCCAGCCGATCAGCACAATGCGTTTACGGGCCTGCAACATGGCGGACTTGGCATAGCGGAAATAGTCCGCCGCGTCGACAATGCATGTCAGCCGGTCGGCCCGTGCGATCTGCCAGCAGGTTTCGCCGGGTATGAGGATTTGTCGCTCGTCGCTCATGGGTAGTCAGTTCTCTCGTCCAGCCGGACACCCGCACCGCAGGTGACCGATTCACAGTACTGCGCGGTCGCTCACCTTCTCGGTGAGCATCGTCACCGCGATCCCGTTCCGCCCTGCTGGTCCGCGACTTCGAATAGCGAATCTTCGGGAAGACCTCCTGATTCCCTTGGGCTGGGATGCCAGGGCCCAGGACTGGCTGCAGCGACTCGTCCGTTCCGTGCCCCGCCAACTGGACCCGGATACGCGAGTGAGGGTGGTCGCCTCCGAAGGCGAGGGGGGCGACGAGGAGGCGGCCGACTCGACCGGCGACTTCGTGCGGCACCTGCCGACGTCCATCGCCGACGTGTGGCCACCTCTGGTGGATCTCACCTTTCAGTTTCTGGGCAGCCAGGAAGCGCGCTACCGAACCGGCTTTTACGAAGACGAGATCAACGACGCGCTGGCGGCGATTCGAAATATCGCAGGATGAGAGTCCTGTCTGTCCCGATCACGCAACGCCTGGCGGGGTGGGATCGGTTCGAGCAAGACGCGTAGTCTCCGAAGGGCCGCCGGGGCGCACACGACTCCGGATGTACCGTCGGCGCGGCGACGCACCTATGCTGCGCGAAGCGTCGCCTCGTACTTCAACGCGTCGCTGCGTGGGAACACATTTGCAGGTAGACCTGCGGGTGTATACCGAGGTGGGGTCGTAGCCGGGTTCGGCGAGTATCGCTTCCAGCATCGTGAAGGCGATGTCCTCCGAAAGTCCAATCGGTACGCCCCCGATATACCGGTGGGCGCGGCGCCGCTGCGTGTAGTCGATGTACAGCAGGTCGAAGATCGACCTCACATCGTCGGTCTCGCGCTGGTCACTCCGCCCCTTCGAATTCAGGTCGTCGTCGCCGTAGGTGCGGCGCATGTGGTCGTCGTGGGACGGCCCCCACCACTACATCAATGCAACGCCCGGCGTGCTGCACGTATCCCGGATCAGCACGCCACGGTGAAACTTTCGGTTGCAGAACTCGATGATGTCCGGGTCGCACCGATAGGGTTCACGGTGAAGAAAGGTGGTTATACGAACGTGTATCCAGGCGGGAAGTCACGGTGAGCGACATCGGCACCGTGGTCATCGAGGCCACCGGCGTCACCTACTATTCGCCGGAGGACGAGGCGGCGTTCTTCGGGTGGCTCGACAAGATCGCTTGCGTCGAGTCGTACTACGGACGAGTGCGCACCTTGTACCTCACCATCGATCTCGAAGCCGTCGATGAAGGCGGATTGTGTGAAATCGTCGCACTCTACCGGAGATACAACATCGACCTGAGCGAATTACGCGTCCTCGGCGCGGGCCGGGTCGGCCCCTGGTTCAGCGACCCCGATCGCTGGTGGCACGAAGGAGTCTTCGTGTAGGCCTCCGAGCCGGTCGGCCGGTTCAAGACTGCCTTCTGTGCCGAAGCCGACATAAGGGTTGCGTCATTCGATCAGAGGCAGACGGCAGTCGGGCACCTATGCGAGGGCCAGTTCCACAAGCCGACAGTAAAATCACCAAAATTGTTGTCACGCGGTTTGAGTCGCACTTCCGTACGACATCAAGTAGCCGCCGACTCTGATCTGACCAACTGATCGGTTCACGTCGACCCTGTCGTCGGGTGCTCGCAGTCCGCGAAGACGCGCGGCGTGTAGACGACGTGACCGCACATGGTGCAGATGTAGGGGCGGCGAATGGCCGCCGTCCTATAAGCAGGCCAGCGACCCGACGCGTTTACGCCCCCAAACCGGGTTCGCAGGATCACCCCCAGTACTCGCCGCGCTTTTTCCGCTCTTCCACTTCGGCCAGGTATGCAGCTTCCTCGTCAGTGCCCAGCTTGTCCTCGTCGCCGAACCGGTCGCGCAGATGCTTGCGCTTCTCTGGTGGTACCGCGTCGCGGCGGGCATTCCAGGCCGCGAATCCCGCTTTGATCTTCTCCAACTCTTCGGGAGAGATATCATCGTCGCCAGGGTATTCACCCGGTGCGTAGAAGGTTTTTCCTCCGATTTTTCGGGCATTACCGGGTTCCTTCCTACTTGGGTAATTCTCGCATTTGAATGATGGTACGACCATCTGGTCCGGGAAATTTGTCGACCACGCGAAACGGGTATCGCTTTCCATGGCTGGACCCGCAACGCGAACGGCCAGTGGTACGACAAGGACGGCCACCCCACCAGCCACGACCGCGACGCCTGTCCCGGCAACTGAGCCGCAATCAGCACCGAGCGCAGAACGGTGCGGCGGTCGGCGCGTCGTCCAGTCCGGCGAACTGGCGGTTGAGTCGATCTACCTCAGCCTGGCAGCGCCGCCGCCAGTTCGCCGCACAGCGCGTCGAGTTCGGATGCGGGGATCCGAGGCGCGTCCGGGGAATCGGCGTCGCGCCACGGCATATCTCGTGCGGTGTCGGATGGGGCGGGTGAGGACGTGCTTGTGGACGTGGGCCACGCTTAGGCCGGCGACGAAGTCCGGGGAGACCGTGCCGTTGGGTGATCACAGTTCGCCCGATGAGCATCCGCCCCGACCCGACTCCCGCGGTTACCCCCAGTACTCGCCCCGCTTTTTGCGCTCTTCCACTTCGGCCAGGTATTCGGCTTCCTGGGGGGTGCCTAATTTGTCTTCGTCGCCGAACCGGTCGCGCAAGTGGATTCGCTCGTTTTCCGGTACAGCGTCGCGGCGTGCGTTGAATGCCGCCCATCCCGCCTCAATCTTCGCCCGTTCCTCATCGGAAATATCGACGGGGTGCGGGTATTCACCGGGTGCATAAAACGTCTTCCCGTTGATCTCTTCCGGCATTGTCCTCTGTCCTTTCTATGGCCGGGGCACTTCGCGCATTCGAACGATGATGCGTCCTGTCTCCGGGTCGGGAAATTTATCCTCCACATAAAACGGGGTGTCGGTCTTGAACACGACTTCCAGCTCTTCGGGAACACTGGAATGGTGGCCGATGTAGCGGCCGTCTGCCGACCAGATTTGCATTTCCACCGGCAGATCCTTCGCAGCGGCCGGGGTAGCGGACGCCGAGGTGAACGGCTTTTCGATGACCGTTGATCCGGGCTCGTACCGTGCCAGGTCTTCCGAGGAGATGTCCACGCGCCGGGTCACCGGTCCGTCGTAGACGGGGCACTTGTCCAACGCGGCATTCATCGCGTCGCGCTCGGCTATCTGTGCGGGTGTCAGTGGCTCGCCGGATCGGATCGCGGTGTTGAGTGGTGCGCTGTTGCCGGTGTAGCGGCCGATCGTCTCGATATCCGCTCGCGGTAGATCCACCTTGGGGATGCCTTCGGGATGTTCGATCTTGGGTAGCTCGATCGGGTCCTTTTTCGGCGGTCCGACCGGATCGGGTTTGACCGGCAGGCGCCCGCCTGGCAGAGCCTCGAGGTCCCGCACGTGCCGGGCGATATCCTCGTCCATCTTCACCCCGGCCGCGATCCTGCGTTCGGTCTGCCATTGCTCGATCATGAGCCGGATCGGCCGGGCATACCGCGCACAGATCGCAGCGGCACCGGCAACACCGACAGCGCGGACACACCGAAGGTGATCCAGCTCGAGGCAATCGAGATGGCCGCGTTGATGGCCAGCTCGGTCAGCAGCGCATCCCGAATCGCCTCGAGTTGTGTCTTGAGGTTGGCGCGTAGCTCGTCCAGCGCGACACGGTGGTCGCGGCAGGATTGGGCAAGATCGTTCATCGCGGTGATCACCGATTCGGCGGAAGCCTTGACCGTGCGCAGGTCTTCATCGATGAACGCGACTTCGGGTGCGGTGAGCGAATCGAAGGCCACGGCCGCGGCCTCGAGCGCGGCCGGGAAAGATGCCACCGTTTCGGCCGCCGCGGTCCGCGCCCACGTATCGCCCGCATTGGAGATGGTCGTGGCGTTGCCGTCCGGCACGATGATGCCGATCATCTCGGCGAGCCCGATCCCCTCATCGACCAAGCCATTTCCGGGACCGCCGGCCGATGGCAACGGAATTCGGCACACCACCACCGGAGGCAGGAACGGCGCGGGCTGGGCGGGTGGTGGCGCTGCCTCACCGATGGTTGCTTTGTGTTCGGCTAGCTCGTGGTTGTAGCCGAGGGTCTGCAATACCGTGGCGTAGTCGTGCGCGGCGGTAGCGATTTTCGATACCATGCTCAGAATGGCAGCGGCCCGATTGTCGTAGGACTCGCCCCACTTCTTCGCATCCGAATACGAGCCCGCCATATTCGTAGCCATGGCCATGTTCGGCCACTCGTCATCGATGGACATCCAGAATCGCGACGCGGCATCGGCTAATTCTGCGCGGTGTCGTAGTAGACCGGCACCGACACGTCGAGCACGGTCACCGCGGGGCCCCGTCGCCACCGCTACCGCCACGCCCGAGGATGGCCAGATTGGCCGCCACGACAGCTTCGTACTCTTTGCGAGCGGATGCGGCGGCGGACTTCATCCTCGCGAGCCCGTCACGGATCTTCGCAGCGGCGGTGGTCCACTCGGCGTGAGCCAGGGCGTGAGCTTCGGCGGCTTCACCGTTCCATGTTCCTTTCAGAGCGGCTATGCGTTCGTCTATCTCGACCAAGGAATCGGCCACAAATCCGTTCAAGCCCTCTATTCGGGCGGTTACGGATTCCAGGTGCGCGAGATCGACGCGATACTCGGTCACGGGTTCTCCCAGCGGTTTCGGTTTGGATCGCGGTCAGATCGGGGCAAGCTCAACGAGCTGTACTGGTTCGCGGCCTCCGTATCGGCGGCCGCGCTGCGGTCGACCACCACGCCCAGCAAGTCGGCCATGTCGGCCAGCGCTTCGAACACCTCGAGTGCGGCACTATGGGTCTCGTCCCAGGCGCCCGCGTATGCGCTGGCCGCCGCGCCGCGCCAGCTCGACATGAGCCCGTCGACTTCGGCACTGGCCGAACGCAACCCGCTGATGAGGGCCTGCGCGGTCTGTTGCACATAGCGCCCCGCACCGGAGACGGTTTCAGGAACCACGGTGAACGTGGTTGTGGCAGACGGGTCGTACGTCAACTGCTATGCCCTCTCATCCCCCCACAGGATGGTTTCGAATGGTTGGACGCACCGGACAGTCGTTCGGTTCCATCCAAAACTCAAACTCTCACACTGGATCTTCCGTGACCCAAATCCGAGTGTGGTGGGCGAGCCTCGCTCGACGACGGGTGGACCGCGCCGGGGCGGCTCCGGGATCCGCAGGTCGAATCAAGTGCCGAGGAGCGAGTGCTCGAGAACATCCCGATTTCGCAACACTCCATGGGCTCATCGACGGCTTCAGGTCGATCAGCGGCGACCTGTGCGATGTCGGCACGGGGCACAGATCTCGGCGTAAGCGACCTTGTCGACACGCCCGGTGTAGATCTGAGTGTTCGATGTAGTCGACACCACGGCAGGCTCCTCAGTCCGAGTGGTGGCCCAAGCCCTCCAACCGAGGGAAGGCGCCGCGGCGATGGTCGGCCTTTATAGTTCACACCGCGGCCGGCCATCAAGGGCGATGACGGTTGGCTGGTGATCAGATGGTTTCCAGGTGAGGACTCGACGTGAACATATTGAGTCAACGTTGTCGAACACTCGACTATGCCGTAACCACTCCCAGTTCCGCCGCGATGCCGCTCGAGCCCGACATACCCGGGGTGACACACGAATTCGGCGAGTGCCTGCTTCTGCTCATCGGTGTCGAGTGCGGAGACTCGACGTTCACCCGTGCCGCAGCCAAAGCGATTCGCCGTATCGCGCGCAAGACCGACACTACCTGGATCGTCATCAATGGCTTCTCGCATCTCACCCGGCCCGGTCACGAATGCGACACCACGACGGCGAGAACCGTGCTCGCCCGGATCGCCGAACACCTGCGCGATCACGACTTCGCCGTGCACATGATGCCATTCGGCTGGAACAAGACCTGGCGCATGGAAGTACGCGACGGCGAGTGGGAGCAACGGATGACCCGCTTCCCGCCGATCCATGCCGACCGCAACGATCGCGCCCGGCTCGAAGGCGTGAGAGCTGAACACTCGAGCTCCGAGTCCCGCGCGTTGACGAGCCCGTGACCGCCGGGAAGTAGCGGGCGCGCGAAGCGCATCTCTGCCGCCCGCAATGGCATATCCCGGTGGTGATCGTGGGAGAACTGCTTACCCGCACCGCGCAGCACGATGACCGCGCCTCGTCGTCCTCGGCGGCACGCACCCAGGCGGCGTCGAGTTGATCCAGCAGTTCGCCGTTCTGCGCGTTGGCCGCCTCCGGGCGGTCGAGAGTAATGGTGGCGATCCGGTCGGCGGCCTCATAGCGAATGTACGAATCGAGCTCCTCGGAGTACAAGACGGCCGAGCTCGTGCCCGACGGCGACGGCGCACCGAAGGGCGACCTGAGCGGTCCGAACGGACCACCGCGGTCTGCCTCCTCCCCACCGCCGCTCAGGTGCGAGAATATTATTCTCGTATCAGGAAAGGATAGTCTCACAACTGGGCGGACACGGCGACTCGAGAACCCGATGACACACCGTTCTCCCGTACAGTGCACTCATGTTCTCTCCATATGACCGAGGACCGAGGCGCCCGTGACCAGCCCGAGCGAGAAACCGGCCTGGAAGCAGCGCGCCATCGAGCGCTCCCTTCGCACCGCGAAGTTGCGCGCCGAGGAGCGCGTGCAGCGGTTCCTGGACGCCGCCCAGGCGATCATCACCGAGAAGGGCAGCACGGACTTCACGGTGCAGGAGGTGGTGGACCGCTCACGGCAGTCCCTGCGCAGCTTCTACCTGCAGTTCGACGGCAAACACGAACTGCTGCTCGCCCTCTTCGAGGACGCCCTGAGCCGCACGTCCGACCAGCTGCGCGCCGCCGCCGACGGCCAGACCGACCCGCTGGACAAACTCCAGGTGGCCGTCGAGCTGCTGTTCGAGCTGTGCCGGCCGGATCCGTCGGCGCAACGCCCACTGTTCACCGATTTCGCACCCCAGCTGCTGATCTCGCATCCTGATCACGTGAAGGTCGCGCACGCGCCGATGCTGGCGCTGTTCACCGAACTGATGGACCTGGCCAAGAACGCGGGCCGACTGCGCCCGGAGGTCGATTCGCGCCGGACGGCGGCCATGGTCATGCAGACCGTCATGTTCACCGCGCAATCCGCGGGAGCGGCCGACGACGAGACGCAGCATCCGATCACCGCGTCCGAAGTATGGAACTTCTGCGCCCACGGTTTCGCTCGCTACTGAGAACTCCATTCTCTCGATAGAGAGTTTAACTTACACTTGGTGCATGCCGATCTTCGAGACCGAACTCGGAATCCGCTACGTGCACACCGACGCCACCGACGAAGACTCTGTGCTCGCCACCGTCGCCGAAGCGGAATCGCTCGGGCCCTGCGCATCTCGGTCGACACCCACGGAGGAGGCCTACTGAGGCCCGCAGGTGCCGTTCCTCGAGCGCATGGGCCGTTCCGAGGAGTACGCCGAGCTGGCCCGCCGCCATCATCGAAAACGACTACCTCAACGGCGAAGTCATCCGCCTCGACGGCGCCTTGCGCTTCCCGCCGAAGTAGCCCGCTGCGCGGCGAGCGAGCCCGACTGCCTCCGTGACAGCCTCGCGGCATCGCCCGGGTCGTCCGGCGCGGACGCGACACCGACCGCCCGCCGCGCCGGGGAACGATTTCGCTGGTTCTACACTGACCCCGCTCGGTGAGTGACGTTTAAGCTGGAATCGGACGGCCTATGCCCTGGCAGTAGGGAGCGGATGAACATCGCCAAAGCGCCTCAGCCGGAATACCGGCGGGCCTGCTTCGCCGATCTGGACGACATCGCGGCCATCGAGGCCGAGGTGTTCGCCGAGCCGTACCTGTATCTGATGCTGCGCCAGCTGTTCGACCTGCACGGATCCGAATGGCTGGTCGTGGAGGTGGATGGCACGGTGATCGGTTACGCGCTGACCCTGGAGAAGAAGGGCCGGGCGTTGCTGTTCACCTTCGCGGTGGCCAAGAGGCACCAGGGCGGAGGGTACGGGCGCGGCCTGCTGAGCCGCACACTGCAGACGTGCCGGAAAGTGGGAGCCGAAGTGGTGTACCTGACCGTGCGGCCGGACAATCAGCACGCGAGCAACCTTTTCAAACGAGCGGGCTTCGAGTTCGTCGAGCACGACGACCGGTATTTCGGCCCTGGCGAGCCCCGCGACGTTTTCGAATACCGGCTGAAAGGCCGACCGCTAGACTCGTGACATGGGGGAGATCTCGCCCTTCGTCGCATCCGTCTCGACCCGGATCACAAGGCGCGCCGACGAATACACCGCCGAACTCGATCGGGGTGAGCGCTCCGAGCAGACCGAACTGGAGCGGTTCGCAGCGCACGCCGAGGCTGTTCTGGCCGACTACGACCCGCCCAGCGCGCGGCGGCGCTCCGATTCCCTGGTGTTCCGGCACCTGTACGCCGCCGCACGGCAACCGATACCCGACGAGGCCGGCTGGCGCGTGCCGAGCGCGATCCCGGCGGCGCTGCTGGCCGCGGAACTCGAATTCCGCGGCCCATTGCGGCTGAGCAGCCGGCAGAACACCATGCTGGCCGAGGTGTACGAGCAGTTGGGCGCCCAGCTCTCCGCGGCGCGTCTGCCCGGTCACGCCGCCCTCGCCTATCGCAGAGGCGCCGCCCTGTACCGGATGAACGAGGACGACGAAGCGCAGGACCGCTGCGGTCTGCGCTTGGCGCGGGCGCGCACGCTCGCGCTGCCGCCGGGCTGGCGGCGGTGGACCGGACAACTGTCGTATGTGCTGTGCGGCTACGGATACCGGCCGTTCTGGCTGCTCGGCTGGGTTGCGGTGCAGCTGGTGCTGTTCACCGTCGCCGCTTTGGCCCTGAACGGCAATCCCTCGCCCGCCGCCACCGTCTATACCTGCGTGACCAGCTTCATCAATCCCCTGGGCCCCAGTGACACCGAGGATCTGCGCCCGATCGCCCGGCCGTTGTTCGCCGTGGAAGCGTGGATGGGCACGGTGTCGATGTCGGTGTTCTTCGCGCTGCTGGTGCGCAAGTGGTTCCGGATGTAGCGCGACGCGGCGCTACCATTCGGCGTCGAAAGCCTTGTGCCGCAGCGCGTCCAGCGTCGCGATGGCGATACGGTTCTGCAACCGCGCGACGAGGGCGTTCCACTGGCGAGACAACCCGGGATCCGTCTGCAACTTCTGCCACAACGTCCGCATCGATGCCGGAGTGTGCGCTCCCGGCATCCACAGTCCGGTGAGATCCTCCAGCACGGGGGCGAGGATGTCGGTGCGTTCGCGACTGTGCGAGGGGAAGCGGTCGGCCTCGGCCAGCGCGTCGGTGACGACGGTCAGCAGCCAGTCGTGCGCGGCCAGGTCCTCGCAGAACCGCTGCGCCTCATGCAGATCGGCCTCGTTGCGCACCCGCATCCGGACGGTGCGCACGGTGGCGTCGTCCAGGTGCAGCTTGGCGGTGGGGCCCGCACCGCCCCCGATCCAGGCAACCCAGCGCAACCGGGTGGCGCCGGTCCGCACCGGCGGCTTCTGGTCCAGCCTGGTGTCGGCGCGCAGGCGAGCCAGCAGTCGCTCGCTGATCGAAGCCAGGTCCAGCGTCTCGGCGCCGACCGGACCGGTGAGATAGCCCTCGGCCAAAGCCTCGGCGCTGCCGCTTCTTTCGGGCAGGCGGCTGATGACCTCGGTCACGCCCTTGCGGCTGAGGTAGTGCGACCACGTCTGCCTGCGCCGGTTGGCCGCGCGGACCACCTGGGTGCGCGCGCTGGACTGCAGCACGCGGCCGCCGGACAGGACCGCGCTCGTCGCCACGGTCCCGACGATGTGGGCGGTCTGCTCGCCCACGGCCAGATCGCAATCGACGCCGACCGCGGTGGTCGGCGACACCGCCAGCGTGCCCGGCCGCTCCCGCCAGCGCACCGTGCAGCCCGGCATGAGCGCCAGCAGATCGCAGGCCTCGGGTCCGGTCAGCGCGGTCGCCGACGGCAGCAGGCAGGTGCGTACTTCACCGAGCACGAGCAAAGGCGTGGTCGAGGCCATGTCAGGCTCCGTCGAGCAGCAGGTGCGAGAGCCGTTCGCTGACCGCGCGCGGCACCGGCACCGGTGGCACCTCTCCACCGCCACGGACGATGGTCTGTTCGACCACGTCGTCGTCGAGATCGAGATGGTCGAGCACCAGCCGCACCGCGTGCTCGATGCCGATGTACCGCTTGGGCAGCATCGACAAGGTCTTGTAGGCGGCGAACGGCGCGGCGGACGGATTGAGCCGCACCACCGGCGGAATGTCGTGCCAGCGACGCGGCGCGAGATCCTCGCGGCGCCATGGTTGCGGATCCACCACGGCGGCGCCGTGGTAGCGCAGCATGCCCAGCCGCAACAGATGCCAGACCGCGGCCAGGAACGGGCACGACCAGCGCGTGACCGCCACCCCGTCGACGACGTGCTTGCTCCACAGTTCCACGTCCAGGAAGATCGAATGCTCGCGGCGGCCGAACTCCTCCGGCGGCTGATAGATCCGCTGCCGCATGGCCTGGCCGCGTTCGTCCTCGGAGGACCGCCGCCCGTTGCACAGCCAGCCCGATTCCGCGGTCGGCGGCCTGCGGCCGGTGCTCGGCGGCGCGGGCTCGGCGACGATGCGCGCGGCCACCATCTCCGCCACGGGAATCGGCTCACCGAACGCCACACCGTCGACGAACCTCGAGGCCCGCCAGCAGGCGGACTCCCGGGCCAGATAGTCGATGACCAACCCGGCTTCGTCCGCGGCGCCCAGCAGCTTGGTGAGGATGGCGGCGGGGTCGGTGTCGGGCTGGAAGTAGTCGTCGATCAGGTAGCAGGTGCTGACCCGGGCGTTCGGTCCGAACTGCACCTTGGCCGACTCGGTGAAGGCAGATACCAGCGGGACGATGCGGCGGAACTCCGCGCCGACCCGTTCGATGTCGGAGCTGATGTCGTTGAGATAGAAATGCCCGACCTCGATCGACAAGTGCGACAACGGGACCTGAGCGATTCGCGGCTGTTCCGTGGCCTCGCTGTAGCCCTGTGTTTCCCCCATCTACAGCCTCTCCCAGGTCGCGTTGTCGACCAGTCGTCGAGCGAGCTCGGCATAGGCCTGCGCGGTCTGCTCGTTGGCGATCTGGGCGTTGACGTCGGCGTCGAGAATGAGCTGCTCGCGCCGTTGCAGCACCGGCTCGATCGGGGTTGAGCCGAGCACCGCCGTCGTGCCGAGCCGTTTGGCGGTGGCCAGCCGCCGCAGCGCGGTGTCCTGCTCTTGCAGCCACGCCGCCTGCGCCGGGCGCTGGGCGACACCGTCCCAGTTGGCGTCGGGCACCGCGGTGCGCACGTAACGCACCGACCCGAGCAACTCCTCCGGGTCGTGGCCGCACTCGGCTCCGGCCTTCAGCAATCCGTGCGAGCCGTACACCAGGCCGGCGGCGGCCAGGATGTGCTGGCGCGTCCAGCGGTGGAAGATCAACCATCGAGCGGTCAGCCCGCGCAGTTGCGGCAGGGCGGTCGCCTGCAACACGATCTGCAGCGCCGCGGAACGCCCCGCGCTCAGATCCACGAACACCACCCGGAACTCGTGATCCAGCGCGACCAGCAGTTCCGCGCAGCGCTCGACCACCGCGTCGTCGTCGGTGAGGAATTCGGCGCCGCCCTCGTCTCCCGGCAGCAGCACCAGCCGCCCCGAGTTGGGGCCGATCCGGCGCAGTTCCGGCCGATCGGTCGCCGCGCCCACGTCGACGCGGGCGACGGTTCCGCTCTCGCCGAGCAGGTAGGAATGCACGCCGCCGCTGGGCACGCCGCGTTCGGCCGCGCCGATCTCGAACAGCGCACCGGCCGTGGGCGAGCCGAGGTCGAAGTCGGCGTAGACGACGTTGAGGCCGGAACGGCACAGCCGGTAGGCGATGTTGCAACTGGTCACCGACCGTCCGGTGCCGCCCTTGTCGGAGGTGGAGAACACCAGCACGATGCCGCCCCTACCGTGTCGCGTCCCGGCGGGCGTAGGCCAGTTCGTCGAGCTGGACCAACGCCTGCGTGGCCAGGCTGTAGGCGGTGCCGGGACGTTCACGCAGCACGCGGCGGGCCCGGTCCAGCGACTGCCGGATCCGGTTGATCGCCGCCTGTTTCGGCGAGCGATCCTGGCCCTCGACCTCCAGTTCCTCCTGATTGAGCAGATGCTCGGCCTCGCTGAGCAGGTCCACCGCGCGGGCGACCATCGCCTGCGGAGCCAGCGGCGGTTGCTCGAAGGTGCTGTACGCGATGACCAGGCATTCCATCATTCGCTCCGTGACGAACCAGGACGGCCCTTCCGTCCGTACCTCGCCCGTGCCGACCAGCCTGCCGATGTCGTCCCACAAACCGACCACCGAGCCGTTCCGCAGCACCCGCCGGTCGAGGTGATCCATCGCCGCCTCGGCGAGTTCCATCAACCGATCGCGGGTGTCCACGTCGGTGCGCAGGCGTGCGGCATCCAGGCAGCGTTTGAGCAGCAAGGTCGCGAAATCCGGGACGTACCAGATCAATCGGGATCCGTCGGCGACGTCCTCGCTGCCGGCCAGGTTCAGTCGCACACCCGGGAAGTGCAATGGCGCGGCCGGATCATCGACCGTGAACCGGCTGGTGATGCGTCCCCGGCGGGCCAGCTGGTCGAGCACCGACACCGTGCGCGCCAGGTCCTCGGTGCTCTCCCGGTAGACCAGGTCCTGGATGAGTACGGCGGCGACCACGAGACTGAAGTACTCCGATTCCTCGCCGTCGGAGGTACGCCACGGGATGTCCTCCAGCGGCCAGCGGCCACTGTCGAAGCGGGCGACCCTCGACCAGTAGTTGCGGGTCAGCTCGAAGCGCAACTGCAGCGCGTCGGCGAGCGTGCGCTGCTCGTCGGTCAGCAGATCGAGTTCCCGGATGCGCTGCGACGACAGGTCGCTGATGCCGTCCAGTGCGACGGCCGTGAAGTACAGGTAGGGACGGGATTCGGCGTGCCCGGGCGTGCTGCTGACCCGGCCGGGCACGAGGTCGATGGGTTCGGCGCTGCGCACGATGCCCCAGCTCCATCCGCATTCGAACAGCCGCCCGTCGTCGGCGATATCGATCTCGGTGGTCTGGCTGAGCCTGACCTCGTTGGCCGCCTGCACCCGCAGGCGTTCCAGCTGTGTCGACAGCCGTTCGATGACCTCGTCGGACGGCGTGCGGGACTGATTGAGCATGTAGACGATCGACTGGCCGTATTCGGTCTTCGGCTCCGGTGTGTGGATGACGAAACTGCGGACCAGGCCCGCCATCGCCGCGGTGAGCCGCGCGCTGACCTGTTCGATCACCATGGGGATCCGCTCGCGCAGCTGGCGAGCCTCCAGCCGGACCTCACCGCTGACGAAGCGCATGAATCCGCGCAGGAATCGCAGCGCCGCGATGCACAGACTCAACGACATCGAGTACGAGTCGACGACCTCCACCGCCTGCTGACCCGGGGTGAGCGGAGTGTCGTCGCCCGAGCGCAAGTAGGAGCCGCTGGCGAAGACCGGTTCGCCGTCGGGTCCGGTGTAGCGGCGCAGATAGTCCTCCACCAAGTCGACCAGGACGCCGCCGATGCGGGTCTCCTCGCCGAACGGGGCGAGAGCGGACCGGACGTCGGGACTCATGTCGTTCGGCTGGTCCAGCGCGAACGCCGCGATCTCGGTAGCCGGATACAGCAGGCAGAGCAGTTGTTCGGCGTCGCTGATCGAGTTGGCGCCGTCGCGCCCGCCCCACGTCCACGTTCCGTTCCGATAGGAGTAGGCCAGCACCGCTCGCCACAGCTCGAGCAACTGCTGCCTCGGCCGAATCCTCATCGTTCTCGGACCTCGCCCCCGCATTCGACCGGCGGCGCCGGACGTCGTTACCTAGAGTGTGCCCCGCGAATGTTCACTTAGCCAAGCACCCTTTGCAGGACCGCCGGTTGCCGCGAGATATCCTGCGATGCACTTGGTTCCGCGCAATCTTCGCGCGTCCGACGGGCTATTGCACGGCTACTGTCCCGGCGTCGCCGCCCGCGACCGGCGACGCGGCGTCAGCCCCGGCCCGCGGTGAGTTTGCTGATCACCGCGTGGAAGTCCGCGGTCTGGAAGGAGAGATCCTCCGTGGTCGTCGCGTAATCCAGGGTGGCCGGCACCGCCCTGACGTCCACCGGTCGTGACCGCATCGAGCACGCCCGGCACACACCATCCGCACACCGCACGCACGAGTTCTCCACACAGCCGACGTAGGTTTGCCGTTGTGTTCGTGAAGACGCTTCGTTCGGCCACGCCACCTCTTGCGGCCGCTCTCCTGACCGTGGTCACACTCGGCTATACGTTGCATCGCGGCTGGATACTGACTCAGCTGTGGCTCCTCGCCTTGCCGTTGTCCGCGCTGGCGTTCCTGATCTCGATCGCACTGTTCACTCTCGCGCTGTGGCGGGCGCGACGCGACGCGCGGCGATGGCCCTTGGCGGTCACGGCGGTACTCGCGGTGATCGGTCTCTGCGGACCTGTCTTCCTCATCCTCGAACCCGAGGCCGCCGCGTGGACCCGGTTTCAGCTCGAGCGCCCAGCGTTCGCTGCGGCGGCCACAGTGGAAGTGCCGGAGCCTGGCGCAGGCGACTACTACGGTGTCGCGCTACCGCGTCACCTGTGCTTCGTTTCGGCGAACTGCAAGGTGGCGGTCATCGGCACCAGCGGTGGACAGCCGGTACGTTTCGTGCCCGACTACGTCGGAATCCCGGACGGCGCAGTCGGTTACGGGCACTTCACCGGAACACCCGGAGCCGGGCCGTACGACGGGTTCGGCGATCCTATCTGCCCAACGACGGAGCTGGCAGGCGGATGGTGGTGGCTCACGCCTTGCCCCGAGGCCTAGTGCCTCGTCCGGCTTCGTGGTCGCGGCCGCCCGCACAGGGCCGCCGGTCACGGCCTCGGCTGCCACGCTCGCCCAATCGCGGCGGTGGCGCGTAGCGGGGCTCGTAGCCGGCGATCCGGATCGGGCTGCCGACCAAACGGAATTCCCCGCCGTCGCCACGATTTCGGGGCTGGCATCCAGCGCTTCCGGCAGGTCGCGGACCGCGGCGGCGGGAATGCCGAGCGGGCGACGCCGCTGTCCCAGGGTTGGGCAGTCGGATTCGCTGACGCCGGGACTGATCTGGTTTCGATCATTTCCATCGCCGCTGCCGGCACCGCGGTTGCGGCGGAATGAGTTTCGTCCAGAAGTCATGGCGTACCGCGTCCCACAACTTGGTCATTTCCGGAAGAAGTTCTCGCGCTTGTGCGAGATCCGGAAAGTTCTCGGGACCGAAGGATACGATCGGCGTGACGCCGGATGCCTCGTGGACGGCGACGATGGAGATCAAGTGATCCTGGAACAGCCGCCATGTCACGTGAAATCCTTCGACCTCGGTTCTTCGCATATCATTCATGTTCGGTTTCCAACTCTTCGACTCTGGCCCAATGCATTTCAACCGTTATCGATGTCGGCCTCCTGATTTTGGTTTCACGAATAATCGGTCGGGTCGGGTCCGGGCATGAATGGAGAATGCAAACATGCCCTATATCGCATCTACTGACGCTCGCCCGGCGTCAGCGCTACCGCGCTGCGACCGGTAACGGCGCACGCTGATCGACTGGAGTGATTCCGCACCCACTCGACCGCACGCCGATCACGTGCGGTATGTGCGGGCGACCAACGCAGAACGCAGGCGCCAAAGCCCACTCGCCTCGGCCGGATCGAAACCCGTGAGCTGACCGATCCGCTTGAGCCGGTAATCCACGGTGTTGGTGTGTACGTGCAGTAGCCGCGCAGTGCGCCGGCGGTTCAGGTTGTGCGCTATATGGATTTGCAGAGTCTCCAGCAGTTCCGGATATTCATCCAGGGGATCGAGCAGCGACCCGAGCTGTTCGCGGGCAGGGCCGGGGCGGGTGAGCTGGTATTCCAGAGCCAGCTCGTCGAAGTGGTACAGGCCAGGCACCGACCCGAGCCGGGTGACCATGTCGAGCAGTTCGTGGGCTTGATCCGCGGCGGCGGGCACGGTGTCGGTAGAGGCGGTCACCTCGGTGGCGGTGATGTGCACGCGAGCCGCCCGCGACAGATGCCCGATCAGTTCCTTCAGGGCCCCCTTGGTGATGTGATCGGCGGGGATGAGCAGGGTGCCACCGTCGACCGAAAGCAGCGAAAGCACGGTATCGTCGCAGCGGGTGGCCAATTCCGCCTGCACACGCCGGAGTTTGCGGCGGGCAACGACTTTCGCGTCCAGCACCGGATTGGACTCGTCCGGGTGAGACGGAATGGCGAGGGCTATTACGCGATAGCGCTCGGAGATGTCGATGCCACACTCTCGGGCCATGGTGGAAGTGGGATGGCCCCCGAGCAGCGCCGAGGTCAGCGTGTGCACCGCGGTGTGGTGCTCCGACACGACCGCGCGCAGTTCACGCACATAGGCCGCCGAGACCGCCGTGGTCATGGTGTCGAGCATTTCGACGACGAGTTTGGCGCCGTCGAGGATGCTTCGATAGTCGGCCGTACTGACGGTGAGCATCGGATCGGTGTCAGCTGAGCCGGAGGCACGCTGCTCGGCCAAGGCTGTGGACACCACCAGGTCGAAGCCGATCTTGAAACCCTCATGGATAGCGTGGTGAATGGTACCGATGGGCACACCTTCGCGAGCCCATTGCGCCGCCGCCTCCTCGAGTTGCCCGGTCTTCTCCGAAATGTTGCTGCCGTCCAGCATGCTGACTGCCAGCTCCAAGCACACACGGGTGATGATGGTGATGTCGCCATGGATCGCGTCACCAGGCAAGGTACCGCAGGGTGCGACGGTTTCGACAAAATGCCCGACCATCTGCCGCGACAAGGCGCGCACGTCTTTCAGCGGCAGCGACATGGGCCGTCCGGATACAGTGAGTCCTTGCCGTCCGGCGAAGGTGAGAGCCATGGTGGAGCTTCCTTCCACCCCCGTTAACTGAGCTATTGCACCAGCGTAGCCAGCGCAAGAACGTAGAGAACGGTTTACTCCGAGTAACGTGATATTCGGCAAGCGCGGTCGGCAAGCGATAGTGATTGTTCACAATGGCGGTTCGACTGCACTGCCGCCGATGGCCGAGATGGCGCGAGCGACGATTCGAGCATAGCCCGGGGCAAGTGGTCGAAAAAGAGAGTAACCGGCGAGTGCAACGGCGCGAATCCACGCCCTCTCGCGTACGCATCCGCAGCAGACACCGCCTGCCTGGGCCGCGCCGAGTTCGGTCGACCATGCGAGCAATGGAAGTTCGTTTCCCTAATCAAGGTCCAGCGGGCCTGCTGCCGCGCATCGAGCCATTGATACGGGTGGATCGAGCCGGCGTCACCCAAGCCCTAGAGGGTGACCGGCGCACAAACAGGGTGACCTTGGCGAACTCGGGGACCACGTAGATCGGGTTCGGCGCAGGCCGGGCCGAGCCGGGCACGTTGTCAGCGGTGCCGGTGGCCGGTGTCGCCGCGACACCGGCCACCGAGACCCCAGCGCGCAAACCGGCCGAGCCGATCGACCTGCTCCAGGCCGCCGGTGCGAGCAGCGCCACCCGGCCGGGGCGGTCTGGCCTTCGCCAGCGTCCTCGTGCTGTTCTTCGCCCTGCTGCTGCGTAGGCGCTCCGGGCGACCGGCACCCTGATGTCCCGGCCCGCCCACACGGTGGGCGCCGGAAATCCGATCGCACCGGCCCGCGACCTCTGGCACATCCACATCGACGCGGGCGCTTTCGCCGTGGAGTATCACGCGGCACGGCGCAGATCGCGGACGTCGCGGAACTGGGCGCCCACAGCGGATTCGTCATCACCGTCGACGACGACGTACGCCCCGGCCTGCCACCCCTGCCGTGCGGCGGACTCTGGGTCGACGCGAGAGGTGGAGTGCCCCTTACCCGCCCTCGTCGTCACGGATCTGCACATGGTGGTGTGCTGTGTGCTGTGCACTGTCTCGTGTGCGCGGTGCTGGGCTGCGGTGTGAGACGGGGAATCGAACCCCTCGCACTGCCCCTCGTGCGCCGAGAAAGTGGGCCGAATATCCCGTCGGCCCGTCGGGTTCGTGCACGCCTCCGTGACGGCTACCCGCTCCACCTCTCGCGTCAATCCAGCAGGTCCACCTCCCAGTTGGAGCGCTGGATGCGCACGTCGAGTTCCCGCAGTTCCTTGGCGAGGTCATCGGCCTGCCCGCGCAGTTCCGCAACCGGCAACGCCGAGAACATCTTCAACTCGGATCGCAACTGGCGCGCGTACCCGGGCTGCCCCTTGCCCGCCGCGGCGTCCGCCGCAGCCGTGACGAGAGAGTGCCGCAGCCGCAACGCATCCCGGCGGGCCAGCGCGTCGGTCAAGGTGCCGTCGTCTCCGATCCGCGCGGCGGCGTTGGTCCGATTGATGCGCCGGATCAGCGTCTCGTATTCACCGAGCACCTGTCCCGCCTCCACCAGCAGATCCGCCGCGTCCTCAGCGGGCTCCTCCCCCTCCTGAAAGCGAGCGTTACTCACGATCCGAGCACGCAACTGTTCGATTCGGCGCGCCGAATCCGCGCGCAACGCCAACGCCTCCGCCAACTTCACTTCCCCACCTCCGGACATCGACCCATGAACGGTCGAGTATCGACCATGTCACGGTAGGAGTCACCCCAATTAACGCCCTGAGGCTCGCTCGAGGTCCGCGTAATCTCCGGCCGAGATGGTGCGGGCGACTTTCTGCGGGGCGCCGCCGATCAGGCCCCGCCACGGCAGGTACGGCAGCAGGCGCACGTTGAGATCGCGGAAGCGAATCATCGCCTTGCTCGCGGGTGCGTACCACCCGCCCACGCCCTCGGCGAACTTCTGGCAGGCGTCGACCATGGGCCGCATCCGTTGTTCGTAGCGAGCGAACGCGATGCTGTGATCGCCTGCGGCGGCGGCCAACTCGCCCGCGAGGGTGTAGGCGCCGACCAGGGAGAGGTCCGCCCCCTGCCCGGACAGCGGTGACGCGCAGTAGCCTGCGTCACCGACGAGGGCGATGCGGCCCTTGTGCCAGCTGTCCATGCGAATCTGCGCCATCGCGTCGAAATAGAAATCCGGCGCGGGATCGAGGTGGGCGAGCAGTTGCGGCACCTGCCAGCCGAGGCCGGCGAAGGTGTCGGCGACGATCTTCTTCTGTTGCTCGATGTCGCGGTAGTCGTAGTCGATCGGATCGGATGCCCACGCGAAAATCGCTTTGGCCCGCGTGTTCTCCCGGGCGCTGTAGGCTCCGGCGATCTTGCCGGGAGTGTTGTAGTCCAGCTCCCAGTGATCGAGGTCGAGGAAGTTCGGGATCGTGTAGATGCAGATGTAGTAGCCCATATGCCGCGCGAACTGCGACTCCGGCCCGAAAACCGATGTGCGCGTGTGGGAATGAACGCCGTCGGCGCCGATGACCAGGTCGAAGGTGCGCGGTTGGGCGTGCTCGAAGCTCACCCGCACGCCCTCATCGTCCTGCACCAGAGCGGTGATGGAGTCGCCGAAGAGGTATTCGACGTCCTCGCTGGTGGCCTCATACAACACTCGCGCGAGATCGCCACGCTGGATCTCGGTGTCCCCGTTGGCACCGACACCGTTGAACGTCTCGCTGCTGATGCTGGCCCGCGTTCTGCCGGTGGCGTCGACGTAGGAGGTGCCGCGCTTGCCCGTACTCATCTCGTGCACCCGGTCGAGCAGGCCCATGCGCCGCACCACCTCGGTGGCGGTGCCCAGCACGTCGATGGCCTGCCCACCCTCGCGCAGGGTCGGCGATTTCTCCACGATCGTCGGGGTGAACCCGTAGCGCTTCAGCCAGAAGGCCAGGGCGGGACCGGCGATGCTGGCGCCGGAGATCAGGACGTTTCGATTGCTCATCTGCCGCATGCCATGAACCGTACAACTATTTTGCGCATCTGCGCAAGACAAATGTCTAAGGCGATTGCGCTACCATGATCCGTATGGGAAACCGTGAGGATCTGCTGGCAGGCGCACGCCGCTGCCTGTTCGACAAGGGCTACGCACGTACCACGGTGCGCGACATCGCCACCGCCGCCGGGGTGAGCATGGCGGCCATCGGCTACCACTTCGGCACCAAAGAGGCCCTGCTCACCGAAGCGCTGGCCGAGGCGACCCGCGAATGGGGCACCGATCTCGAACACGCGCTCACCCGGTTGCCCGACGAGACCGACCCGTGGCAGCGCTTCGCCGACCGCTGGGACGCGGTGCTGGCGACGCTCGCCGCCCATCGCGGGGTGTGGTCGGCCACCTTCGACGCGCTGGCCCACCCCGAGGCCCGCGACCGGCTCGCCGAGAACCTCGACGAGGCCCGTTCCGGCTTGGCCCGCCTCTTCGACGGCATCGCCGAAACCGACACCGCCGCGGCGCGCAGTCTCGGCACCCTTTACCAAGCCCTGCTCACCGGCGTCGCGGCGCAATACCTCATCGACCCCGAGAGCGCGCCGACCGGAAGCGACCTCGCCGAAGCTCTGCGCCGCATCACCGATCCCACTCGTTGAGATCGCCGACGCGGGACGCCGCCACTTTCGCCTGCCACACGCCCGGGTGAGGTTCCAGTGACGAGTGGTGTCGAGCGACCGGGTTCGAAGCCGAACCAGCACAACGGTGCCGGTGGCGTTTCCGCGCCGATCGAACCCGCACGATGAACCACGACTGCTCGAGGAACTCTCTGGTCTGGAACGGTCTCCGGAACAAGAACCGCACCGCGTCCGCCGACATGGCGAACAGCTCTCCGACGGCCTTCATCGGGCGAATTCGATGAGGCCAGGCGGTTCGTGAACGAACGGGTAGCCGGTGTCAGTTCCGTGGCACGGCGCTGAATACCGCGTCGGCGATCGTACGGAGCGTGCCGATCGGGTCGTCGCCGAGGGCGGTGAGGCCGATGTGGTTCGCGCCCGCTTCGAGGGAGACCTGGATGCCCGCGGCCACGGTGGCCGGGTCGCCGTGCAGCACGAGAGCGTCGATCAGGCGATCGCTGCCCGGCTCGGTGAGGTCGGCGTCGGTGAAGCCGATGCGGCGCAGATTGGCGGTGTAGTTGGCGACGTGCAAGGCAGGGGCCGCGGCGTGGGCTCTGCCGGTCGCGCGGCCTCGTTCGACATCGCTGTCCAACACCACCATTTGGCCGGGCAACACCAGCGGGCGAGCGCCGAGGATCTCCCGCGCTCGCCGAATATATTCGGGCGTCACCAGAACCGGGATCGTCCCGGCGGCGCGGTCGCGCACCAGGCGCAGCATCCTCGGCCCCAATGCCGCCAGCACCACCCGGTCCGAGGGCACACCGGCGTCGGCCAGCTCGGCGAGGTAAGCCACCATCGCGTCGTAGGGCGACGCGTATTCCGGATCCGTTTCGCGGTGTCCGGCGCCGATCCCGAGGATCAACCGATCGGGGTGTTCGGCCGCGATCCGGTGGTAGGAGGCGGCGACCGTCCTCGCGTCGGTGGTCCAGATGTTCACCACGGCGGTGCCGACCACGAGATGCTCTGTGGCGTCGAGTATCCGCTCGGCCACGGTCAGATCGGCGGGTGGCGAGATGGTCAGCCACAGCGCGCCGTACCCGGATCTCTCGATTTCGGCCGCTTGCCGCAGGGTCACCTCGCTGTGGCGCAGGTGGGCTCCGAGCGTACCCAGTTCGATGCTCATGACTTCGACTCCAGCACAGGGCGGTTGGAGGCAGCCAGACCCGATTCCGCTGCGCAGCAATAACATGATGTGATCGCCGCAGGTACCGACGGGAGGCACAGTGGAATTACGTGCTCTGCGATACTTCGTCGCCGTCGCCGAGGAGCTCCATTTCGGCCGGGCCGCCGAGCGGCTGCGCATCGTGCAACCGGCGGTCAGCCAGCAGATCGCACGACTGGAACGAGAACTGGGGGTCCGGCTGTTCGACAGATCGCCACGCCGCGTCCAGCTCACCGAGGCGGGGCGTCGCGTGCTCGCCGCGGCGCGGGACGCGCTCGCCGCCGCCGACCGAGTTCGTGCTGTCGCCGGTCGGCCCGCCGCGACAGTACGCATCGGCACGACAGCAGGACTGACCGCCCGCCTCGAGCGCGGCATCGATGCGCTACGCGAACACACCCCGGCGTTCGAAGTCGTCCTCGTCGATCTGCCGGTCGTCGAGCGGCTGAACGCGCTGCGGCGCGGCGAACTCGACTTGGCGCTGGCCCGCGGTGTGGTCTCCGCGCCGGGGCTCACCGTCTCACCGACCTGGTCGGAACCGCTGCGCGCGGTGGTGTCCAGAAATCATCCCGCCGCGGCGCACGGCGTAGCCGCCATCACCGACCTGGCCGGGGACGCACTGCGCGTCCCGTCCCGGCAGTCCGATCCGCCGCTGCACGACGCGATCGACGCCGCGTTCCGAGAAGCCGGAGTGCGTCCGAAGTTCGGCCGGCCTATCGGAACCACCCAGGACGCCGTAGTCGAGATCGGTTCCGACCCGCACAGCTGGGCCTTGCTTCCGGCGGACCAGATCGCCGAAACCGATTCCCTCCGAGTCCGCGTACTGCCGGTCACCCCACCGATAGCGATCACCGGCAGCGTGATCACCCTCGAGCAGCTCTCGGATCACGCCAGCTGCACCGTCGCCTGCGCGGTCGCGGCGTTCGGCGACGCCACGGCAGACGCGGATAACGGGATGTGACGCGGGCGGAATGGGCCCGCGCTTTCGTTCCCCATCCGGCGCGAAGTCGCGCGCCAGTGAATCGTGTCCGGAACGTGCTGATGGACAGGCGAATCGGTGCTGAAACCTGTCCGGAGAGAATTCGGCAGCTCAGCGGCGCACAGCGACCCGGACCGCACCGAGCCGAGCGCACCCCGCGATCACGCGCTCGGCCTCGATGGACGACGGCCCCGTCAGTCCCGGCGTGACAAGTCCCGCGGTGACCGAACCGCGACACGGTGATCGGCGAAGAGCGATACCGCCGAGTCGGGCACTTGATCGACTGTCGTGTGTTCTGTCCGACAGTGCCCGGCAAGGGTCAATCGACACTGACCGTCGACGCACGAACGCCGCAACCGGCCCCGGGAGATCGTCTGCACCAATCCGATCGCCCAGCAGGTCGGGCACCCGCGCAGCGCGAGCAGACCCACCGGCGCGAGCAGCAAGCTGAACGCCCCGAATACCGGCAGCAATGCGATCGCGCCGATCAGCGCGCCGAAGCCCGCGACACCGCGGGCCAGGTGCCGGGGCACCGAGGCGCTGGCGAAGCTTCGCTCGTCGGTCATTTCGTTCGCTCCTCTCCGGAGTCCGGCCACGGTGTGTTCCGCAGCTCGTGCTGGACCGTCGCGCGGGCGCGGTGCAGCCGTGACTTCATCGCCGCGACGCTGAGCCCGAGCATGCCCGCGACCGTACGGCCGCTGTATCCCTGCACATCGCGCATGATCAGAACCCGCCGCTGGTCGGCGGGCAGCGCCGCGATCACGGCCGCCACCCGGCCTGCTTCGAGCCGCCGCACCGCCTCCTCCTCGGCCGACGCCACGGCGGCGTCCGGAATCGGCTCGGGCTGCCTGGTCTTCGTTCGCCACTGCCGCAGGCACTCGTTGCGGACGATGCGGAACATCCACGACGCCAACGCGCCGGAGGCCCGCAAGGTCCCGATCTTGCGGTAGAGGATGATCAGCGCCTCTTGTGCGGCGTCCTCCGCGTCTTCGGCGGAGGCGCACAGTGTGTGGGCGAACCGGCGGACATGCGGATAGGAGCCCGATACCAGTGTGGTGATCGCCGCGGCGTCGCCCTCGCGCGCCGCCACGACCAATTGTTCGTCGGGCCAGATCCGGTCAGTCACGGGAGCGGCTCCGGCGGCGAAGCAGCGTCACGCTACACCAGCCGACCAGCACGGCGGCGACAGCGATAGCGGCAATGATCACAACGACCTCCTCGTTACCGTGCCGACCCGGTTGCCGGCACGACTATGAGAGGACCGACCGCGGGAAAAGGATTCACACCGAATCTCAGCACGACGCCACGCGTGTTCGAAGCAGTGCTCCGGTCCAATCGCCTGCGCACCTCGCCATCGCGCGGATAATCGGATGCCCTCGCCGAACCTTCGGTTGTAGCGTCGGCGGATGCTCAATGGTTCGCAGCGGCAGCGATTTCTGGGAGCGGTGTGGCGCGGAGTTCGGGCACGGCCCCGGTCGGCGATGGCCGTGGGCGCGCTCGGCGTCGCGACCTCGGGGGTCTTCATCGATCTGTCCGGCGCCGCACCGGCCACCGCCACGTTCTTCCGTTGTGCCCTCGCGTTGCCGTTGCTGTGGCCGCTGGCCGGTGGTGAACGGGGCCGGGAAGGTGCGCTGTCCTGGCGACAGGCCGCGGTCGCCGTCACGGCCGGTGCGCTGTTCGCCGCGGACGCGCTGCTGTGGACGCGAGCGATCTACGAGGTCGGCGCCGGATTGACCGCGGTGCTGGTGAACGCGCAGGTCGTCATCGTCCCGCTGCTGGCGCTGCTCATCGACCGCGAGCCGATCCGGGGCGCGTTCCTCGTCGTCTCGCCGTTCCTGGTGGCGGGCATCCTGCTCACCGGCGGCGTCTTCGAGACCCGAGCCTCCGGCAGCGACTCCGTATCGGGCACGGTCCACGCCGTCCTCGCCGCGTTGTGCTACTCGGCGTTCCTGTTCCTCCTGCGCCGCGGCGGGCACAACGGGCAGGTGGTCCAGTCCTACCGGGTGGTGCTCCTGTCCGCGGCCGTCGTCGGAGCGCTGTGGCCGGGGGCCACGTTCACGCCGGGCTGGGCGGCTCTGGGCTGGCTGACCCTGACGGCGGTGTGCGGACAGATCGGCGGCTGGCTGTTGATCGCCCTGGCCACCGCTCACCTGAGCAGCACGGTGAGCGCGGCCATGCTCATGCTGACCCCGGTCGGTGCGCTCGCCTTGGCGGCGGTCGTCCTCGGCGAGCAGCCCACGATGCTCCAGTTGTCCGGCTGCGCACTGGTACTCGTCAGCGCCTACGCGGCTTCGACGTCCGGCTCCGGACGACACCGGATCACGGCCACCGTGCGGAAACGACTGGGCGACTCGCCAAGCGTCGCCGCCTGAAATCCGCAGCCGGTAAGGCTCATCGAGCGGGCGAGATGACCGTCGCCACTCGACCCCGAGGTGTGGAACTTCTGCGCCTACGGCTTCACCGGCCGCCCCGTCCAGCCGAGCGAGATTTCCGGAGGTGTCGCCCGCGGGTCACCGCGATGGTTGCGGCCAGCGCTCGAGGGTTGCCAGAAAGCTCTCGGCGGCGTCCTGGACCCGGTCGCGGTCGCCGGTGGCGAGCAGGTCGAGCAGCAGGCCGCGGATCGTGGCGATCACCAATGTGGCTGTGCGAGCCGCGGTCTCGGGGTCGGTGTCGGACGCCTGGGCTTCGCACAGTGCGATCTTCCAGTCGGTGACGACATGGTCGAGGAAGTCGGCGAATTGGCGCGGAGCTTGCAGAGCGCGCCCGTAGACGGCGAAGAACAGCTTGAACTCCGCCCACCGCCGCGGGTCGGAGCTGCGGGTCCAGACCGCCCGGGCCGCCGTCGCCAGGTCGGGATGCGCGCCCGCCGCATCACCGGTGGCAGCGAACATGCGCCGCCGCAACCGCTCGAGGATGGCTTGAAGCATTTGTTCTTTGGTGCCGAAGTGGTGCACCAGGGTGGTCGGTGAGACCCCGAGGCCTGCCGCGACCGGCCGCCACGACAGTTCGGAGAGCCCATGCTCGATCGTGTAGTCGACCACCGCCTCGAGCAGCTCTTCCCGGTGTCGATGGTCGACCGGCCGCCCTGCCATCGTTGCGCTCCCTCGTTCGCGGATTGACATTCCTAAAACGACTGTACTAGAAATTGTTCCTAGAACGACTGTACAAGAAATTTGAGTCAGGAGTCTTCCATGTCACGAGTCGTCGTCTTCGACGAGACCGGCGCCCCCGAAGTCCTGCGCATCATCGACGAACCGGTCGGCGACCCGGGCATCGACGAGGTGCGAATCAAGGTCGAAGCCATCGGCATCAACCGACTGGACCAGATGGCGCGTGCGGGCATGTCCCCGCGGCCGATCCGAATGCCACACGCCCGTCTCGGAGTCGAAGCAACCGGAACGATCGATGCCCTCGGCGCCGGGGTCGAGGGATGGGCGATCGGCGATGCGGTCGTCGTCACCGCCGTGCCCGACATGGACATCAACGGCACCTACGCCGAACACATCGTCCTGCCCGCCGATCGGGTCATCGCTCGACCCGCCGGACTGGACGCCACGAGCGCCGCAGCGCTATGGGTGGCCTACTCCACCGCCTACGGCGCCCTCGTCGAGAAGGCCGCGATGCGACCCGGTCACCATGTCCTGATCACCGCCGCCTCCAGCTCTGTCGGCCTCGCCGCCATCCAGATCGCCAACCAGATCGGCGCCGTTCCCCTAGCCGTCACCCGGCACGCCGCGAAGCGGGACATCTTGCTGGCCACCGGCGCCGCCGCTGTCATCGTCACCGACCACGACGATGTCGTCGAGGCCACGCACCGGCACACCGCCGGGGCCGGCGCCGACATCGTCTTGGACTCCGTCATGGGTCCCAGCCTGGCCCAACTGGCCGACGCGGCAAAGCCGTTCAGCGGCATCCTGGTCACGGTGGGCTGGCTCGATCCCCGGCCCGCGCCGTTCCCGGCCAGCCCGATCACGATGCACCGGTACATGAGCTTCGAGCACACCCTCGACCCTGTGGCGGTGCGCCGCATCGCGGCATTCCTGACCGCGGGCATCCGCACCGGTGCCCTGCACCCCACGATCGACAGCGTGTTCACCCTCGACGACATCGTCGCCGCACACCACCACCTGGAACAGGGACATCAGGTCGGCAAAATCGTCGTCACCATCTGACCCTCGCGTTGCGTTCAGCGGGGCTTGCAGCGCGGTGGCCAGGGCGTCGTGGACGGATTCGGAGGCGCCTGCGAGGCTGCCGCGTTCCATGCGCACGTAGTAGTCGACCGAGACCCGGCGAGCAGGGCGACCTCTTCGCGGCGCAACCCGGCCACGTGGCGGTTGCCGCCGTAGGCGGGCAGCCCGCCTGCTGCGGGTCAGCCGCGCGCGGCGGGTTCGCAGGAACTCGCGGATTTCGCTGCGCAGTTCCCATGATCTGCGCACTATCCGGCGTTACGGGATGTTCTTGGCCCTGAGGGCTCTTGCTCGTTCCTCGGATCGTGTTGTCCCGCATCGAGTGGAAGCCGACCGGGACCGGGAGGGTAGATCGGCTGCGGGCGATGTCCGAACAAGTAGTCGCGGAAGGCCCGCAGATACTCGCCTTGTTTGCTTGCACGACCGTGTCCGGATCGTGGCTCAGGTGCGCGGGCGCTTCGGCGTTGCCGCCGGGCAGGGCGGCGGACGCGATCTCGAACCGCTGCACACTCGACACGCCCGGTACCTCGATCACCTCGGCCGGATGCTGTTGTTCCTCCGATACCGGGCGGACAACCGAACCGACGGCGACGCCGCGGCGGCGCTCGATGCCGCCTCCCGCGGCACGGTCGCGCTGTTGTCCTACACGCCGGAAACCCTCGACCACGATCTCGAAGCGGTGAAGTCCATGCTGACCGGCGACTTCCTGGCGTACTCGCGCGTGTTCGGTGCCGACACGGACGGGATCAGCTGGTCGGGGGCGCGTCCGCCGCGCGGCGTGCCCGGGCGCGCCGTTTGCCCTCGTGCATCGCCTGAACCCGGGCCACTGGAATCGTGTGTCCCTCCTCGATCAGATCCGGAGGAAGACGCTGCGGGGCAGGCATCTCCGCCTGCCACGGATCGTTGTCGCCGAGCAGGTCCGGCACGGTCCGCACAGTGAAATCGGACGGCGTCACCTCGTCGAGGTCCGACCAGCGCAGCGGGAACGACACGGTGACACCCGGACGGATACGCGGACTGTAGGCGGCGGCCACGGTGGCGCCACCCGCACGGGTGGCGTCGAGAAAGACCTTGCCGTGGCGGTCTTCCCGGATGAACGCTGTCGTGCCGACCGACGGATCGATCCGCTCGGCTCGCGCCGCCACGGCCCGCGTCGCCGCGGCCGCGTCCTCGACATCGGTCCCTGGGACCACCGGCACGAACACGTGCAATCCTCTGGAACCGCTCGTCTTCACTGCTCCGGACAGCCCGTCCGCAGTCAGCGCTTCCCGGATCAGCCGGGCGCCTGCCACGGCGTCGGCGAAAGTCTGTCCCGGTGCGGGATCGAGATCGAGCACAAGATGTGTGGGTTCCGGTGCGGATTCCGCGAGGAACAGGGTCGGGTGGTATTCGACCGCCCGCTGATTACCGAACCAGATCAGGGTTCGCAGGTCGTCACAAAGCGCGTAGGTGATCTCCCGCCGCGAACTCTCTGCCCAGACCTTCGTCCGCGCCACCCACTCCGGCGTGTACTTCGGGAGGTTTTTCTGCATGAACGGCTCCTGCCCCGGCCGCACCCTTACCACCGACAGCGGCCGTCCGCGCAACACTCCCAGTAACCGTTCCCCGGCGAACTCCAGATAGTCCACCAGATCCCTTTTGCTCGCCTCGGCCTCGTCGAACAACGGCTGATCGAGATTGGACAATTCGACCCCGTGACGCAGCTCGCCTCCCGCCATCGCTCCACTCTCCCTACCACCGTGCGCCGGTCGATCAGCGGGGGTGGCGAACTCGTTTCCCACTCGTTCTCGCACATTCACGTAAATTGCCTATGCCCGAACCGAATGAGCGACACGCATCCATGGCCTGAGCGAACTCGAAACTCCGATCTCATGGACCATCGAAACTGCTGTTCAGGCCTGCGCAAACTGCCGCTGTGCCGCTGATAGGCGACGATACACGTTCCTTGGCGGCCCCGTCACCAGGCATTTCGTGACAGATCGCCCCCATCTGGTGGCAGTGTCACCCATCGTTTCCGGCATGCGCGAGCCGATGTCGGCCAACGGAAGGCAAGACCCGCACGGTCAGGCCCCGCCACCGGCGGCTGACGATGCGTACCGTCGACGACGCCATCCGCGCCATCGGCGGCACACCGACCGACCACGTCGGTACCTACACTGCCTGACAGGCTTCGGGGTTCCGGGGCCGAATACTGAACCGTCTGGGCTACGGCTGAGCTGGTCGGACTTCGCTTGCCTTGCTGTATTTTCCGTGTCGGCCTTCGCCGATGACCCATGTCACCGGCATGCCCGGTGTGATGAGTTGTTCGTCGCCCTGGTATTGCCAGAGGGAGAACCATACGTCGCCGGAGTGGCTGGCGATGAGTCCGTCGTAGGTGTCGGGCAGCCACCATCGGACCACACCGTCGAGGCTCGGATCAGGATCCTTCGCCGCGTCGACCTGCCCGTACGGTACCAAGCCGCCTGCGCCGCGCCATCCGTCGAGAGTGGGGAGCAACGGTTGGTCCCCACACTCGGGGTCGGCGGGCCAGATCTTTCCACTGCGGGACAGGATGTCGTCGTGGACTTCCCGGGCCAGTCTGCACGCCACACCGTCGGGAGTGCGCTCGACGGGGGTGGTGCCAATTACGACGCTCAAAGCCGGGACGGTGAATTCGATCCGCCATCCCGGTGGATCCGCCAGGCGGCGAAGCCGCTCGGGGATCGTTTCATCGATGTGCACCTCGAAACCGAGAGCCGACTCGATGTCGGCCGCCAGCAGGTCGGCGCCTCGCCGTGATGTCTCCTGGTCCATATAGCTAGCCTGCCGATGTCGAGGAACGGCGCCTACTCCTCACGCTCGGTCAGCCGTGCCCGGAAAGCCTCGACCAACAGCTCGCCGCGTTGGTCGCGATCAGGACGAGACAGCGACAACGGACCGGTAGGTGTGCGGGTCGTCGATGGCGTCGAGGAGATAGTCGGCGAGGTCGGCACGCGAAGTGCGGGGACCGACCTTACCTTTCGCCCCCACCGAGACGCGCGGACTGCCGTCGGCCTGCGCATCGGTCAATCCCGTGGGGCGGACGGAGGTCCAGCGCAGATCACTCTGCGCGAGCAGGTGTTCCATGCGCGCCATATCCGAGTAAGTGTGCCGCATGACCCTCCGCAGGACGGCGGCGAGGACTCTGGCGCCCGGCCCCGCGTCCGCCGGGACGTCCAGCGCCGCGGAGGAGATCACCAGCAGCCGCCCGCCCGGACGCATGGCGGCGATGATCTCGGCGGTGGCGGCGGAGTAGACGGTGGCGGGGCCGCGCCCGGTCGCGCCGAGCGCGGAGATCACCGCGTCGTACCCGTCGAGCAAGCCGGTCAACGCTCCCGCGGCACACGGGTCGGCCGTCACCACGGTCGACCCGAGCGCGGGCGCCGCGGTAGTGGCCGGGCGGACGATCGCGGTGACGCGATGTCCTCGTGCCAGCGCCCGGTCGACCACCATCCGCCCCGTTCGGCCGGTGGCGCCCAGGACCGCGATGGCGGCCATCAGTGCGCCGCGGGCCGGGTGGCGGGCTGGGTCAAGAAGGACACGGCCTCCATCAGCGGCTTGCGCTGGGTCTTCTGCACGGCCGCGATGCGCCACTGTCCGTCGGTGTCGCGGACGACGGTGTAGGTCGCGAGTTTGCCGAGCTTGCCCGGCCGCCGCTTCGAGGATTCGCCGCGGGTCACGACTACGGCGGCATCCGGTCCGTAGCAACGGATTTCGACGATGTCCACGGTCAGACGCATGCCCTTCAGGAAGCTGTCGAACAGCGCTTGGTGGGCCCGGCCGATCTCCGCACCGCCGTGGTAGACGGTGCCGACATAGGTGATGTCCGTGGCGTCGTCGGTGAAGCAGGCGCCGTAGGCGGCGCCGTCGCCGCGATCCCACGCTTGCCTGCTGCGCTCGATGAGGGCGCGGATGGCGGCGGTGTCGGTGCTGGTGGTCATTTCGATCTCCTTCAGTCGGCCAGCAGGGCCAGTGCGGCCCGGCGGGGGAACAGCCGCAATACGGCGATGAGTGCCCGATTGAACGGGCTGGTGACTACGACGGAACCGGACCCGCCGGACAGAGCTTTTCGCGCACGGTCCACCACCTGCTCGGGTGTCTGGACCAGCCAGGGCGGTACGTCGGTGGCGGTTTGCGAGGCGGTGGCGGTGACGCCGGGGCACAGAGCCAGCACCCGTACGCCGCGTGCTCGCTGTTCGTGCCACAGCGTTTCGGACAAGGCCGTGACGAACGCCTTGGTAGCGCTGTAGACGGCGAGGCCCGGCTTCGGTATGTGCCCGAGCGTCGAGGACACGTTCACCAGGACGCCGCCGGGAGCGGCCGCACCGAGGAAGGCGTGGGCCAGCACGACCACCGCCCGGCAGTTCACCTCCAACGTGGCGATCGACGCTTCGAGCGCAACCTCGGTGAAATCGCCATGCGCGGCGGTCCCGGCATTGTTGACCAGCAGCGTGTAACCGCCGCCGCGAAGCCGTTCCGCGACCGCCCGCAGTCCCTCTTCGGTGCCGAGGTCGGCGGCGAGATAGTCGTGTCCGTCACCGAGTTCGGCGAGCAACATCTCCAGCGCTTCGATCCCGCGCGCCACGACGGTCACCGAATAGCCCTGTGCTGCCAGCGATTTCGCGAATGCGCGTCCGATCCCGGCGCTGGCGCCGGTCACCAACGCTCTCACCGTTCGGCCTCCGGCTTCGTCGCCGGGTCGAACAGGAACGAGATGCGCTCCATGACCGGCTGCCGCTTGGTGTTGTGGAAACTGGCGATCCGCCACTGGCTGTCGGCTTCGCGCACCAACGTGTAAGTCTGCGTCTTGGACAACTCCGCCGGGCGATCGCCTTCGTAGCGGTCACCTCGGCTGGTGACGATCGCCACGTCGGCATCGTAGAAGCGCACTCCGAGAAAGGAGTCGGCGAGTTCGGTGCCCTTCAGGAATCCCGAGAACAGGGCACGGTGCGCCTCGGCCAGATCGCGGCGGCCCACGTAGTGGGTACCCAGAAAGGTGGTGTAGGTGGCATTTTCGGTGAAGGTCGCGCCGAACGCGTCGGCGTCGTTGCGGGCCCAGGCCGCCGTCATGGCGGCGATGGTCCCGCACACGGCCCGCAGGTCGTCGGCGCTGCCACCGTCAGCAACGACCTGCGTGCACTCCATGACGCCGGCACTGCGGACATCCGAGGTCCGGTCCAGCCACAGGTACCCGCCTCCGCCGACGACGCCGAGCGTCAGCACGGCGACCCCCACGGCTCGGACCACGGTGCGTCGTCGCGGACTGCGCGAGGCAGTCGGTTCGGTCCCTGCGATAGCCGACGTCATGGTGAAATCCCTTCCCACAGCATTTACTGCTTATAAGATGTTTCATCTTTAGAGCAGTTTCTTCGTTGAAGAAGAGATTAGAGAAGATGCCTCCTCCTTGTCAATACGTCCGCATGATGCCGATCCCGACCGCGCTGCCCCATCCACTCTGGGGTGGCAACGTGCGCAAGCCCGGTCTCGTCGAGGCCGAGTTCGCCTCGACGGTTGCCTGTCCGTTCATCGCTTCTTCACCCCGGAGCGGTCGCAGAGCGGCACGATGAAGTGATGCGGCGGATGTGCGCAGCCGGTGTGGTAGCGGGGCTTGTGGCGGGCGGTGCGCTGACGGCGGCGGGACCGGTGGCGGCCGATGGTCCGGCCGCGTTCGATCTGCAAGCCCATCGGGGTGGGGCGGGGCTGGTGGCGGAGAATACGCTGCCCGCGTTCGCGAACGCGTTGGAACTCGGGGTGAGCACGCTGGAGCTGGACGTGCAGATCACCGCGGACGGATACGCGGTGGTCACCCACGATCGCGATCCGAGTCCGGCGAAGTGCGTGGACACGGCGCCGGCCGTCGCGGGCGACCCGAAGTTCCCGTATGTGCCGGGGACTACCTACATCCGGGACCTGACGCTGGCTCAGGTGCGGACGATCGATTGCGGTTCGGTGCCGTCCGCGGATCACCCGGAGCAGCGCAGGGCGCCGGGAGCGCGAATGCCGTTGCTGGCCGAGGTATTCGATCTGGTGCGCGCGTATGGCGCCGATCAGGTGATGCTGAACATCGAGACCAAGGTCGAGGCCGCCGCCCCGGAACAGACCGCGCCGCGCGAGCAGTTCGTGGACGTCGTCGTGGCGGAGATCCGCCGGGCGGGCATCGGGCGGCAGGTCACTGTCCAGAGTTTCGACTTCGGCGCCTTGACGCGCCTGCGGGAGGTGGCCCCCGAGCTGCCGACCGTCGCGTTGACCGACGGCCGGCCGAAGTTGCAACCCGGAGAGCCCGGTGGCTCACCGTGGCTGGGCGGCATGGATATCGACGACTTTCCGGGATCGTTGCAGGAGAAGTACGTCGCGGCCGCGGCGGCCATCGGCGCGGCCGCGATCTCGCCGGTGCACGGCACTCCGCAGGACGGCACCGTCACCGACCCCGACTACCGGCCGTTCACCACGCCCGAACTCGTCCGCGCCGCACATCACCGCGGCATGCGGGTGGTGCCATGGACGGTCGATGACCGCTCCACCATGACCGCTCTGCTCGACCTCGGGGTGGACGGTCTCATCACGAATCGCCCGGACGTGCTCCGCACAGTGCTGTCCGACCGCGGGTACCGCCTACCACCGGCATATCACCGATCCTGAGCGATCCCGCGCGGCCGACCTGGCATGCGGACTGCCCCGATCGGGACGGCGACGCGGCCGCCGCTCACCTTTCCGCGATCGGGTAGACGGGTCCCGTGATCAACCGAGAGTTTTCAGCAGTTCGTCCGCCACTCCTGCGGAGGAAGCCGGATTCTGGCCGGTGATCAGCGTGCGGTCCACCACCACATTCGGCGCCCACGGATCGGCCTCCCGGAAGTCGGCGCCGATCTCGACGAGCCGGTCTTGCAACAACCATCGGGCCTTGTCCGCGAAGCCCGCTTGGGTCTCTTCGGCATTGGTGAACCCGGTCAAGGCATAGCCCGCGAACGGGTTCGCGCCATCTTCCCCCGTGGCGGCGAGCAGGGCCGCAGGCGCATGGCACACCACCGCCAGCGGCTTGCCGGAGGTCAGGATGGTGGCGAGCAGCCGACCGGAGTCGGCGTCGACCGCGAGATCTTCCATCGGCCCGTGCCCGCCGGGGTAGAACACCGCCGCGTAGTCGGCGAGGTCCACCTTCGCCAGGTCGACGGGGTTGTTCAGCTCGGCGCTCGTGGCGATCACCCGCGCTCGATGGTCTGCGGTCTCCTGACCGTCGTTGGCCTCGGGCGCGAGGCTGCCTTTGTCCACGCTCGGTACGACGCCGCCGGGCGTGGCCACCACGATCTCGTGTCCCGCCCCTTTCAGCTTTTCGAAGGGCACCACGAATTCCTCGGCCCAGAAGCCGGTCGGGTGCTTCGTCCCGTCGGCCAGCGTCCAGTGGTCGACTCCGGTCATCACGAAAAGGATCTTCGACATGGTGTGTTGTCTCCGTCGTCCGGAACCCGCTCGGTCGGGGTTCGCGTCATCGAGTCCTGTCGCGCTGGTCCACGTGGCACCTGGAGGTATCGATCCCACGCGTCTGGATCGTCAGCGACGACACTGTCGACGCTAGCCTTCGGCAACCATGGAATGCCAATAAGAAGACCGATTTCAGACATCGGTTTCTCAATGGATCTTCGCAGATGACTTCGATTCGCGGCCGTTCCCGTTTCACTTTTTCCTTGGGCCGGGCGATGCGCAGTCACGAGCCGGTCACCGGTCGGTCACGCAGCGCCGACCCTCCCGCCTGACCTGGACTTGTTTACGCGCCATACTGGACCGGTGACGGAGATAGGTCAGTGCGAGCAGGAGACTGCACGCAAGATGCTCGGTGGTTGCCCCGATATCGGCAGCTTTCGCTTCTGGTTCGCCGACCAACGGTGGGAATGGTCGGACGACGTCGCCACGATCTACGGGTACGCACCGGGAGAAGCCGAGCCGTCCACCGAACTTCTGCAACGCCACCTGCACCCCGACGACCGCGAGCGCGTCGCCCAGACACTCGCCGAGGCCATCGAGACCGCGTCGCCGTTCTGCACGCGTCACCGGATCATCGACACCGAGAACGAGACGCACGACGTGATCGTCATCGGCGACCAGCTGTTCGACGAGCAAGGCGCCGTGGTGGGTTCCTCCGTTACCTCATCGATGTCACCGAGACCCTCGAAGACAACCGGCAGGAAGCCCTCGACGACCTGCTGCCGGACGTGATCGACGCGCGCGCGGTGATCGAGCAGGCCAAGGGCGTCGTGATGTTCGTCTACGGCGTCAACGCCGATCAGGCGTTCCGGGTGCTGCGCTGGCGCTCGCAAGAGACCAACATCAAGATCCGCGCGCTGGCCGAGCAGCTCGTCGCCGACGTCGTCGCGATGGGCGGTGCGCTGGTTCAGCAGCGCACCCGCTTCGATCATCTCCTGCTGACCCTGCACCACCGGGTCACGCCAACGGAACCTGGCGCGGGCTAGCTGTGATGTCCAGGGAGGTTGTACCGGGTTGGAACGGTGAGCCTGTGTGACTGGTGAAGGCCTCCGGCGGTGAAGTGGAGCTGTCGAATTCACCGCTTCACCGATCCGGAGGCCTTCGTGTCCCACGCTAACGCAGCGTTGACCCCGCGTGCTCGTCTACGACTGGCCCAGCTCGTCGTCGACCGCGGCTGGAGCTATACCGCAGCAGCGAAAATGTTCATGGTCTCCCCGCGAACCGCCAGGAAATGGTCCGACCGCTACCGCGGCGAGGGTCCTGCCGGGATGGCCGACCGCAGCTCGCGTCCGGTGACCAGCCCGGCCAAGACCCCGCCACACGCGGTACGCCGGATCGTGCGGCTTCGGTGGCGTCACCGGCTCGGACCGATCCAGATCGCCGGCCTGCTGGCGATGCCGGCCTCGACCGTGCACGCGGTGCTGACCCGGTGCCGGATCAACCGTTTGTCGCGCATCGACAGGGTCACCGGCGAACCGCTGCGCCGCTACGAACACCCCCATCCCGGGTCGCTGATCCATGTCGACGTCACCAAGTTCGCCAACATCCCCGACGGCGGCGGGCGCAAGTTCCTCGACCGCCGCGCCAGCAAGTCCAACGCCCGCGCCACCGCCCACCGAACCGGCAAGCGCGGCAACAACTACCGGCCCGCCATCGGCACCGCATACGTGCACACCGTCATCGACGACCACTCCCGCCTCGCCTACGCCGAGATCCACTCCGACGAGAAGGCCGCCACCGCGATCGGTGTGCTGCAGCGGGCCGTGGCATGGCTGGCCGACCACGGCGTCGCCACCGAACGGGTGCTGTCGGACAACGGCTCGGCCTACAAATCACATGCCTGGCGCGATGCCTGCACCGAACTGGGCATCACCCACAAACGCACCCGCCCCTACCGGCCACAAACCAACGGAAAGATCGAACTCTTCCACCGCACCATGGCCGAGGGCTGGGCTTACGCCCGGCTGTATGAATCCACCGAACAACGCAACACAACCCTGCCCGCATGGCTCCACTTCTACAATCACCACCGAGCCCACTCCGCCCTCGGAGGTCGGCCACCGGTCACCCGGCTGACCAACCTCCCTGGACATCACAGCTAGCCGACCGGTGTGCGCGGTCGGGTCGCCGCCGAACGGATCATTCCCTTGGTCCGCATGAGGAACTCGCCGAGATAGCTGTCGTGCGGGACCCCCGGACGCAACCACGTGGTCGGATGGTCACCCAGATAGAGGTTGGTGATCGTCGGCTCGTCCAGCAGCGCGTCGATGAGTTCGCGCCGCTCGGTCATCGCCGTGAGAACCAGCGAATCGCGCAGCGGGGCGACGCCGTCGGCGGGTGACCACGGCCCCACCCACACGCAGGGGAAGGCGAGTTCCACACCGAGCTGCGGCGCGGTGCTGCTGCCGACGAGGTGCACCGCGGGGCGCAGCACCGCCGCGCCGGGCGACAGTTCGTCCACGATGGTGTCACCACCGAGCAGCGGGCACGCGTCGCCCGCGACCCGACGCAGGTAGCGGTCCATCGCCGCCGCGGACTCGGTGGGCTGCACGGTGAGGATGGCATCCGGGTGCTCGGGCGGCAGGCTGGGAATGGCCCCCAACTCCGCGGCGAGCGCACGCGCCAGCGGCTCCGGATCGCCCTCGACCAGCACCGCGGTAGTGCAGGTGCAGGCGGTACCGCCGAGGTGGCTCACCGACTCGGCGATCAGCGCGACCTCAGCTCGCCAGTCCACGTCCGAGGTCACCAGGATCTTCGAGCGCCCCGGCCCCTGGGTGAGCACCCGCGCGCTGCCACCGTACTTGTCGACCACGTCCTGCCCGCCGTAGACGATGGCGAAATCGGACTCCGCCACCAGCACGTCGGCCGCTTCGTAGTCGGTCGGCAGCAGCGTGACCAGCTCCGGCGGCAACCCCGCCATGCGCAGAGCGCTGACCAGGCGAAAAGCGGTAAACGGCTCCCTGGTTGACGGCCGCACCGCCACCTTGTAGCCCAACGCGAGCGCCTCCGGCCACAAACCGTGCACCGCCGGGGTGTTTCCCGCCGCGTGCACCGCGAATAGATCGCCCCTGCGCGTCCAGACGGCGCATCCGGCGAGGGTGCGCCGGTCCTGCCAATCCGCCACCGCGCCCTTCGGCATCGCGAGTTCGAGGGTGTCGCGCTGCTCGCGCAGCACATCGGCGACCCATTGCACCGACTGGCGCACGACGGCCAGCGGGACTCCCGACGCGACGCTGACCAGTCGCGCGTATTCGTCGGGTCCGAGCCCGCCGATCTCGGCGTCGGTGAACAGGTCGGCCGCCCGTTCCAGCACCGCGAATCGCTCGGCGGCGGGCAGCACCGGCGCCTTGCGCATGGCCGTCAGCGCCCGGCGCACATACAGCGGCGGCACCTGGGAGATCTCCCCGATCTCGATGCCGGACAAGGTCGTCAGGGGCTTGCGGTCGCGGGCGCGATAGCTGCCCTGCGGACCGAGGGCGTCGATGTGCACGAACTCGCCCATCAGTACACCCCCTCGATGACCTCGGCGCCGCCGAAGGAGGTCATCGGCGCGACATCGGCGACCGAGCAGCCGGAACCCTGCTTCGGCGGCTCGACCTTCATGGCCAGATCCCGTTCCGGATTGTTGGGCAGCAGAGCGTATTTCGTGAGGTGATGCATCACGACCTGACCGCGCTCGCCGTAACCGACGTCGTCGCCGGTCTCCGGATCCACCACCTCGAACGCCAGGTAGGGGCTCGGCGGGTCGAAGACAGGCAGCCCGTCGGGGCGCTCCTCGTCGCGCTCCCGGGACATGCCGAGGATGGTGGTGCTGCCGTAGAGCCCTTTGAACGGGATGCCGGGAAAGATCTCCTGCCGGAAGATGTCGCGGGTGTCGGCGTCCATGTGCGCGCCGCTCCAGCAGATGAACTTGATCTTCCGGCGGATCTGCTCCACCAGGTCGTCGCGACGCGCGATGCGCTCCAGCAGCGGCGGAGTGGTGATCAGGATCCCCACCGACTGCGTGGTGAGGATCTGCGCGACCTGGTCGACGACGTGTTCGGCGTACCGCTCGGTGTTCTCGGTGTCGCCCCGCGCGATCATCTGCTTGATCCATCGCGGGTCGAGGTCGATGGTGAACCGCACGCCGTTGTGCCTGCGCGCCCGGCGTTCGGCGAACTCACCGAACATGTGCGGGCCACTCGGCGCCACGGCCAAGGTGTTCACCGTGCCGAGCCCGGCGTAGTGGTGCTCGTCCCAGCCCAGCGCGAACTGCATCCAGCGGTCGAACATGACGAAACGCTTCGGCGCACCGGTGGTGCCGCCGCTCTCATAGATCCCCGCGATGACGCGGTCGGCGCCCGTCAGCCCGCGGGGGATCAAGTCCTCCACCGCGACCGTGCGGAATTCGTCGATGACGTTGGGGAAACGGCGCAGGTCGGCGAAGGTCCGGATATCGGCGACGGGATCGAAATCCAATGTCCGCGCGCGGCGCAGCCAGTACGGGCTGCCCGTCTCCTCGCTGAAATGCCAGGCCAGCACGGCGCGCAGGTATTCCTCCGCGTCGATCATCGCGTAGTCGTGCGCGGCGAGGTCCAGGATTACGGGGCGCATGCGCGGCCTCCAGTGATGTGCCCCGAATCGGGGTTTCAGCTCGAACGCCGCAATCCTCTCCCGGCCCGGTCGAGGGCAAACGCGCTGTCGCCCAGTTCGATCCGCCGATAGGACACTCATATCGAGAACCGCGATCGACGCCGTGTACACGTTCGCCGAGCACGTACCGGTGGTACCCGCCGCGGCGTCGGCCGCTCGCCCCCGCCCTACGGGGTCCATTGGTGATGTCCATCACATCGTGTCAGAAATCGGCGGCCCGAAATGTCTTATGGGCAGCCGTCGATGACCGGGAGGTCCCGCCAGTTATGAGCACCATGTCACGGGGAGCAGATGCCCTGGATGAACGTTACCGCGCTTCCGCCTTCGTCAAGCGCTCGATCAACAAGGTATTCCCGACCCACTGGTCGTTCCTGCTCGGCGAGATCGCCCTGTACAGCTTCATCATCCTGCTGCTGTCAGGGGTGTACCTGACGTTGTTCTTCGATCCCTCTATGAGCGAGGTGGTATACGACGGCGCGTACCAGCCCATGCGGGGATTGACCATGTCCCGGGCCTACGAGTCGACGCTGAATCTCAGTTTCGAGGTCCGCGGCGGGCTGTTCGTGCGGCAGGTACACCATTGGACCGCGTTGCTTTTCGTGGCGTCGATGATCGTGCATATGTGCCGGATATTCTTCACCGGCGCGTTCCGCCGCCCACGCGAGATCACCTGGGTGATCGGCTCACTACTACTGATCCTCGCCCTGTTCGAAGGCTTCTTCGGCTATTCGCTGCCTGACGATCTACTGTCGGGTACCGGCATGCGCGCGGCCTTCTCGGGTTTCACGATTTCCATCCCCGTGGTGGGCACCTGGTTGCACTGGCTGATCTTCGCGGGCGATTTCCCCGGCGACATCATCATCCCCCGTCTGTACATCACGCACGTGCTGCTGTTCCCGGCGATCATGTCGGCGCTGGTCGTCGCACACATCGGAATCGTCTGGTACCAGAAGCACACTCAGTTTCCCGGACCGGCCCGGAACGAGAACAACGTCGTCGGCACACGTATCGTGCCGGTGTTCTCCCTCGATCAGGGCGCCTTCTTCATGTTCACCCTCGCGACAGTGTCGTTCATGGGTGGCCTTTTCCAGATCAATCCGGTCTGGAACCTGGGTCCTTACAACCCGTCGCAGGTATCGGCGGGTTCGCAGCCCGACTTCTACCTGATGTGGACCGACGGCATGGCACGCCTCATGCCGCCTTGGGAACTGTACATCGGCAACTACACCGTGCCGGCAGCTTTCTGGGTCGCGCTGGCGATGGGATTGGTGCTCTTGGCGCTGATGGTGTATCCGTGGATCGAGAAGCGTCTTTCGAGGGACACCGCGCATCACAATCTGCTGCAGCGGCCGCGAGACGTGCCGGTGCGCACAGCAATCGGCGCCATGGCCCTCACGTTCTACGTGGTGCTGACGCTGGCGTGTGTCAACGACATCATCGCACTGAACTTCGACATCTCGCTCAACGCGACGACCTGGTTCTTCCGCATCGCGGTGCTGCTGTGCCCGCCTACGGCCTACTTCCTTACCTACCGAATGTGCCTGGGTCTGCAACGCAGCGATCGCGCGGCACTCGCCCATGGCATCGAGACCGGCGTGATCAAACGCTTACCGCACGGCGAATACATCGAGATGCACCAGCCGTTGGGCCCAGTCGACGACCACGGCCACCCGGTTCCGCTCGAATATCAAGGCGCCCCGGTACCGAAAAAGATGAACAAACTGGGGTTGGCGGGCAAGCCCGGACCGGGCTCGTTCCTGCGCCCGGATCCGGCGCCCGAAGCGGAGCGCCTGGTGATGACCGAGCACACCGAAGAACGCAGGCAACTTGCCGTTCTCCGGGACTACCAGCAGCGCCGCGACAACGAAAGGCACGACCGATGAGACGGAGGCGCGCCGGGCACGCCGAAGACTACGGCCTGCTGGTCCCCGCGGCCACCGTCGCCAGCGAGCACGCGGGTAACGTCGTAAGAGACACCTTGCGCGCCAACGGGATCCGTTCCACTGTGGGACGGACCGACCGACGCGGCCGACTCCACCGCCTGCTCGTTCTCGTCTTCCCCGAGGACGCCGCGCGGGCCTACGAGGTGATCTGCGCCCATACGAGCCAGCCTGAATCTTGAAGATGCCACTCGAAGTGGTCGCCAGTGTGTTCGAAGCCGATTCTGTGGACATCGCTCGTGCGGTCAGTTCGTGGAGCGGTGGCGCTGGGAGCGCCGCGAACAGGACTCCTGTCGGTGGATTCGGACGTACCTATTGCCAACAAGACTGATCTGTCCCTATTTTTAACGAGACAGATCAGTCTCTTTCGGCGCGACGGATGGAGTCCTTCATGGCTACGGAGTCAGACTTGCGGGCGGGCGCATGATCATCGGAGCCGCGGAGGAGACGCCCGTCACGATGCTGGCCGCCCATCACGTCGAATTCGGCGCGCCGCTCGCCGTGGGCGAACTGCCCCGGCCGGTGCCGCTCCCTGGGGAGGTGCGGATCAAGGTCGCGGCGACGAGCGTCAACCCCGTCGACATGCACACCGGTCGCGGGAACGGCTACGTCCAGTCGATGACACTTCCGCTCATCCCGGGCTGGGACGTGGCGGGAACCGTCGATGCGGTCGGGTACGGCGTGGCGAGGCACCGCGTCGGCGACCCGGTCTTCGGCTTGGTCCGGTTCCCCCATCCGGCCGGGGCTTACGCGGAGTACGTGACGGCTCCCGCACACCACGTGGTGCGCGCTCCGGTAGGCCTCACCATGGTGGAGGCGGCCGCGCTGCCGTTGTGCGGGCTGACCGCCTGGCAGATGCTCCGAGCGGCGAGGGTGGAGCGGGGCAAGCGTGTCCTGATCGACGGCGCCTCCGGCGGTGTCGGACATCTCGCCGTGCAGATCGCTCGCGCGCTCGATGCGGAAGTGATCGCGCTCGCTCGGCCCGAGCACCACTCGCTGGTCACCTCATGGGGCGCCGACGACTGCGTGGACTACCGGGACGACGCGGCGGTCGCCGCCATCGGCACGGCCGACGCCTTGTGCGATGTCGTAGGCGGCGAGCTGGCCCTGCGGCTGTTCGACCGGATCGCCCCGGCCGGGTGCGCTGCGCTCGCCTTGGGCTGGGCAGTCCCGGACTACCGTGCTGAAGCGAACGCGCGAGGAATCGACGCGGTGTCCTGCCTGGTCGACCCGGATCCCGAAGGACTGAGAGCCTTATCCGAACTCGCGGAAGCCGGTTCCTTGCGCGTGCACATCGGAGCGACCTTCGGGCTCGCGGAGGCGAGTCGGGCACAGCAGTGGGTGACCAGCCGATCCGGCATCGGCAAGGCCGTCATCGTGATGCCGGACTCAGCGAAATGACCACCCAGCGAACCGGGACGCCGGCAGCCCCGCCCCGGCAACAGGGCACCGCCGGTTCTCGTGCCCCCCGGCTGCGTGGACCGGCGCTTCGAGAAGCGGTGCTCGACATCGCCTGTCAACTCTTCTACGACAACGGTGTGCATGCCGTCGGTGTGGATGAGGTCGTGCGCCGCGCCGGCATCGCCAAAGCCAGCCTCTACCGGTGGTTCCCCACCAAAGACGCGCTCATCCTCGCGGTTCTCGACCGGATCGACCAGCAACTGTGGGCACGGTGGGACGAGGTGGCGGAGCAGTTCGCCGACGATGCCGAGGCAGAGCTGCGGGCCCAGATCACATGGATGACCGACATGGCGGCATCACCTGGATACCGAGGCTGCGCCTTCGTCAACACGGCGGCCGAATTCTCCGAGAGACATGACGAGATCCGTGACCGCTGCCTTCAGCACGAGCGGGAACTGGGCATGCGCCTTCGCAGGCTAGGTCGACGCCTTGCCGTGCCCGATCCCGATTCCTTCGCCGACCAGCTCCAGTTGGGGATCGTCGGCACATTCACCACCTCGGGCCTGTTCTCCAGCGCGGGCCCCGGGCGGCGACTTCCGGCACTCCTCGACGCGATCCTGGCGGCGAATCTCGGTCGCTGAGTGCAGCGCCACTGTGGGCAAGGCTGCTGAGCGACCGCACCGAGGCGGACCGAATGCCGGATTATCGCCGTCGGGCCCGCTGGGCTGCCTCGCGATCGGTGATGATCTGCTTGCGGCGCTGCGTCATCGCTTCGGCGGGTGAGCCGGCGCCGACGATCGCATCGAACACCGCGCGTGCGTCCTCGAGCGCGTCACGTGCGCCGACTCCGGCGGCCGGAGTGATGGCGTGGTCGGCGTCACCGATCAGGAGCACCGAATCCTGAGGCGCGCGAGCTCCGTCCAGGGGAACGTCGCGGGCGTTGCTGACGTGCACCAGTTCCGTGTGCGACAGGAAATCCGACACCAGCGCCTCAATGGAAGGCGTTGCGGCCAAGATGGTTTCGGCCCATTCACTGGTCGGCCGCATCCCGATATCGTCGCGGGTAGCGGGCAGGGGTTCGCGCGGGATCCGCACGAACCACAGAGCCGCCGGATCCTCTGGGCGCCAGATGTGCCCGAAAGTACTGCCGGCACTGCCGTCTTCGGCGACCTCGGCGAAGAAGTGCAGGACTGCGGGTGCGGTGGCCGGCGGGGAATCCAATGGCGCGCCGGTCATCCCGTACAGCACAACGTCACCGGCGTAGACCGGGATGCGGCCGGGTTCCAGGCCCGCGCGGACCACGGAGTCGATGCCGTCGGCGCCGACCACCAGTCCCTCGGCGGCGACGACGTCCGCGCCGCGCCGGATCTCGTGGCCGTCGTCACCCGAGGTCACCTCGGTGATCGGCTCGCCGTAGCGCAGCTCCGCGCCGGAGCCCGCGACGAACTCCGACAACACACCCATGAGGTTGCGGCGCAACCAGAACCGATGACCGCGACTGGGCATTTCGCTGCGCCGACCGCGACTGTCTGCATAGTCGAGCCCCGCCAGCGGATACGAAACCGCGTGCAGCGCCGAACGATCGACGCCCATCGCCTCCATCGCGTCGTGTCCGCGCCCATCGATGAACAGAAACGCCCCGGCTCCGGGACCGGGGCGCTGCTGCTCGTAGACCGTTACCTGACGACCTTTCCGCGCGAGACCACCGGCCAGGCAACTGCCCGCGATCCCACCACCGATAACACTGACCATGTAACCGCGATCTCCTAGCGTTGTCGTGCCGACGGCCACCCGCTGGGAGGGGCACTCATCCAGATTGCCATGCTCGGCCGAACCTTCGCCGATGACTGATCGACCAAGCGCGGATGGCGCCTCCGCAGAGCACGTCTCACGATGGCAGAGCGGCCACCCGATCCAAAAGCTCCTCGAGGCAACAGAATCGGAGTGGGCACGGGTCGAGACATGCGCTCCCCCATCGCATCGACGGTGCTCAGCTCGGTGGAATTCGCTTCAGGCTGCCGACACTGAGCGATCCACTCGACCCGGTGCGCAGTGTCGCCTCCGCCGCGCGGACGTAGCCGAGAGGGTCTTTGTCTACGGGCTCGACGCCGGCGTAATTGCTCGCTTCGTAGGCGGCGAAGGCGACGGCGAGTTGGTGGCGCCGTGCCAACCCGGCCAGGCGGCGGAAGTCGGTGAGCCCCTCACGTTCTTCCTCGGCCATATGGTCGCTGTTGGCCAGGTTCGCCGCAGCTACGGCCGCGTACCAATCGTCGGTGCCGACCTGGTGTCGCGCTACTTCGGCGACTGCGTCCCTGATCTGGTTGTGGTCGTGGATCGCGTCGAGTGTCTCGTCCTCCGTCCCGCTCGCGCGCCGGGCCGCGATCCCTGCCTGGAGCAACTCGGGATAGAAGATCTCCTCCTCGGCCTGCGCGTGCAGCTCGAGGAAGGCCGCCAGTCTGTCCCAGATCGCGGACAGCGCGGCGGTTTCCCCGCGATCGATCTGCTCCAGGATCGCGAACAGCCGCCGCTGCTCGTGATGGTCATCGAGAATCAGCTCGGTAATGTCCACATTTCCTCCCTGACGCCGCGTTCGAGTAAGCATTGGACTCGACGACCGACTGCCGCGCGGGCAGCCGGAACGTCCATGGGAACCTGACGACAACGTACTACCGAGCCGCGGCCCGACGCTCACATTCCGCTGCGGAACCCGCATGGATACCCGATCGCGATCGTCAACGGCAAAGTGCCTCGCCGTGAAACGGCTGACCGAACCTCGGGAGCGACAGCTTTGCGACCGATCCTCCGTTTCCGCGTGGTAGGTGTGGGTAGCTCGGTGGTGGTGAGGTTCGCTCGGCTCGGTGGGAGGAACGGTGTCTCGTTCGCTGATGAAGGTGATTTCCGCGGCCGCGCTGGTGTGCGGCCCGGTTTCCGTCGGAGCCGGTGCGGCGGCCGGTGTACCGCAGTTGCCGCTGCCGCCGATCGGCGGTGGATCGGGGATCGTGATCGATGACCGGGCCGAGTGCACGCTCACCGCCATCGGCTACGACGGGGGCGGCAGGCTGGTCGGCTTGACGGCGGGGCATTGCGGCGAGCCCGGGGCGCAGGTGGCGTCGGTGACCTATCCCAGCTACGGGGTGCTCGGGCGGTTCGTCTACGCCGATCACGAACTGGACTACGCGATCATCCAATTCGATGACGCGCGGGTCGCTCCAGCCCGAGACGTCGGTGGTTTCTCCATCGACGGCCTCGGCGCACCCGCGCGATTTCCCGACGTGGTGTGCAAGAAGGGCCGTACGACCGGCCGAACCTGCGGTGTCGCCTGGGGCGACATGATGGGCCGTGGCAGCGACACCTGGACTCAAATGTGTGTGCTCAAGGGCGATTCCGGCGCGCCGGTGGTGATCGGTTCGACCCTGGTCGGCATGGTCAACGCCTACTGGGGCATGGGGTGTCTCGGGCCCGAGGTGGGAACCGACATCAACGCCATCCTCGCCGACATCGACTCCCGCGACGACGTCGGCGCCGGATTCCGTCCCATCTGATCCCAGCAGTGTGACCAGCAGGCGGGTGGAGCGAACTTCGGCATCGCAGTAGCGACCCGAATACCGCGTTTCTCCCGCCTCCGGTTCCGGAATATCGGTCGAACAGCTGACATTCAGATGCGGTGCGGATGCCCTACATTCGGGTCGGTGTCGAATCGACCGATCGTGAAGGCTACCGCCGACGTCCGGTCGAACGGGTGCGTCCACGGTCTGGGGTTGGAAATGGGTCAGTGTGTGCAACGAATCTTGGGTGCTGTCGTCCTGGCCGCCGCGGTCGTGATCGCCGGTTGCGCCACATCCGACGATTCGCCGGGTCCGGCGACCAGATCGGCGGCCGCCGCGACAACGACCGCAACCGCCAGAACCCCCGGCGCACCGGCATCGAGCGCCGCGCCGGCACCGGAGACGGTGCCACTCCTGCAAGGCGACAACCGCATGCGCGGTCCGGGGACGGTGTTCTCGGGTGCTGGAACAGCCTGGCTGGACAGGTGAAAACGGACACTGAATCCAGACCAGTTTGAGCGTCACCGAAGGCCGGAACGGCGATGTGTAGACGAAAGATGATCACGTCAGTGCGGGGGGCGCGGCGGGTGATGTGGGCGATCGGTCGGATGCATCTGGTTGTGGGAAGTCAACAGTCGGCGGCGGAAGCTTCCGTCGTTTCGGGTGAGGGCTGGTGCGCCTGCCGGTGTCTCCATTTGCGGGAAGCTCGCCAGAGTGTCACTAGCCTGGGCACTCGAAGTGCGACCGTCGGCGGTCGATGCTCTATCGCGTATCCCTGCGTCCCGGAGGCTTATATGACTCGCACCACTCCGCCCCGGCCCTTCGACGTCGCGGCTGTCCTCCCCGCGCTGGCACGGTTGGCCGGACCGCGACCCGGTTGCACCCACGCCCTGGAACCCCTTCCCCGCATGACAGCTCGATCGGCGGGCCGCTGCTGTGGCCGGCGTCCGAGCCGTGGCCGCACTGTCACGGCCCCCACGAAACCGGGGTGCGCCCGTTGATAACGGTATCGCTGGTGGACTTCAGGCCAGCGGAACCCAGGCCGATGCCGGTCGCAATGTCGCTGGCGGACGCCAGGCTGAAACGGCGGATCGAGACGGCCCGCCGGGGTAGGGATTTGACGACGCAGGAGCGGGAGACCCTCGAACGGATTGTTGAGGGTATCCCGATGCCCGCTGGTCCGATTGCGATGCTGCCGGTCGCGCAACTGTACGTGCGTGACGTGCCCGGTTTACGCCCGCCCGCAGGGGCGGACCTGGTGCAGGTGTTGTGGTGCCCGTTCGACCATGACTCGGACTCCGGAGCCGCGGGAATGCCTAGGACTGCGCTGTTCTGGCGGTCCGCGGACGCGGTTACCGACATTCTTGTCGACCCCCCGGAGCCTGCGGCGGTTCTATTCGGCGGGGACTACGTGCTCGAGCCGTGCACGATCGACCCGGAACACATCATCGAATACCCTTCCGAGTCGGAGCTCGATGACGAGCAGGCGAGGCCGGCGGAAGGGGTGGAGCTGGCGGAGGAAGGGGATTGGAGCATGGCCGAGCTCGAGGACTGGACCATGCCCGAGCTCGCCGACCAGGAGTTGGATGATGGTCACTCCGATAACGACTATCAGTACGACGATCTGTGTATCGCACCTGGGTGGAAGGTCGGGGGCTGGATACGTTGGGGAGCGAACGATCCCTACCCTCAGCCCTGTCCTGCCTGCGGTGCCCGAACAGAGCCGTTCCTGACGATCGCCTCCTCCGAGTGGCACACCAACGTCGGTCACTGGATCCCCTACGAGGACCAGGCCGCTGGCATGACCGACACCAGTGATGCCAGGCAACCCACCAGGGTTCGAGTCGGCGGCGGCTCCTATGACCAGATCATCAGCGTCTGCCCGGCATCGCCCGACCATCCACACACCCTGCTGCTGCAGTGACCCAGAGCCGACCCGGTCGCGCAGATGAATCGCCCCGGTGAGTTCGGAGACTTACTGGTGTGACAGCTCAGCGGGTTGCTGGGCCGGGTTCTGAGCGTAGTGGGCGGCCTCCATCTCGGCGGGTGGGATGTCGCCGCAGTATTGGTAGAGGCGTCGGTGGTTGAACCAATCCACCCATTCGGCGGTGGCGAACTCGACGTGGTCGACGCTGCGCCAGGGGCCACGCGGCTTGATCAGCTCGGTTTTGTACAAGCCGTTCACGGTCTCGGCCCGCTCCCGGGTCCAGATCGCGTGCTCGATCGCGTCCAGCACCAGCGTCGTGGTCATCGACGTCGAAGTACGCCAGCCGATGATCCGACGGGCGTAGGCGTCGATCACGAACGCCACGTACACCCAGCCTGACCAGGTGTACACATACGTGATGTCGGCAACCCATGTACGCGCTGGACTTCCAGTTTCAGGTTCTCCTCACGCACCTGACGCTTGGTCGGGACTCGCTTGCAATGTTCGTAATATGTCGAGGGGGCGAGGTTTACGCCGAGCTCGGTCAGCGCAGCGCAGATAGACTTCACACCCCACACCAGGGCCGTCGGCTTCCCGGCGGCCCTGGTGTTCGGTGACGAACCTCGTGATCAGCGCTGCGGCCGGTCTATCTCGGCCGCGAAGAAAGCCGACGCCGCTTTCAGAATTGCGTTAGCGCGCTCGAGTTCTGCGTTTTCTCGCCGCAACCGCTTCAGCTCCGCGGACTCATCGGAAGTGACACCTGAGCGGGCGCCCTCGTCGACCTCGGCCTGACGCACCCACGTCCGGACCGTTTCCGGATGCGTCACTCCCCGCAGTTCCGCGACCGCCCGCATCGCGGCCCACTCCGACGGGTGCTGGTCACGGACCTCCACAAACATCCGCACCGCCCGCTCACGCAACTCGGCCGGATACTTCTTCCTCGACGACACGACTCCATCCTCTCCAAGAGATGAAGTCTCCGGACATGCCGGGGCGATTCAAAATTATCCGGGTAAATGGTATTAGCCGTTCGGCCAGGGGATCGGTCAATCGGCCGACGGGCGCTGCGCGGCCGACGGCCCTTCGGTCAGGGCGGCCAGGACCGCCGAAGTGTCGTGATAGTAGGGCCGGAATTCGGCGATCAAGCCGTCTCGAAAGCTGATCCATTGCAGCAGTGAGGTTTCCAGTATCCATCCGGTGCGCCGCGCACGTAGCCGACCCCGGCTGTAGACCACGACACTGGCCTCGTCGTCGAGGAAATGCTGCTCGTCGAACCACAAGCCGTCCCAGCTCTCTCGCATAGCGGCGAGGAATCTCCGGAATCCGTCGTGTCCATGCCAATCGCCGCCATAGGGCAGGCTCGACGCCTGGCGCATGACCACATCCGGCGCCAGATGCCGGGCCATTTCCTCGAACCCGGACCCGTCGGTGAGATACGCCGCCTCCGACGCGTAGAAGGCCCTCAGGGTGCTCATCACATCAGCCGTCATGCGCACGATCCTCGTCACCGCCACCCCGCCCGCGCTGGCGAGAATCAGCCATCGTGCTAGACCGGGGATCGGTTGTGTTACCTCTCCCCCACTGTCTCTCGTCATAGGAGTGACGGCCGTGGTTCCCGGCAGCCAGGTCGAAATCACGCTGTGGTCGCACGAGGTCGCTGCCCGACAGCCGGTAGCGGCGCGGCGCCCGGTCCGCTCATGACTCCTCGGACCCGAGCGAGCGCCTGGCCTTCGTCCGCCACGACGTGTTCGCGGTCCCCTTCCACGAATCGTCCGGCGGCCGTCAGTCGATGGAGGCGGAGGCCTCGTCGCGAAGGGCGGCGATCGTGGCGCGCAGTGATTCCGCGGTGGGCGTCGGCTCGATGCCGAAGGCCGCGGTCGCGGCCGAGGAGTCGATCACGAACGGACGATCGAACTGATACCGCAGTTCGCGCATCTCGCGGGCGTTGGGATCGAAGAGCCCTCCGACCCAGAGCACCGCGGAGGGCATCCGGCTCACCCGCGCGGGCGGCGCGTCCGCGACCGTCGCCGCGAGCCCGGCGAGTTCGCGAAGGGACATCGGCGGCGCGGTGGGCGTGTGCCAAGCGCGGCCCCAAGCGTTTTCGTCGTGGGCGACCGCGACGAGAGTACGTGCGGTGTCGGTGACGTCGGTCCAGCTGTGCGCGGCGTCCGGATCGGCGGGGAACAGCACCCGGCGGCCGGCCAGCACGGCGGGCAGCGCCGCGACGGTGAACGCCGACGTCGCTCCGGCGCCGAGGTAGTCCGATCCGCGTACTTCGGCGGTGCGGACGCGGCCCGCTTCGTGCGCCGCCAGCGCCTCGGTCCAGAGCTCCGCGCGCACGCGCCCTTTCACGCTGTTGGGACGCAGCGGGTGCTGTTCGCTGATCGGACCGTCGACCTGACCGTAGCCATACAGGTTTCCGACGCTCAGCAGCGCGGCGCCGGTAGCCTCCGCCGCCTGCAACACGGCGGCGGCCAGGGGCGGAAAGTCGCTCGCCCAGCGGTGATACGGAGGCTGCGCGCACTGGAAGATCACCTCCGTGCCCGCGCAATGCCCGATCAATGCCGCCGAGTCGGTGGCGTCGGCGGCGACGCGCTCGATCAGCGGATGATCCGGGCCGACGCCGCGCCGGGTGATCACGCGCACCTGGGCGCCGCGTGCGGCGAGCAACGCGGCCGTGGTCGCGCCCACCGGGCCGGCTCCGATGACAACGTGCAGAACCATGGCAATATCCATCCTGTCGGGCGTTCCGTTTAGAGAACAGTGTTCTCCATGTGGCTTCACCGTAAGACAGAACAATGTGCGAAGTCAAGAGCACTGTTCACCGAACCAACATATGTTCTGTTATCGGTTGCTTGTTCTCTACACTGGGGAGATGTCCGCCCGATCCCTACGCGCCCGCATCCGCTCCGAGATGACCGAGGAGATCAAAGAGGTCGCGCGCAGACGGTTGGCCGTGGACGGCGCGAACCTGTCCTTACGCGGGGTCGCACGGGATATGGACATCGTTCCGTCCGCGCTCTACCGCTACTTCCCGAGCCGGGACGACCTGCTGACCGCCTTGATTCTCGACGCCTACCGCGCCCTGGCCGCCGAAGCCGAAACCGCCGACGCGAAGGTTCCCGCCGCCGATCTACGCGGCCGGTGGCTGGCGGTGTGCTCGGCGGTGCGGGACTGGGCGCTGGCCCATCCGGCCGAATACGGACTGCTCTACGGCAGCCCGGTACCCGGATACTTCGCACCCGAGGACACCGTGGCCCCCGCCACGGCCGTGGTCTTCCGGCTGGTCGCCATCGCGCAGGACGGGGCGGGAAGACTGACGCCGCCACCGCTTCCGGCCCCGCTGCCCGCGCCCGTCCGCACCGACCTGCGCCGACTCATCGAGCAGAAGCCGCCCGCCGACATGCCCGAAGACGTACTCGACCGGGTCTTCGTCGGCTGGACTCAGCTGTTCGGCCTGATCAGCTTCGAGATCTTCGGCCGCCTGAACGGAACCATCGACGCCCGCGACGAATACTTCGGTCACCACATGAACGTGATGGCCGACCTGGTCGGCCTGCCGTAACCCGGCCTCCGGCGGTCTCCTCGTCGCCTTCTTCGCAGCCCGGCCTCGACCCGGTCCGACCAGCTCATCTGTACGACGACATGGCGGCGTGTCCGCACCGGCGTGCGGGTAGCGCAGGCCGGGCGGAGCTACGGTACACAGCACCGAGATTCTCCGCGTTCCATTCGACCGAACACGACTCATTCGTGGAGGAACATTGCCGAGCTCGTTCACTCGCAGGGGATTTCTGTCCAGTGCGGCCACTTCGGCCACGGCCGCGGCCGCCGTCACGACCGGAGCCGCGCCGGGCAAGGCCCGAGCGGACACCGATCCGGACAAGCCGAACATCCTGGTGATCATCGTGGACGAGATGCGGACACCCGTGTGGTTTCCCGACCAGCAGACGCTGGACGCCGTGCTGCCGAACATCGCACGGATCCGCCGGGGCAGCGTGTCGTTCGAGAATCACTACACGGCGGCCAACGACTGCACGCCCGCCCGGGGTTGCCTGCTGACCGGCCTCTACGCGCAGCAGACCGGGGTCATGGTCGTGTCGGAGTCGACGTTGTCGCCGCTGTTCCCGACGTGGGGGTCCATGCTGCGCGACCACGGTTACGACACCACCTACTGGGGCAAGTGGCATCTCGGCAGCTACCCGGATCGGACACCGGGCGCGCTCGAAGCCTACGGATTCCACGGCGGCACCTATCCCTCACCCAACGGCGCGCCGGGTCAAGGGCTGCAAATGGATCCGAAGATCGTCGACCAATTCGTCGACTGGTTCCACAACGATTCCGGCAATGCGCCCTGGTGCACGACCGTGTCGCTGGTCAACCCGCACGACATCCAATGGTGGCCGCGCTGGACCCGTCGCGACCAGTTCAACGCCGACATCCCACGCTGGATGAACGAGCTGCCGCCCAATTTTGAGTCGCTCGAACAACTTTCGCGCAAACCGCGCCTGCAGATGGCACTGGTGGAGGTCTCGGCGGTGGCGTTCGGAGCGGCGCCCTACGGAACGCCGGAAGCCATGCAGGCCTGGATCGAGATGCGCAATCTGTATCTGTGGGCGCAGCAGCAGGTCGATATCCAGATCGGCCGCGTGCTGGACACCTTGCAGTCGCGTCCGGACGTCGCCGCCAACACCGTCGTCGTCTTCACCTCCGACCACGGTGATTACGCGGGCTCCCACGGCCTGCACGGCAAGGGCGGCGCCGCCTACGACGAGGCGCTGCGCGTCCCGCTCTACGTCCACGATCCGCGCGGCCACTTGAGCCCGGTGAACGGGACGAGCACCAGGGACCAGCTCACTTCCAGTGTCGATTTCACTCCCCTGCTGCTCACCATCGGCACCGGCGGCGACGGATGGCGCGGCGACGGACGCTACGAACATCTCAGCGGGCGTCTCGACATCGCCGCGCTGTGCCGCAACCCGGGAGCCGCGGGCAGGCCGTGGGTCGCCCATACCACCGACGAGGCTTCGATCGAGGAAGCCGCGATGCTGTTCAATCAGGACGCCCCGGGCCACGTCGCGATGGTGCGCACTCCGGACGCGAAATTCGCCTCCTATTCCCATTGGGTGCACGGCCGGATCCAGATCGACCCGGCGGCCGCACAGGAATTCGAGCTCTACGACTACAGCACCGACGGCGGCAGGCTCGAACTCGACAACCAAGCCGCCACCGGGAATCCGTTGCGCGGCGAGATGGAGTCGCTGCTGGACAACGTCATTCGCACCGAGATCCAGCAACCGCTGCCGCCGTATCTGCGGGCCGCGCAGGACGAAGGCATCGGCGACTACATCTCGGCGCAGACGAACGTGTTGGTCCAAGCCGAACGCATCGGCAACGCCTTGCTCGATGCCGTGCCGAAGCCGTCCTAGCTCCTACAGCAAGCCCCGCACGCCCAGGTCGGTGACGTATTTCTCGATCAGCTCCCGGGATATCTGCGGAATATCCTGATCGGCGCCGATTTTCGCGGCTCGGACGGCAGCCCGGAATTTCTCCGCAGGCATTGCCGAGCCACGAACGGCCGGGGCCGGTCGTCGATAGGCGTGCAACAACGGCAGCACGGAGGCCTGGCGCTGAGCTTCCGGTAACGCCCGCAGGGAGGTCTCGAATCGGGTGACCCACTCGTCGTAATCGGCGATCCGCTCGATGCGATGGCCCGCCTCGATCAGCCAGTCGACGAACTCGTCGAGCGAGCGGCCGTCGTCGTGCGGGTTGAGCACGTCGAAACTGTGGAAACCCGTCCCCGCCGTCGCGCCGAGAGTGGTGATCGCCTCGGCGGTGAAATCGGCGGGCAAGCCGTCGTAGTGGGCGCGCGAGCGTTGACCGTTCGCGTCGGTGCGGTAGAAGGAGAACGGCGCGATCCCCGTGACGAGCAGGCTCAGCAGCAGCCGGGTGAAGATGTCGGGCACGTTGAGCTGACCGGTGTAACGCCGGTCGGCGAGGATCATGTCCGACCGGAACACCGCCACCGGCAGCCCGCACAGGTCATTGGCCTCGCGCAGCAGTACCTCGCCTGCCCACTTGCTGTTGCCGTAGCCGTTGGCGTAAGTGTCGTCCACCGCGCGCACCGCGCTCAGCTCGCGGATGTCGCCGTCCTCGGCGAAGACGGCCGGATCTATTTGCGTGGCCACGGCGACCGTGGACAGATAGGTGAACGGCTTGAGCCGCGTGGTCAGGGCGAGACGGATCAACTCGGCGGTGCCGACCACGTTGGGACCGAACAGTTGCCGATACGGCAGCACGTGGTTGACCAGCGCGGCGGGATGCACGATCACGTCGACCTGTTCGGCCAGCCGTTGCCAGGTCCGATCGTCGAGCCCCAGGTTCGGATCACCGATGTCGCCGGGGATCACCTCCAGATGCGCGGCGGCCAGATCCTGGAATTCCTGGACCAGGCCGGGATCTCCGGTGTCGAAGGCGCTGTCGAGTCGCTTGCGCGCCGCGGCGGCGTCGGAACCCCGGACCAGGCAGACCAGCGTGCCTCCGCTGTCGTGCATCCGTCGCAGCCATTCCAGGCACAGGAAACGGCCGAGGTAGCCGTTCGCGCCGGTCAGCAGCACCGTGCGCACGGTTGCGGAGGGGCGCGCCAGATTCGGCGCCTCGGCGAGGGTGCCGGCGTCGAGGAACTTGTCGAGGGTCAGATCGGCGGCGCGGACCTGCGACCCGGCGCCGTGCACCGAGGCGTAGGTGGCGCCCCGCGTCCCCGAGGCGCGCTCGGCCGCGATGTAAGCCGCCACCTCGCGCAGACCGTTGGCCGGGCTGATCACCACCGACACCGGCACCTCGACCTCGAAGATCTCGTGCAGCAGGTTCGACAGCGACAGCGCCGAGAGCGAATCGCCGCCGAGGTCGCCGAAGTGCGCGTCGGGGCGCAGATCGGCGTCCGCGCAGCCCAGTACGGCCTTCGCCGCGCGGCTCACCGTCTCCAGCACGGGTAGGTGATCCGCGGTGCGGCGCAGGTCGAGCAGTTCGTTCGCCTGCCCGGCGGCCTGCTCGGCGTAGAGTGCTTGCAAGCGCGGCTCGTAGTGCTCTTTGAGCTTGGGCCGCAACAGCTTTCCAATGCCGCTCAGCAACCCGTCGGCGGTGGTGAACGGTTCCGGCTCGATCAGGAACTCGCGCGGGATCTCGTAGGACTGCAGCTCGGCGTCCTTGGCCAGCTGTCGCAGCGAGTCGCTCAGCGCCGTCTTCATCTTCTCGGGATCGCCCCAGGCCAGCACGTCCTCGGTGGGCACGATCACGGCGAGCAGATAGGCGCGTTCACTGCTGCCGTACACGAAGATCTGCCGGATCAGCGGACTGGTCGCGTAGACCGACTCCAGACGCGAGACCGCGACGAATTCGCCCTGGGAGAGTTTCAGCACGTTGTTGCGCCGATCGACGTAGACCAGGTGATCCGGGCCGAGTTCGGCGACGATGTCGCCGGTTTTGTAGAAGCCGTCGGAGTCGAAGACCTCGGCCGTGACCTCGGGCCGCTTGTAGTACCCGGAGATCAGGGTGCTGCTCTTCAACAGCAGCTCGCCGCGCGGATGCGGCTTGTCGGTCCGGAAGTAGCCCAGCTCCGGGACGTCGACGAGTTTGTAGTCCAGTACCGGCGGCCGCTGCACCCGTTCGTCGATGACGACCACGCCGCCCGCCTCGGTGGATCCGTAGCCGTCGTGCAACTCCAGATCGAGCACCGACTCGACGAACGATTTCATCTCCGCCGACACCGGGGCGCTCCCGCAGATCGCCATGACCAGTCGTCCACCCAGGAAGTGTTCGCGCAGTTCGGTTTTCACCTCCGCTTCCAGCGCGACGCGGTCCACACCGGGTCCGGAGCGCCGGTCCACCTCGCTCTGGTAGCGCTGGAAGACCATGTCGCACACGCGCGGAACGAAGAACAGCTCGGTCGGCCGGGCCAGCGCGATGTCGTCGAACAGCGTCGACATATCGCTCTCGGCCGCGAAGTACGCGGTGCCGCCGCGCGCCAGCACGCCGGTCAGCGACCCGTGACCGGCCACATGGCTCATCGGCATGTAGTTGAAGTTGATCGCGGCGACATCGGGCCGGTTCACCCATCCCCTGGCGACCAGCCGCTGGCTGTACATCGCGCCTTTCGGGGTTCCGGTACTGCCCGAGGTGTAGATCAGCAGCGCCAGCGGGTCCTCGCCGGGCTCGGCGACGAACAGCGGCGCCGGCGGCAGCGTCCGGCCGCGCGCCAGCACCTCGTCGAGCGATTCGACGCGCACCGCGCTGCCCGCGTCGGCCAGCCGCGCGCGGGCCGCGTCGAACGCCGCCCGCTGGTCGTCGTCTTCCGGGTGGTAGTCGAAGACGACCAGACGTTGTGGCCCGGACTCCGACAGCGCGCACGTCACCGCGGCGTCGAGCAGTTCCGGTGTCGCCGCCAGCACCCGCGGCTCGGTCTCCGCCACGATCGCGGTGAGCTGGGCGACCGGTGCGCTGGATTGCATGGGTACCGCGACCAGGCCGAGGTGGATGCAGGCCAGGTCGAGCATGGTGTAGTCACTGCTGGTGAAGCCCAGGATGCCCACGAAGTCGCCTGCCCGCAGCGGTGTGTCCGCGTCACCGTGCCATGCGGCGGCGACCGCGCGCACGCGCTCCCACAGCTCGCCGTAGGTGATGGTGTCGAACCGCGGCAGCAGCGTCAGCGTGGTGCGTCCGGTCTCGTCGGTGCGCAGCTCGGTCGCACGCTGGGCGACGGCGGGCCGGTCGGCGTAGCCGACCATCACCGTCTCGACGATCTGAGCGAGCGCCGCACCGGGGTCGCGAATCTTCTCGGCGACGTCCGCACGCGGTGTGGCGTTGCGGATGTCGTCGTATTCGGCATATAGCCGGGTGATGCGGCGCATGAGCCGCTCCCCGCGTGTTTCGGGTGCCACGACGACCTCCTTCGGTCCTTGAACGCGCCTCCATAAACACGTTAGCTCGTCTAAGTACTTTGGTCAGGCAATAGCCTCCGCGCACGTCTGTGACACTGGACACGGTGCCGGGAAGGCCTCGAAACTACTCGGTATCGCGTTGTGCCGCACACTCAGCCTGGTGCTGCCGGTACCAGTGTTATCGGGCTCCTGTTACCGGTGCCCGGCGCACCGCATGCTCGGTGCATGACACAGACCATATCGCCGGGGCCCGCGGCGACGACGGCCGCCGCGGCCGCACCGGCCGTGCTGGGAGCGCGGCGTTCGCTTGCCCTCCTCGCCGTCATTCTCACCGGGCAGTTCATGGCGGTGCTCGATGCCTCCATCGTCAACGTCGCCATTCCCTCCATCCGCAATTCCCTGCACACCAGCGGCGCGGCGCTGCAGCTGATCGTCGCCGGGTACGTCATCGCCTACGCCGTCCTGCTGGTCACCGGGGCGCGCCTCGGCGACCGATTCACCCAGCGCCGCGCGTTCATCGCCGGACTCGCGCTGTTCACCCTCTCCTCGCTGGCCTGCGGTCTGGCCTGGAACGAGGCATCGCTGATCGTCTTCCGGTTCGCCCAGGGCGTCGGCGCGGCGGCCATGGTGCCGCAGATCATGACGCTCATCCAGCGCACCTTCACCGGCGACGCCCGCGCGCGGGCGCTGAGCGTCTACTCGGCCATCATCTCCGGCGGCATGGTCGCCGGACAGGTCCTCGGCGGGCTGATCGTCAACGCCGATCTCTTCGGCAGCAGCTGGCGCGGCGTGTTCCTGGTGAACGTGCCGATCGGCCTCGTATTGCTCGCGGCGGCGCCGCGCATCCTGCCGTCCTCGGCCCAGCGGCTCGAGCGCAAGCTCGATCTGCCGGGACTGGCCACGCTCACCGCGTCGGTGCTGATGCTGGTGTTGCCGCTCGTCCTGGGGCGGGAGCTGGATTGGCCGTTGTGGTCGTGGATCGCCCTGACCGCCAGCGTGCTCGGCTTCGCTTCGTTCGTGGCGATCGAGCGGGTCGTCGCCACCCGTGGCGGCGAGCCCCTGTTCGCGCGGGCGGTACTCACCGCGCCCGGCCTCGTGCCCGCCGCGGTCGCGCTGTTCGTGACCATGGCGACCTTCGGCGGCTGGATGTTCGTCATGGCGATCCACCTACAGAGCACGCTGGGCTACAGCGCGCTGCACGCGGGACTGCTGTTCGTCCCCCTCGGCGTGACCTTCGCCGTCGCCAGCCTGAACTGGGAACGCGTCCCGGCCCGGTTCCATCCGGTGATGATCCCGCTCGGCCTGGTCGTCGGGGCGGTGAGCATGGTCGCCCTCGGCGTGCTGCTTCGTGACGGCGGCGAGGTCGGACCGCTCGCGCTGACCCTGCTCGGCCTGTGCGGCGCGGGCAACGGTATCGCCTTCAGTCCGCTCATGACCCGCACGCTGGCCAAGGTCCCGATGAGCCTGGCGGCCGACGCGAGCGGCATCCTGGTGACCAACGTGCAACTCGGCGTGGTGGTCGGGATCGCCGGTTTCGGGTCGCTGTTCCTCGGCCTCGCGGGCAGCACGGTGCGCAGTGCGGCGCATGCGCTCGGCGGCACCGCGATCGCCGAGGGCGTCACGGTCCTGCTGGCGGCCGCTTTCGCGGCTCGGGCGGCACGGTAGCCGACCCTACGTTCGACAACCTTCGAATCATCGCGACGCAAACCATCGCGATCGGCCGCCCCTTGCGCGCATGCTCGCAAGGGGTGCGCCGCCGGTGGCCCGAGCCGCATCGTGCCCGGCTCGGGCCACCGCTCGTCGCGTCATCGTTCGCGGGATGAAAGAAGGTGCGGGATGGGCGTTTTCGCGCTCGGTGTAGAACTCGACGGAGAGGGGTTCCGCCCCGAGGCGTGGCGGCGGGCGGCACACGCGCCGGACCGTCTGCTCACCGCGGATACCGTGCACAGGCGGGTGGCCGCCGCCGAGAACGCCGGGTTCACCCTGGCCACGTTCGCCGACTCGATCCTGCCGGGGCAGGAGATTCCCGGTCGCATCGACGCGGTGACGCGGGCGTCCTTCGTCGCGGCAACGACCAGCACGATCGGTCTGGTTCCTACCGTCGCCACCACCTACGCCGAACCGTTCCACACGGCATCGCAGGTGGCGTCGCTGGACTACGCCTCGCGGGGACGGGCCGGATGGATCGCCGAGCGCGTCGACGATCCACGCGCCGCCGCCACCTGGGGACGTCGACCGGTGTCGGAAGACGCCGATCTGGCCCGCGAGCAACGGGATTCGATCGAGGTGGCCCGTCGCCTGTGGGACTCGTGGGAAGACGACGCGGTGATCCGCGACTACGCCAGCGGCCGATTCCTGGACCGGAACAAGCTGCACTACATCGACTTCCAGGGCGAGAGCTTCTCGGTGAAGGGACCCGCGATCGTGCCGCGGCCGCCACAGGGTCAGCCCGTGGTGTTCGGCACCGAAGGCGAGGTCGATGTCCGGCTCGTCGCCGCCGATTCCGTCGCGGCGGCCGTGGCGGCGGACTCCGGCGGGGCCGCGCTCGCGTTCGCCGAAGTCGAAGTGACCTTGGACGTTCCGGGCACGCGCGCAGCACAGCGATTCGGCGAATCCTCCGGTTCGCCGGGCCGCCTGGCGTTCTCCGGATCGGCCAGGGAATTGACCGATCTGCTGACCGAACTCAGCGCGCACCTGGACGGTGTGCGGCTGCACCTCGCCGTGATCGACGAGGATCTGCCCGTGCTCGCGCGCGAGGTCGTCCCCGCGCTGTTGCGCACCGGCGTCGCGCACCGCCCGATCCCCGGTTCGACCTTGCGCGCCAACCTCGGCCTGAACCGCCCCGCCAACCGCTACGCGACCACCCGCTGATCGTCAGGAGATCGTTTCCGTGACCGACTTCCCGCGTCCCGACGCCCAGGTCCATTTCGGCGTCTTCTTCCAGGGCGTGAACCACACCACCATCTGGTCCGACCCGTCCAGCGGCTCGCAGATCGACTTCGAAACCTTCCGCCGGGTCGCGCAGACCGCCGAGCGCGGCTTGTTCGACGCGTTCTTCCTCGGTGAGGGCCTGCGCCTGCGCGAGCAGGACGGCGCGATCCTGGAGCTGGACATCGCGGGCCGCCCCGACGCGATCACCCAGCTCGCCGCGCTGGCGGGCGTCACCCGCCACATCGGCCTGGTGGCCACCCAGAACACCACCTACAACGAGCCCGCCGACCTGGCGCGCAAACTCGGCGGCCTGGACCTGCTGTCCGGCGGCCGGGCGGGCTGGAACGCGGTCACCACGGACAACGCCTGGACCGGCGCGAACTTCCGGCGCGGCGGATTCCTGGACCACGCGCTGCGTTACGAGCGCGCCGGGGAGTTCGTCGCCACGGTGCGGGCGATCTGGGACGCCTGGGACGACGGCGCGATCGCGACCTCGCAGCAGAGCCCGTCGTGGGCGCGTGCCGAGGCGATCCATCCGGTGGTGCGGACCGGCCCGCACTTCGACGTGACGATCACCCCCACGCTGCCGCGCAGCGCGCAAGGGCATCCGGTGATCTTCCAGGCGGGTGATTCACCCACCGGCCGCGATTTCGCCGCCGCGCACGCCGATGTCATCTTCTCCAGGCACGGAACGCATTTCGACGACGCGCTGGCTTTCGCGAACGACATCCGTACACGCCTGCGCGCGGCGGGCCGCCCCGAGGACGACATCCGGATCCTGCCCGGCACGCAGATCATCCTCGCGGAGAAGGAATCCGAGGTCGAGGAGAAAGTGCGCTGGGTGAAGAGCGGCCAGTACACCGGTCAGACCGCGCTGTCGCTGGCCGGCCAGATCTGGGGCCGCGACCTGTCCGGCCTCGACCCCGACGGTCCCCTGCCCGCGGACGATCCGCAGCCCCGCCCGATCTCGGAGACCCGAGGCGCACCGCGTTCCGGACAGGACCCGATCGCCATCGCCCGCGAATGGCGGGCCAGGGCGGAGGCGGAAAACCTCTCCCTGCGCGAAGTCGTGATCGCCTCCACCGAACGTTCCGGCTTCGCGGGCACCCCCACCCAGGTCGCGGACGAACTGGCCCGCTGGGTCCGCCACGGCGCGACCGACGGCTTCAACATCTCCCCCTACCTGGTCCCGACCGGCCTCGACGAAATCGTGAACTGGCTCGTCCCCGAACTCCAAGACCGCGGCGTCTACCGCACGGAATACACCGGAACCACCCTCCGCGCCCACCTCGGCCTACGCGAACCCCTCACCCACCGCTCCTGACAAGGTCTCGAGTGGCACACCATCGAGCGGCGAGGCCATCGGCGTGGCCACAGGTACCGGCAGGAGCCGTTGGATCCGCAGTCCGGGGTCAACGTCTACGTCTTCGATCACGTTGTAGCACAGACGATCAGACCGATTGATCGTAGGGATATCCCCCATGCCGGGCGGGCGCCGGACCTGGAAGATTACCGACAGTGCGGCAACGATTTTCAGCAGGCGGTGTGGCGCTCACGAAGCATCCGAACATCCGCTGCGCCCGATTGGACACCATAACGGGTCGCGACACACGCTGCGGCACTGAGTGGTTCGACGCTCGCCCTATCGTGCCCGCTATCAGCGCGCGTGACGGTGGCATGCATCCTTCCCCTACCGTCGGCCCATCGGCTCGATGTATGCGATCACCGATGGGAGTGTGGTGAAAAACCGCGCCGTTCATAGCGTTCGCAACACATCAAGTTCCAAAAAGTTGCACTCACCGTCGAGTTCGCGGCATCTGCGTAACGCTCGGTCGGCCTGGAGGACATGCTCTTTCGCCACCGAGTGTCGGCGTCGAATCACCGCCGTCATTCTCGTGTTGTTCACGTTGCTCGTCTTTCCAGGGGTCATCGGCGCGGTTGCGTACGCGCAAACTGGCGAATCCTCGGGGAATGACGCGTTGCGATGGATGAACATTCGTGATTCGTTCGAGGTACCCTTGTCCAGCTATTCCTTCGTCACCGACCGGGGTGGTCCCCTGAATCCGGGAGCCACCATCTTGTGGGCGATCCTCGGGCTGGAGTTCGTCGGCTACATCACCATTGTGACATCGGCCATCTGGCTGATCGGCTATGCGCTGAGTTTCCGCTGGATGGACTGGTTCGCGGCCGCGCTGCGGCAAGTGGCGGACGCGTTGACCGGCCAGATCGCGACGCCGATCGCGCTGGTGACCGCGGTGGCCATCGGCGCGTTCTTCGTCGGCTGGTTCATTGTGCGCGGGTACCACGCCAGGGCCGCGATGCAGATCGTGACGATGGTGGCGGTCGCGGTCCTCGGACCGGTGTTCCTGGCCGAGCCGCTCTCTGAGGTGCTTTCCTCCCACGGCTTGCTGGCACAGGGCCGCGATCTGGGCATCTCGGTGGCCGCTGGATTGAACGGGAACAGAAGCCCGAATCCATCCCAGTTGCTCCCGACGATGCAGGAGACACTCGCCGACAATTTCGCGCGGCATCCATTGCAGATATGGAACTTCGGGCACATCCTCGACGACAACCCGTCGTGCCGAGCCGCCTGGTCGGCGGGCATCCGGTCCGGCGATGACGAGCGGGTGCGCAACGGCCTGCGGGTCTGCGGCGACACGGCCGCGCACGCCAAGGCCAGTAATCCGAGCATGGGCCAGATCGGTACCGGCCTACTCCTGCTGCTGTGCGGCGGGATCCTGCTGCTGTTCGCGGCACTTCTCGGCATCAGGGTCATGAAGGCGGCGATGGACGCGATCTACCACTGTTTCATGACGATCTTCGGTTTCGCCGTCGGCGGCTTCGTGTACGGGCCGACGCAGACGTTCCTCGTCCGCAATATCGTCGACGGGTTCATCGCCGCGATCCGCATGGCCGCCTACATCATCTTCCTCGGTATCTATGTCTTGTTCCTCGGCAACCTTTTCCAGCAGGCTCGCGGACAGGCGATAACGGCGATCATCGTCGCGGGCGCCGTCGAGATCATCGCGCTCTCGCAACTGCGCAAGCTCGACCTCAGCCTGAGCAGCGGAAGTAACTGGGTGGCGAATCGATTCGCTTCGGCGATCCAAGGCCCTTCACGCTCAGGCGGGCGTGGCGGCCCAGCGCTGGGGATGGGCGCAGCACAATCCAAATCCTCGATGCCTCCTGCTGCGCTGATCACCGGATTGTCCGCGCTCAATACTGTCAACGCGTCTCCGGCGACTGCTTGGCTGGCGGGAGCCACGGTGAACCCGTTGAACCCGCTCGCGCGTCGAAAGAGGCGTGTGGATCTCAACAACATCGCGATCTCGCCGATGCTTCGGCAAATGCACGAATACAACGATGGCGCCCGGACCAACTGGCGGTTCAAAGCGGCCGGAAGGTTGCAGGGCATTCAAGGCGGGATGACCTCGGCTCTCGGTGTCGCGAATGTGCTCGACGGCCTGGGCGACAGCAAAGTTCCGGATGCGATGATCGCGCCGATTCTGCGGGCGATGAATGCCACCGATCAGCAGGTGGTCGATGCCCAACGGGCGCTCTCGGTCCAGAAGGCCTGGATGTCACAGAATCCGTTCGGCCTCGCACCGCTGCAGAAAGCCGTCGCCGCGGCCGAGGCCGTGGAGAACCACGTAGGCATCGCCGCGCACCCGGCATTCGCGGCGCAGGCTGTCGTCGCGGCCGACAACCTTGTACGTAGCTCCACCGCGCCGATGAACCCGATACCGGACAACCATCCCCTCGTCCAACTGCTCTTCGAGCCATCCGGACCAACCGGAACCCTTTTGGTTGACGACGAGCACCGACTCCGAGCCGAGGTCACCAGTCACGATTGGCGCGACGCCGGACGAGACGTTCGCCAACACATCAGCAGGCGCCTGGCGTTGGAGCACCAAGCGACCGCCCACACGTACTTCGGCGACCAAAGTGATGTGAACCTCGAGGCGCTGATGCGATCGACAAGGCGACTTTCGAATCTCGACGAACTCACAAGAGTCCCATGGGACCGGTAGGAGCACGTCCGAACCCGGTGGCTACCACCGCGCTGACCGAACGGCGCAGAGAGGGCCGGTTGTTGCGGCCAGAACTCGCGACGATCGGCAGCGGCAACCCGGAATCGTAATAAGCAAGCACAGCGATATTCACCTCAGCCGCTGTGGCAGCGCGCCGTCACGGATGCTCGGCTGCCACCGGAAGCGACACTCCCGCCCGAACAGTGCTGCAGCCTTTCTGCGCACGCTGCGCGATAACACACGCCGTGCCGAGATTCGTCAGCAAAATATCGACCACACATTCAAGGATCGAACACCATGGGGGAAATTCCTACGCCCGAGTTCGGTATGCACTTGCATGCCCTGCTTATGGAACTTTTTCACGGGCAGCTTCCCAAAAATGGAGGTAAGAGATTGCGAAAACACTTTGTCGGCCAATACACTTTGTGGGCCAGCAACGGAAAATGGCCGGACAGCTCCCCCCTTGACGACAGGGGAAGATCACCGCCGAAGCTTCCTATCTGATTCCTACTCATGCCACATTCGGCAGCGGAGTGGGTAGAAAGGTGCAGTCATGGAAAGTATTTGTCGCGCTCCGCCCGGTGCAGCCGGCTCGCCTCACCGGCCGATGACCGCCCTGGGCTTTGCGCAGTACACAACGCTCGAGCGGCACCCGCATAAAGTCTGATGATAATGCCGACGACTTTCCATCATTCATCGGCATACGCTGGTTTTCCCGCGGACATCTCGGCGATCGGAGAGATCCCGCGTGGACGTGACCAGGAAATTTCGGACGGAGCTTCGAGCAGTTACTCGACGAGCGCGGGGATTGATAGAGCTGATTGCTGGGAGAACTACGTTGCCATATTCTACCGGAATTCTCGGGAACAGAAATTTCGTTCTGCTGTGGTCCGGCAATGCCGTCTCGCTTGTCGGCTGCTACTGCGTCTCGATAAGTTATCCCTTGATCGTCCTCGCTATGACCGGGTCGTCGATCATGGCAGGTTGGGTATCGTTCTCCTTCACGCTGGCCACCCTGCTCCTGCAGCTGCCTGCAGGGAAAATTGCGGACAGCTTCAACCGCTGGCGTATCTTGATAGCTTGCCAGGCCGTCGGACTTTTCGCCATCTCACTTGCTGCACTGATCGCCGTCGTCCGGCCACCCGGTGTCGCGCTCATGTGGTGTTTTACGGCCTTCGCCGAGGGCAGCGCGCTGGTGTTGTTCCAAATCTGCGAAGTGCCCGTTATCTGCAATGTTGTTCGGGCGGAAGATCGCACGACGGCATATTCATTTGTCGTCGCTGAGCAGCCGATCGCAATTATGGTCGGTCGCGCCTTCGGCGCCGGCATCGCCGAAATAGCCAGATGGCTGCCTTTCTTGGTTGATGGCGTGTCCTCTCTCTTTTGTCTGGCAACATTGTTCGCGGCAACGCCTACCGACCAAACCGCACCGTTGCGGTCGACGAACCACCAGGAAGACGGGAAAACCCGCATGATCGACGGGGTGCGTATGGTGTGGGGCCATCCATTCCTCCGCACCACAACGCTGACCGCGGGCTTGAGCAGCATGATTGTGCAAATGGCGATCGTGCTGACTCTGGTGCACCTGCATGCCAGTGGGGAAGCGGGATGGAAGGCCGGCGTAGTCCTCGGCGCAAATGGTGTCGGGGGGGTGATCGGGACGATCATCGCGCCTCACCTGATCCGCCTGTTCGACACTACAACTGTATATCGTGGCGCTCTATGGACGTGGGCAATACTTTTATGCTCGTTCGCATTCACCTTCAGTCCGCGCGTCTTGACAATCTGCTGGTGTGGCGTGGGCTTCGTCGGCACGATCTTCGGCGTCGCTCTGACCACCGCTCGCATGCAAGTTCTTTCGGACGGCATCCTCGGCAGAGCGATAGGCGCGATGGCGACTTGGAACTCCGGAGCGGCCGCCCTCGGGCCGTTGATGGGCGGATACCTGGCCTCCTGGCTGGGAACGGAGAGAACCGGAATTATCTTACCCATCGCCATGTTCGGTACCGCACTCGTGAGCCTCCATTCTGCGGCTGTCTACCAACCCCATTTCTCCACCTCTACCTCGACGGCATTTACTCAGGAAGACCCTGTATGAGAACTTCCAGATCCATGAGAACTACCAATACTGTGCAGATGAGGTCGTGTCGCGATCCGCCTGTTGCCGGCGACGGATCGGCCCCACATGAGGGCCCGCGTCACGGTGCAATATCAAAGAACAAGGAGACAAAGGTGAACCAATCAACTCTCTATATCGACACTTCCGTCGATGACATCGATCGATTGCTGGAGGATATAAGCCCGGCCTTGCAGTTTTCGATAAAACGCCAGATGGCGTCGCAGCTGCACGCGGCGCCTCTCGCCTTTCAGGCGTTCATCGACTATCAATAGCGAGTCGTGTGACACCCGATCTGTACTGATGTCTATGACCAGCTCTCGTTGTGCGCGCGTCGTCGGACCCGCGGACACAGTCGACAGTTGATCGACCGCCGGCGGATTCGCTCTATTTTTGAACCGCCGGGAAACACTTCGAGTCGGTTGCGTCATGCCCCTGCGGCCCAGGCTGCATTCCTGGGCCGCAGGGCTTCCCCATCGTGGCGTCGCACCCGACACAGCAGCCTATTTTTATCATTCCAACACTTTCGAGGTACCAGACATGCCCGGCCGGATCCGGGGGCCTTGGCCTTCAGTAGGATTGGATATCGACGCGCTCCGCTCATCCGCGTGGCAGCCGTACCCATTCAATCAATTCATTATGAAAATTCACAGCAGATGCAACCTGGCTTGCGACTATTGCTATATGTACGAAGCGATCGACCAGAGTTGGCGCGACCAGCCGATCGTGATGACCGAACAAATCTTCTCCGATGCGTGCCACGGCATCGCCGACCACATCGGCAGCTTCGAGGTTCCCGCTGTCAGCGTTGTTTTCCACGGCGGCGAGCCGTTACTCGCGGGTCACTCGCGGTTCGAATTCTTCGCGCGTCATGCTCGAGAATGCTTGGGTCCGCTGACCGAGTTACGGCTGGGCGTGCAGACGAACGGAATACTCATCGACGAGAAATTCTTGCAGATCTGCGACCGGTGGGACGTAACCATCGGCGTGAGTATCGATGGTGGCCGTGAGGGTCATGATCGACATCGAAAGTCACGTCGCGGCGGGGGCAGCTACGACGAGGTGGCGCGCGGGTTGACTTCGCTACGAAAATATCGGAACAAGAAGCTGTTCGGAGGCCTACTGTGCACCATCGACCTTGTCAACGAACCACTTCGAACATATGAAGAGCTACTCGCGTTCGGCCCACCGGCCGTTGATTTCCTTTTGCCTCATGGAAATTGGCAGTCACCCCCTCCCGGCAAGATCGAGATTCAGGATACTGCGCCGTATGCTGAATGGCTGATCCCAATATTCGATCATTGGTACGATGCCCCGAAACTCGAAACTCGAATCCGCCTGTTCGACGACATAATTCGTTTGCTTATCGACGGACAAGGCCGTGGAGAGTTGGTAGGACTCGCTCCGATCCAGGTCGCCGTGATAGAAACCGACGGAACCCTCGAACAGACCGACGCGTTGAAATCGGCGTATTCCGGTGCTACCAGGATCGTCGACATCGGAACCGCGAATACAGGAATGGGAGATCGCCTGAGCCGTGCACTGTGGGATCCTGGCGTCGTGGCGCGCCAGATCGGCACTGCGGCGCTGAGTGATACGTGCCTGTCTTGTTCGCTCCTGAATATATGCGGAGGCGGGAATTATGTTCATCGATATCGACCGGATACCGGATTCCGGAATCCGTCGGTCTATTGCGGCGATCTCGCCGGGTTGATCCGGCATATCAGCGTGCGATTGGCCGACGACCTCGAGAAAGTCACCGGAAAATGACATCCGCCGATACATCGTATATCGGATCCGCGTTGCGCGAACTCGGATCCGGATATGGCACCGAAGCCGTCGTCACAGCTCTTGCGGCGGAGGCGTTGCGGGGCCGACTGCTCCTTTTGCGCGCACTCCTGTCAAAGCTCGCTGCGGATCGACCTGACGACTTCGCCGACGTCGAATGGGCATACCTCGCACTTGTCGACCTACAACAGGCCGATTACAATCTTTCCGCGGAATTGTTGTCGTACCCACATATCGGAAACTGGATCACATCGATCTTCCGGCGACTCAACTTCACGGACTACGATTCCCAGCAGCCGGCTCCCCTGTGGGCCGATCTCGGCTACCTGGGCTGGCTCGCGGCAAGCGGGCAGATCCTTGCCGGTCGTCCGGGTGCAGCGCAAGTGGTGGTTCGTTATGGAGTGGTGATGCTTCCGCTTATCGGTATGGCCCGGTTGAGCGACGCCGAAGAATGCGGGTCCTGCCTGTTGCGCTGGTCGGCCGATGGCCTACTGACTTTCGAATACGGTGACATCACGGTTGACACCCATTCGCGCCATCCCGCAGCGACAGAAGCTTGGCTTCCCCAACGCCGTCTAGAACTGGACGATTCCGCATACAGCCTCTATTTGGACGACCTCGATCCGTTTCGCGACTTCGACGTCGAGTTGGACGATCAATTAAAGCTTCCTCCGGATGTATTGGACACCGCAGGCACTTCCCACTGGGAGCAACATCTTCGTAGCGCTTGGCAGACACTTCGTCGCGATTTCGCTCGATACCATGCGCCGATGCGCGCTGGTCTTCGTATGATCGTGCCGCTTACCGCGAAACCGGACACGGTAGGTCAGAGTTGGACTTCTCCTTCCGGGTATGGGGCGGTCTATTCCACAGCCCCAGAAGACGCTTGCCAGTTGGCCCTCACCCTGATTCACGAATTCCAGCACAATAAATTTTCCCTACTGGCGGACCAATCGGACCTATTCGATCGGGACACGGCGGCGCGCTTCTACGCTCCTTGGCGCATAGACCCGCGACCGATATATGGACTGCTGCATGGTATCTACGCATTTTTCGGCGTAACCGATTTCTGGCGTGTGCACAGGCATTCGAATTGCCATTCGAACATGCGGGCAGAGATGGAATTCGAGTGCGGACGCCTCCAGGTGTCGACCGCCCTGGATCAAGTCATGTCGTCAGGCGTGCTCACTCCGAGCGGGGAAACGTTTCTCACGAGCATGGCCGACAGCATCGCATCCTGGCAGGCCGAAGACATATCCGACAAGACTCGTAAAGTCGCCGCGGATGTCTCCGTCTGCTCGGCGGCATTCTGGCGATCAAGGAATTTGAAGCTCTCTTCCAACGAGGTGGCGAACCTGGTCGACCAGTGGCAAAAAGGGCATCCTTCAGCCGGTAGTCTTCCTAGACCATCCATTGCCGACCAAGAGGGCATCCCCGCCGAATATGGCAGGCTGACGCTGCCACACTTGCTGACTCGGCATGCTGCCATGTCCACGGCCGACAACTCCGAGGACGACGGTTCCGGAGATTTTGCAGCGATGACCGGGAATTTCGTGCAAGCTGCGACTCGCTACACGAATGAGTTGCGGCACGACCCGATCCGGCCGCAAACGTGGACGGGCCTCGCTCTGGTGTTACCGCAGCTGCATCCCGAATCCGATCTCTCTTTTCTTCGTCAACGCCCTGAGGTGGTGGCGGCCGTGTATTCCACTCTTGCCGGTCGCGGCATCAGTTGTGACGTCATCCAACTCGTCCATTGGCTCACGCGAGCGTAGATCCGAAAACGATACAGGAGTATCATGATCCCACATCCCTCGAGCGGGCAGCTTCTCGCCGCTTATTCGGACCTCTGCAGCGCTACGGGGCCCATCCACGCGCGCGTCGCTGCCTATTTCGGTGCCAGATTGCAAACGGGTGCGCAGATTCCGGCGAACCAAGCTATGCCTCCGCTCCACTTGCGAGCATCGATCGCAGTGGATGAACCGAGTTCGCCATATCTGGAGGATCCGCGCCATCTGCCGATTGATCAACGCTCCGACCCTTGGCAGTGTATGTGTGATTTGATCGACGATTGGGCTTCGTTGGAGCCGACCCAGCAGCTCGACGTCGCCCGCGTGCTCGCAAAACTGGCGTTCTGGAAGTTCTTGGCAGATTTGGTCGGACAGGAGGAGTTCGCCCAGCAAACGTCAGAAACGTTGGCCCTTTCATATCTAGGCGCGTTCGCGCGGTCGCTCCTCGATCCGCACGACATGCAGGCGGCAACGCGGGTCGCCGAGATCGGTATCGCGCGGGCCACGAACGAACAGCTGTCCCTGCAGACGCGGCTGGCATCTGCGGTGAACCTGACCGTTCATCACGTTCGAAAACGACGGGACGACGCGGAGGTGCGTAAATGGTTCGCGTATAGCCAAATGCTCTGGTCTTCCGCAGATGCCGAGAGCCTGCCGTGGATACTGAAAAGCGCTTACTGGCGCGGAATCAGTTTCATTCCCTATCGAGCCGGCTACCATGAGTCGGCCGCCGAGATGCTCGACCGGGCCGAGGAATGCGCCGTCGCGGCACTCGAACAGTCGACAGAGGACGACCGTATCCTTGCGGTCGAGAATTTCCATCCACTCTTCGAGACTCGCGGGCGAGCGGCATGGGATGCCGGTGATCTCCGAACAGCTGAGAAATACTATCGGAGATTGATCGACCACGATCCTCTGGATTCCAAGGCTCACGCTCGGTTGGCCGATTTTCTGCTGAGAACCGGAAGGCACTCGGAAGCACGGAAGCAGTACCTGGAAGTCTTGGCTCTCGGGGCACCGTGCACAATCTACGCCCGTCGGCAGCTGAGGGATCACGCTGATCGTTGAGTGATTCCCTCGGAAACGGCGGTCAGGCCGGATGAGATGCGCAGGAGAAATTGAGTGAACGAGAGGCTATTCCGCTTCGGCGTTCAATTCGGAGTCGGATCGTCTAATAGGGGTTCGATGTCCTGGCTGCAAGACCGGGCCCAGCAGGCGGAGGATCTCGGCTACGACCTGATCATGCTTCAGGACCGCCTCGGACTTCTCTCGCCATTCCCCGCCCTGGCGGCGTTGGCCGCAGTGACGACTCGTCCGCGGTTGGGCACATTCGTTCTCAACACGGCTTTCTACAACCCGGCGCGGCTGGCTCGCGACGTGTCAACCGCCGACCTTCTGACCGACGGCCGCCTGGAACTCGGCCTCGGTGCCGGTTGGGCACAGAAAGAATTCGAGGAGGCGCGGCAGTCGTTTCCGACCGCCGGCCAGCGTGTTGCCCACCTGCAACGTACGATCATTGAGCTACGGCGCAGATTTACTGAGGAGCACCCGCTGGTACGGCAGCAACCTTCACCCCCGATTCTTGTCGCGGGGAAGGGAGATCGGCTACTCGCTGCGGCCGCGAAGCACGCCGATATCATATCGTTGGCGGACGTTCCGGTGGGAAGACGTCCTATCACCGTCGAAGCCGTCGAGCGGGCGATCTCCGAGCGAATAGAACACATCCGAGTCTCGGCTGGACGACCGCTCCAGGAGTTGGAGCTCGGACTGACTCTCGGCAGCGTATACCTCGAGAGTAAGGGAGAGTTCGACTTCACGTTGCCACGCAAGGTGACACCTGATCTATCTGACAACGAGCTGTTGGCACTGCCCGGCATACTGCATGGATCCCACGGCGACATCGCCGAAACCCTTCAGCGATATCGGGAGAAGTATCATCTGACCCACTTCGTGGTGCCGGCCAGATACATGACAGACTTCGCGGAGGTGTTCAGCCTGATCCGATGATCACCGTTCAGAATGTCTGAGGGAATACTGATCTCACGATGGCCACTGCTGTCCGTTGCGCCTAACAGCAGCCGCGACACCCACGGGTCGAGCCTTCGGAATTGATGAATTCGCGGCAGTCGATTCGAGAGGTTCGGCAGGGGGAGCGTCCGGCCCCGGCCGGGATACGAGCGGAGCCGCCGTCCTGGATGGACGGCGGCTCCGGTTTCACGTTCGGTCAGAGCACGGATTCGATGGCGGCGACCAATTCTGGTGCGTCGGGGGTGGTCCGGGGGCGGAAGCGGCCCGCTACCTTGCCGTCGCGGTCGATGAGGAACTTCTCGAAGTTCCATTGGATGTCGCCGGCGTTGCCTTCGGCGTCGGGGGTGTCGGCCAGGGTCTGGTAGAGGGGGTGGCGCTGGTCGCCGTTGACGTCGGTCTTCTCCAGCAAGGGGAAGTCGACGCCGTAGGTGGTGGAACAGAACTGCTGGATCTCCTCCGCCGTGCCGGGCTCCTGGCCCATGAACTGGTTGCACGGCACGCCGACCACGCTGAAACCGCGCGGGCCGTAGGACTCGTGCAGTTCGACCAGGCCGGAGTACTGCGGTGTCAGCCCGCATTTCGAGGCCACGTTCACCAGCAGCACGGCGCGGTCGCCGACCAAGTCGGCCAAGGTCGTCGACTCGCCGGACAGCGTGCGTAGCGGGACTTCTCGAAGGCTCATAGGTATCCGTTCTCGATTCCGTAGATCCACCCCGACGGCCACGCTACCGGATCACCGGGTTTCCGACCGCCGCGGGCGCATCGGCCTACGAGCTTTCAGCGCAACCTGGTCCGGCGCATCAGCCGCAGTGACATCAAGGTCATCTTCAGCTGCTTGTCGTAAGGCTGACCGGCCCGCGCGGCGAGCACCTGCTTCTTGAGCACGCCGACGTTCACCGTATCGGTGTACTTCAACAGGCCCTGGTCACCGTGCCGGGTGCCGATTCCGGACTGCTTCACTCCACCCGACGGCGTGCCTTTGGCGGCGTAGGTCGCGACGAAGCCGTCGTTGATGTTGATGTTGCCCGCTTGCAGCTGTGCGGCGATCCGCTCGCCGTGTGCCGCATCCCGGGTCCACACGCTGGCGTTGAGACCGTAGTCGGTCGCGTTGGCCAGGCGCACCGCTTCCTGCTCGTCGTCGAACGGGTACACGGTGACGACCGGGCCGAAGGTCTCCAGCGTCGCGTGGGTCATCTCGGGTGTCACGCCGGTCAGCACAGTGGCCTCGTAGAAAGCGGGACCGACATCCGGGCGCGCTTGCCCGCCGACGTGCACGGTGGCGCCTTTGGCCCGCGCGTCGTCGACGTGCGCGGCGACCCGTTCCAGATGCTGCGGGGAGACCAGCGAGCCGAACTCCGGCGTGTAGTCGTAGGCCCCGCCGATCTTTCCGTTCAATTCCGCCGCCGCGGCGACCAGCCGGCGCAGGAATTCCTCGTGGAGGGACCGGTGCACGTAGATCCGTTCGATGTGCATGCACGCCTGCCCCGAGTTGGCGAACGCGGCGAACACCGCGCCGGGAACCACCTCGTCCAGGTTCGCGTCGGCGAGCACGATCATCGGGTTCTTGCCGCCCAGTTCCAGGCTGCATCCGATGAGGTTGCGCCCGGCCTGCTCGCCGACGATCCGGCCGGTGGCGGTCGAGCCGGTGAACATGACGAAGTCGACGTTGTCGATCAGGGTCGGCCCGATGTCGGGCCCTTCGCCGCACACCACCTGGACCAGGCCGCGGGGCAGCCCGGCGCGGTACAGCAGTTCGACGCCGAAGAGCACGCACAGCGCGGTCTTGTTGTCCGGCTTCAGGACCACGCCGTTGCCTGCCATCAGCGCGGGCATGGCGTCGGACAGGGCGATGGCGAACGGGAAGTTCCACGGCGCGATCACGGCGACGAGACCCTTGGGCCGGTGCTGCTCGATCGAGGAGGTGATCAGCGGCATCGCGCCGCCGCGCCGCTTCGGCCGCAGCACCCGGCGCGCGGTCTTGAGGTAATGGCTGATCACCATGGGCACGTCGCAGGATTCCTCGACGGCCATGCGACGGGTCTTGCCGCACCCGATCTGGACGAGGTCGGCGATGGTCTCCACCTCGCCGAGGATCAGCTCGTGCAGCCGCTCGAACACCCGAAGCCGCTGACGCAGCGGCAGTGCGGCCCACTCCGTCTGCGCCGCCCGGGCGGCGGCGCACGCCGTCAGCACGTCCTGCGGGGACGACTGTGGAAGCGCACCGACCGGCGCGCCGGTGTAGACCTCGGTCATCTCATATGGCGCCGCGCCACCGTCGGCGGCGACCAGCCCGGTCAGCCGGGCGAGCAGTTCCCCGGTGATCCTGGCGGGCAAGGTGCTCTCGGCCTTGTCGGTGTGTGCTGTGCTCATCGGCTTCTCCATGACGTCGGGCATCGCCGCAGGTGCCGGGCCGGACCGCGCGGCTGAATTAGAACACGTTCCGATTTCGGATTCATCGTATTCGCCCGGCCGCGCCCTGCCTACCTGCCGCGAGGGACGAATTCCGCTTATTCGTCCGTGGCGATCGACAGCGCTCGGGTCGGGCAGTATCGGACCGCGCGCTGTACGTCGCCGCGGGCCCGCGGGTCCGCGGCGGCGTCGAGGATCTCGACTTTGCCGCGTTTGGGGACGTGGAACGCCTCCGGCGCCTCGTCCTGGCACACGGCATGCCCCTGACACAGATCCAGATCGGCGAGCACTCGCATCGTGACTCCTTACTGTTCGTTCGGTCCCGCGCCGTCCGGGAGGGGACGTATCGGCGCTTCGGGTTGCACTTCGACCAGCACCAAGTGCGAGCCGCGCGGGGTGGATACCACCGCGACCACCGCGGCGGCCAAGTCGCTCGCGCGCAACATGTACGGATGCCTAGCGAACCCCCACGCTTTCCAGTCCTCCAGCACCGGGCCGACGATCTCGGGCGTGGAGTCCATGCCCATTCCGGTCAAGGTCGGTCCGGGGCGCACCTGGGACAGGCGGACGCCGCTACCCTCGAGCTCCATCCGCATCTGCGCGGCCATCGCTTCCAGTCCCGCCTTGGCCGCGCTGTAGGCGCCCGTGCGCGGACGCGGGTCGGAGGCGCAATCCGAACTGATCAATACGATGTCGCCGCGCTGCCTGCGCAGCATGCCGGGCAGCACCCGGTGCACGAGACGCTGCGCGCCGACCAGATGAACCTGCACCTGGCGCACGAATCGTTCCGGATCCATCGCGTACGCCTGCCCGAACTCGATGTCGCCCGCACTGGAGACCAGGATCTCGGTAGGGCCGAGCGCTTCTTCGGCGGCACGCACGAATTCCTCCACCGAATCCGACTCGGTGACGTCCAACCGATGGGCGAACGCCGCACCGCCGTCGGCCCGGATCTTGTCCGCCAGTTCGGCGCACTGCTCGACGCGACGCGCGCCGAGCGCGACCGGGTGGCCGAGTTCGGCCAGGGCGACGGCGGTGGCCGCGCCGATCCCGGAGGAGGCGCCGGCGACGAGCGCGGGCCTGCGCTCCGGATGGGGTGCGAATCTTGGCATTATCGGGTCTCCACGGTGATGGGTAGGTGCGCGAAGCCACGCACATTGGACGAATGAACCCGGGCGATCCCGGAATCGAGGACGTCATAGGACCGCACACGCGACGCGAACTCCGTCAGCGCCACCGTCGCTTCCACACGAGCCAGGTGCGCCCCCAAACAGAAATGCACACCCGCCCCGAAACTCACCAGCCCGGACCTGTCGGCACGATCGATACGAAAACTGTCACCATCCTCGAACACCGCCGCATCCCGGTTGGCCGAACCGATCAGCAACAACACCTTCGCCCCCGCCGGAACCACACCCCCGTGATACGCCAGGTCCTCGGTCGCGGTGCGGGCGATCATTTGACTCGAGGTGTCATAACGCAGGGTCTCCTCTACCCAGTCGGAGACCAGATTTGGATCGGCGACGACTTTCGCGTACTCCCCCGGATTGCGCCCACCCCAATACAACGCATTACCCAGCAGTTTGGTGGTCGTCTCGTTGCCCGCCACGACCATCAAGAACAGGAAACCGATGATCTCCGCATCGGTGAGCCTGTCACCGCCGATCTCCGCATCCAGCAAGGCCGAGGTCAGATCCTCTCTCGGGGCGCGCCGACGCTCCGCCACCATCTCCGTGTAGTAGCCCAGCAATTTGATCGAAGCCTCGACAGCCGCCATCGGGATGTCCAGCACACCGTCCTCGCGGTGCACCACCAGATCCGCCAACCGGCGAATCTCCACCCGATCCACCGCCGGCACCCCCATCAGCTCCGAAATCACATCCATCGGCAACTTGCCCGCCACCTCATCGATCCAGTCGAAGACGGCACCGGACACCGCGGGCACCAGATACGACAGCGTCAACTCCCGGATCCGGTCCTCCATCTGCGCGACACGTTTCGGCGTGAATCCCTTGAACACCAACCGCCGCATCCGCATATGCCGCGGATCGTCCATCGCCAGGAACGACATGGTCCGATGCGCGTGCGGACCCCACGCGGCCGGATCCAGCGACACTCCATTCGCACTCGACAACCGCACACTGTCACGCAACGCCCCCACCACATCCGGATGCCGCGACAACGCCCAAAACCCCAGACCCGGGTTGTGGTACAGCGGCGCCTCCACCCGCAACCGCCGATACACCGGATACGGATCGTCGTGAAACCCGTAGTCATACGGGTCGAACACCAGCGGCCCCACCACAGCCGTCATCGCCCACACTCCCAAACCGATAACACGTTCCGCAACGCGGCACCGCATGGCGGCCCAAACGAAGACAGATAGCTGGACATGTGTCTGGACACTACCACCGCGTACTCGATCTCGACAATCATCCGATCAGAGCTCACTTCTCCGCTCAAACGAAACACCGGCGGGAGTCGATACAGGTCGGGTCACCTGACGCCCAGATCTCGGCGAGAATGGCAGAGTTAGAACCTGTTATTGCCACCGATCACGTTCCAAGACTATATTCCGTACACGTGTCCAGACAGTATCGGAGTAATCCATGAGCAGCCTTCTGCCCGCCGACGGGTCCCGCCTGCTGATCGGCGGCAAGCTGGTCGAGGGCGCCGACGGTGTCTTCGCGACGGTGAACCCCGCGACCGAGGAGGTCCTCGGCCTCGCCGCCGACGCGAACGCGGCCGACCTCGACGCGGCCGTCGACGCCGCGCGGACCGCGTTCGACGAGACGGACTGGTCGCGCGATCACACCTTCCGGGCGCGCTGTCTCGCGCAGTTGCGCACCGCGCTGGAATCCCATGTCGAAGAACTGCGCGAGATCACGATCGCCGAGGTCGGCGCACCGCGGATGCTCACGAGCGGCCCGCAACTGGAAGGTCCGGTCGCCGACCTCGGTTACGCGGCCGGGCTCCCCGCGACCTACGCCTGGGAAACCGATCTGGGCGTGGCCGCGCCCATGGGCATCAAGACACGCCGAGTACTGCGCCGCGAACCGATCGGTGTGGTCGGGGCGATCACGCCCTGGAACTTCCCGCACCAGATCAACTTCGCCAAACTCGGCCCGGCGCTCGCCGCGGGGAACACCGTCGTGCTCAAACCCGCTCCGGACACCCCGTGGTGCGCGGCGGCGGTCGGCGCCATCATCGCCGAGGAGACCGACATCCCGGCCGGTGTGGTGAACATCGTGACCTCCGCGGACCACACGCTCGGCGCCCGGCTCACCGCGGATCCGCGCGTCGACATGATCAGCTTCACCGGGTCGACGGCCACCGGCCGCGCCGTGATGACCGGCGCCGCGACGACATTGAAGAAGGCGTTCCTCGAACTGGGCGGCAAGTCGGCGTTCATCGTGCTCGACGACGCCGACATCGCGGCGGCCTGCTCGGTGGCGGCGTTCTCGGTGTGCGTGCATGCGGGACAGGGGTGTGCGCTGTCCACCCGGCTGCTGGTGCCACGCGCCGCCTACGACCGAGCGATCCAGGCGGCCGCGGCCACGCTCGGCGGGATCGAGCCGGGCGATCCCGCCGACCCGCGCACGGTCTGCGGGCCGCTGATCTCCGAGCGACAGCGCGCCAGGGTCGAACGCTACCTCGACATCGCGCGCGCCGAAGGCGGCCGGATCGTGGTGGGCGGCGGGCGGCCGGACCGGGAGCGCGGCTTCTTCGTCGAACCGACGTTGATCGCGGACGTCCCCAACAGCTCGACCGTCGCCCGCGAGGAGATCTTCGGCCCGGTGCTGGTGATCATCCCGCACGACGGCGACGAGGACGCCGTCCGCATCGCCAACGACTCCCCCTACGGCCTGTCCGGTTCGGTGTGGGGCAACGACCCCGAACGCATCCGGCGCGTCACCGAAGGCGTGCGCACCGGGACGCTGAGCGTCAACGGCGGCATCTGGTACTCCGCCGACGTCCCCTTCGGCGGCTACAAGCAATCCGGCCTCGGCCGCGAGATGGGCATCGCCGGTTTCGAGGAGTACCTCGAGACGAAAGTCATCGCCACCGCGGCCTGACCGTCGCGGGACAACACAGAGGAGCTGAAGTCCATGGCCCGTTTCACGGGAAGATCCGCCATCGTCACCGGCGCCGCGCAGGGCATCGGCGCCGCCTACGCGCAGGCGCTGGCCGCCGAAGGCGCGAACGTCGTCGTCGCCGACAAGAACGCCGAAGGCGGCGCGGCGGTGGTCGAGAAGATCGTCGCCGACGGCGGCACCGCCGTGTTCGGGCAGGTCGACGTGTCCGATCCCGAATCCGCTACCGCGCTCGCCGATTTCACCGTCGCCGAATTCGGCGCCATCGACCATCTGGTGAACAACGCCGCCATCTACGGCGAGATGAAGCTGAACCTGCTGCTGACCGTGCCGTGGGACTACTACAAGAAGTTCATGAGCGTGAACATGGACGGCGCGCTCGTCATGACCCGCGCCGTCTGGCCGCACATGTCCGAACGCCGCAGCGGATCGATCGTCAACCAGTCCTCCACCGCCGCGTGGCTGTATTCCAGCTTCTACGGGCTGGCCAAAACCGGCGTCAACGGCCTGACCCAGCAATTGGCCTTCGAGCTGGGCGGATCGAACATCCGCGTCAACGCCATCGCGCCGGGTCCGATCGACACCGACGCCACCAGGTCGGTCACCCCGGACGTGATCGTCGACGACATCGTCAAACGCCTGCCGCTCAAGCGGATGGGCACTCCGCAGGATCTCGTCGGCGCCTGCCTGTATCTGCTGTCGGACGAGGCGAGCTGGGTCACCGGGCAGATCTTCAACGTCGACGGCGGACAGATCGTGCGATCATGAGCGCCCGCATCGGATTCCTCGGCCTCGGCAACATGGGTGCGCCGATGGCCGAGCGCCTGCTGGAGTGGCCGGGCGGGCTGACGGTGTGCGATATGCGGCCCGAGGCGGTCGAGCCGTTCCTCGCGGCTGGAGCGGAGGCTGTCGCCTCGGCGGCCGAGCTGGCCCGACAGGCCACCGTCATCTCGATCACCGTGGTGAACGACGCCCAGGTGCGCGAGGTGATCACCGGACCGGAGGGCCTGCTGCGGACCGCAGCACCGGGCACCGTGGTCGCCGTGCACTCAACGATCAGCGACCGCACCGCCGAGGAACTCGGCGCGGTCTGCGGCGAGCGCGGCGTCGAACTGGTGGACGCGCCGATCAGCGGCGGCGCACCCGGCGCGACCCGCGGCGCGCTCGCGGTCATGGTCGGCGGCAGCGCGGCGGCGTTCGAGCAGGTGCGCGAACCGTTCGGCTGCTTCGCCGACCTGATCGTGCACGCCGGGCCGGTCGGCGCGGGCACGCGCATGAAGTTGGCGCGCAACCTCTTGCACTTCGTCTCCTTCACCGCGGCCACCGAGGCGCAACGGCTGGCCGAGGCGGCCGGTCTCGACCTCACCGCGCTCGGCAAGGTGGTACGGCACTCCGACGCGGTCACCGGAGGGCCCGGCGCCATCATGCTGCGCGACACCACCGCCCCGATCCAGGACGGCGACTTCTGGTTGCCGATCCTGCGGCACGTGCGCGACCTCGGGGAGAAGGACCTCGGTCTCGCCCTGGAGTTGGGCGAACGGCTCGGCACCGCGCTGCCGCTGGCCGAACTCGCACTCGACCGGCTCGGCCCCGGCCTCGGCGTCGGGACCGGCACCTCCGTATCGGAAAGGCAATCCTCATGAGCGACAACGGTTCCGGCGACTCCGCGCGGCAGCGCGGGCTGGCCAAGATGGCCGAGGTCTACGGCACGGAATTCCAGGAGTACCCCGGCGCCCACTTCGCCGTCACCGCCGACCACCTCTTCGCCGACATCTGGTCGCGGCCCGGGCTCACCATCCGCGACCGCAGGCTGCTGCTGCTCGGCGCGCTGGCGGCGCAGGGCGCGATCGACACCGCCGGCATCCAGATCGGGGCCGCGCTGCGCAACGGCGAACTCACCGAAGACCAGCTGCACGAGATCGCGGTGTTCCTGTGCCACTACGTAGGTTGGCCGAACGGCACCAAACTCGACATCCTGGTGGGCACGATTGTGGCGCAGCAGAAGAAGGCCGCCCGCGCGCAGTCCGCGCCCGCCGAGCAGTGAAGGATCCGTTGACCATGTCCGACGCCACCACCATCCGCCCCCTGCGCGCCAGCCGAGTCGAGAACTGGGACCACCGCGCCGACGTCGTCATCGCCGGATACGGCATCGCGGGCGTCTGCGCCGCCATCGAGGCCGCCCGCGCAGGCGCGGACGTGCTGGTCCTGGAGCGCACCGGCGGCTGGGGCGGCGCCGCCGCCCTGGCGGGCGGATTCATCTACCTCGGCGGCGGCACACCGCTGCAACAGGCCCTCGGTTTCGAGGACACCCCCGAGAACATGGAGACCTTCCTGCTCGCGGCGCTGGGGCCCGGCGTGGACAAGGCGAAGATCGCCGACTACACCCGCGGCAGCGTCGAGCACTTCAACTGGCTGGTGTCCTGCGGCGTGCCGTTCCGCGAGGCGTTCTGGGGCGAGCCGGGGTGGGAGCCGCCGCACGACGAGGGGCTGATGTACTCCGGCGGCGAGAACGCCGCGCCCTTCAACGCGATCGCTGGACCCGCTCCGCGCGGCCATGTTCCGCAGATGGCCGACAAGCGCACCGGGGAGAAGGGCGGCGGCTACATGCTCATGAAACCGCTGGCCGACACCGCGGAAGCGCTGGGCGTGCGCGCGGAGTACGACATGCGGATCGCGCGGCTGATCGTCGACGACGACGATCGCGTGGTCGGCGTGCTCGCCCGCCGCTACGGCAAGCCGGTCGCCATCCGTGCCGAACGCGGCGTCGTGCTGGCCACCGGCAGCTTCGCCTATCACAAGGAGATGATCGAAGGCTACGCGCCACGACTGATCGGCAGGCCCGCCGCGGCGATCGAGGAACACGACGGCATCGGCATCCGGCTGGCGCAGGCGCTCGGCGCGCAGCTGGCGCACATGGACGCGACCGAGGTGGCCTTCTTCGGTGACCCGCAGTTGCTGGCGCGCGGCATCCTGGTCAACGGGCGCGGCCAGCGCTACATCCAGGAGGACACCTATCCCGGCCGGATCGGCCAGGCGACGCTGATCCAGCAGGACAACCAGGCGTACCTGGTGATCGACGAGGCGTCCTACGAGGAGGCGCTGACCACCGAGACCTCGACGCCGTTCTTCCGCCAGCCCCCGACCTGGGTGGCGGAAACCATCGCCGAGCTGGAAGCCGAGATGGGCCTGCCCGGCCAGGCGTTGCAGGCCACGGTGGAGTGCTACAACCTGCACGCCGCCAACGGCGAGGACCCGTTGCTGGGCAAGAAGCCGGAATGGCTGCGCCCGCTGCGCGGATCGGTGGCGGCGTTCGACATGCGCGGTTTCACGGCCGGTTTCACCCTCGGCGGACTGCGTACCGACCTCGATTCCCGGGTGCTGCACGTCTCCGGGGAGCCGATCCAGGGGCTGTTCGCGGCGGGCCGGTGCACCTCCGGCCTGTGCGCGGGCGGTTACGTCAGCGGCGCGTCGCTGGGCGACGGCAGCTTCTACGGCCGCCGGGCCGGTATCGCGGCGGCCAAGAACTGAACCGTTCCAATCCGCCTAGTAGGATCCAGACACATGTCCGAACCCGATTCCGTCATTCTCGAGGCGACTCGCCGCAGGCTCTCCGGCAAACAGGCCGACACCGTCGACAAGCTGACCCGCTCGGCGGTGGAAGTGCTTGCGCGGGAAGGGTTCGCGGGCATGACCATCCGGATGGTCGCCGCGGCTGCCGGGCTCGGGACGGCCACGGCGTACACCTACTTCTCATCGAAGGAGCATCTGGTCGCCGAGATCTTCTGGCGGCGGCTGATCGCCTCGCCGTCGCCGGTCAGCGAGGACCCGGACCCGACCGTCCGGGTGGTCGCCGAACTGCGGAACATCGCGATGCTGGTGGCCGACGAGCAGGAGCTCTCCGGCGCGGTCACCAGCGCGCTGCTCGGCCGTGATCCCGACGTCGAGCATCTGCGCGGACGCATCGGCGCCGAGATCCGCAAGCGCATCATCCGCGCCCTCGGTCCGGACCCGGACCCCGACGTGGTCGAGTCGCTGGAATTGCTCTACGCGGGCGCGCTGGTGCGCGCGGGCATGGGCTACGGGTCGTACTCCGAGATCGCCGACCGGATCGAGGCCTCCGCGCTGTTGATCCTGCGGTAGCGCGGACAATGCCGGACGACTTCGAGCCGGTTACCCGAAACCGGGCCGCACGGCGCGTGCTTGCTCGTATCTTTGCCGTAGTCGGTGCAGATCGGAGTGGGAAAAGTGCAATCTGGTGAGCTTTCCGCGGACTACGTCGTCGTCGGTTCGGGATCGGCGGGCGCGGTGGTGGCGAATCGGCTCAGCGCCGATCCGGGCACCACGGTGGCGCTGCTCGAGGCGGGCCCGCCGGACAAGAACAAATTCGCGCACATCCCCGCCGGGTTCGCGAAACTGTTCCGCTCCGAGGTGGACTGGGACTACCTCACGCAGCCGCAGCCGGAGCTGAAGAACCGCGAGATCTACTGGCCGCGCGGCAAGATGTTCGGCGGCTCGTCGTCGATGAACGCCATGATGTGGGTGCGCGGCTTCCGCGCCGACTACGACGAGTGGGCGCTGCTGGCGGGCGCGGAGTGGGGCTTCGCGGCGGCCGTCGAACAGTTCCGGCGCATCGAACGCGTAGAAAACGCCCAGTATCCCGACGAGGGCACCGAAGGTCCGCTGCACGTCTCCCGCCAGCGCAGCCCGCGCGGCCTCACCGCCGCCTACCTCGCCGCGGTCCAGGAGGCGGGCTACCAGGTGGAGCCGCCCAACCGGCCGCAGCCGGACGGGTTCACCGAGACCATGGTCACCCAGCGCGGGGGCCGTCGGTGGAGTACCGCGGACGCTTATCTGCGGCCCGCCTTGCGTCGTCCGAACCTCACGATCCGCAGCGAAGCGCTCGCCACCCGGGTGCTGTTCGACGGCACGCGCGCCGTCGGCGTCGAGTACCGCCAGGGCGGTGTCACGCACACGGTGACCGCGCGGCGCGAGGTCGTGCTGTGCGGCGGCGCGATCAACAGCCCGCAACTGCTGATGCTCTCCGGTATCGGCGACCGCGACGAACTGGCCCGCCACGGCATCGAGGTGCGTCACCACGCGCCGGAGGTGGGCGCGAATCTGCAGGACCACCTGGTCGCGGGCATCGGCTACGGCGTCGCGGAGGATTCGCTGTTCGACGCGGAGAAGCCGCGCCAACTGCTGGACTACTTCATCCGGCATCGCGGCATGCTCACCTCGAACGTCGGCGAGGCGTACGGGTTCATCCGCAGTAGGACGGATCTGGAGTTCCCCGACCTGGAGCTGGTCTTCGCGCCCGCGCCGTTCTACTACGAGGGACTGCAGGACCCGACCGAACACGGCGTGATCCTGGCGACGGTGCTGCTGCGCCCGCAGAGCCGAGGCCGGATCGCCTTGTCCGACGCGGACCCGTCCGCCAAGCCCCTGATCGATCCGCGCTACCTGTCCGACTCCGGGGGCGCGGACCGCGCCGCCATCATGGCCGGGCTGCGCGTGTGCGCCGCCATCGCCGCGGAGCCGTCGATGAAAGCGGTCCTCGGCCCGCTGATCTACCCGCCGCAGGCGCCGGCGGAACCGGAAGCCGTGCTCGAGCTGACCCTCAACTCCTACGCGCACACGCTCTACCACCCGGTCGGCACCTGCCGCATGGGCACCGACACCGCCAGCGTCGTCAACCCGCGGCTGGAAGTGCGCGGCGTACAAGGGCTTCGGGTGGCCGACGCGTCGGTGATGCCGCTCATCATCCGCGGGCACACGCACGCACCGGCGGTGTTCATCGGCGAGCAGGCGGCTTCGTTCATCCTCGCCGGGTAGGGGGTCTTCTCGCCTACGACGCGACGAAGAGTCCGAGCGAGGCGGCGGCCAGCAGGAGATACGGCAGCGGGTATCCGATGTGTGTGTAGTGCCGCGCCCGGACCACGGTCAGCACCGCGCCCACGAAGTAGAGCACCAACCCGGCCGCCGCGGCCGCACCGATCGGCGGAAACGCCGGACCGGCCAGCAGTCCGGCCCCGCCGAGCGCCTTGACCACGGCCAGGGGCGTGAGCCACGAATCCGGGATTCCGTAGGCGCGCATGTTCGTCCGCACCCACTCGGCGCGGACCACATCGATACCGGCCGCGAGCAAGGCGGCCGCGGCCGCGAGCACCGTGGCGACGACGTAGGCGATGTCCATGTCAATACCCTTTCCTCAGGTGCCGCGCCCGGCCCGGACGACGGTCACCTGTGAGCTGTCGAATCCGTCATCCCGATGACGGACCACAGAGCGGAAAGGTGACCGATGCCCACCGAAGACGGCTTGGCGCGGGAATTCGAGGTGCAGCGCGACCATCTGCACGCGGTCGCTTACCGCATGCTCGGCTCACCGAGCGAGGCCGACGACGCGGTGCAGGAGACCTGGTTGCGGCTGGCCCGCCACGACGTCGAGGACGTGCGCAACCTCCCGGGCTGGCTCACCACCGTCGTGTCCCGGATCTGCCTGGACATGCTGCGTGGCAGGGCGGCGCGGCGCGAGGAACCGCTCGACCACCCGCCGCGGCTCGACAGCGGCGCCGAGGAGAACGAGCCGGAGCGCGAGGCGGTCCTGATCGAGTCGGTCGGCCGGGCGTTGCTGGTGGTGCTGGACCGGCTCGGCCCCGACGAGCGGGTCGCGTTCGTCCTGCACGACCTGTTCGCGGTGCCGTTCGACGAGATCGGGCCGATCGTCGGCCGCACCGCGCCGACCGCCAAGAAGCTGGCCAGCCGAGCCAGGCAGCGCGTGCGGGGCGTGGATGTCACGGCGGGCCCGGAGCTCGCCGCGCAGCGGCATGTCGTCGAGGCGTTCCTGCGCGCGGCGCGCAGTGGCGATCTCGACGGGCTGTTGTCCGTCCTGGCGCCCGACGTGGTCCGGACGGCCGACGCCGCCGCGCTCCCCGCCGGAGTGGCCACGACCGTGCGCGGCGCGGGGTCGGTCGCCGCGGAAACCGTGCTGCTGCAGAGGCGTTCGCAGGTGGCGGCGCTCGCGCTGGTGGAAGGTCACCCGGGTATCGTCGTCGCCCCGCGCGGCAGGCTGCTGCTGGCGCTCACCGTCACGGTGCACGGCGACCGGGTGGCCGGATACCAGGTGACCGCCGATCCGTCCCGGCTACGCGGGCTCCCGATCAGCCTGTTGCCCTGCTGATTTCGATCCGCCTCGTTTCAGCGCACCGGCCGCATCCGGCTCGGCGCGCTCCGCCGCTCGGCGCCGCCGGAATTCTCGCGGCGTCTCGCCGAAACGGGCCTTGAACGCCGCGGAGAACCACGCCGGGGTGAATCCGGCGCGAATCGCCAACTCGCGGATGGGATCCTCCCGGGTGGGATCGTCCAGCAGATCGCGCGCGGCGCGCAGGGCCTCCTCCCGCCGCACGTCGCGATAGGTGGTGCCGACCTGCTGCAGCACCGAGCGCAATTGCCGGGGCGACCAGCCCAGCGCGTGCGCCACCGCGGGCAGGCGGACGTCGTCCCGGCCGACGTTGGCGCGCACGTACTGCCGGATCTGCGCGACGACCTGAGCGTGATGACCGCGCTGCGGATGGGTTTCGCCGAGCGAGATCAGGCTCAGCAATTCGGCGATCCGGTCACAAACCGCGTTGAACTCGTGGTCGGAGAGGTTCGACTGCTCGGCGTGGGTGCTGCGGATCATGGCCTGGGTGATCCGGCCGAGTCCGGAGTTCAGGTCGATCGTCATGCCGCGTTCGGCGAGCGGTCCCGCGCGATGATCGAGTTCGGCCCGGGGCAGCTGGATGGCGAAGGCGGACAAGAGCGGGATATGGATCTGGCACAGGTCGTCGAGTGCGGTCACCGCGGCCTGATCCGCCCGCGCCCGCGTCTCCTCGCCGCGATAGCGCACCGAGTACACGCCCCGTTCGGGGATGACCACCCAATAGAAGTCGTCGCACGGACCGTGGCGGATGTTGGTCCGGGTGCGATAGGAGGTACTCGTTCCGCGCTGCTCCCAGCGCAACAACCGGTAGGCGGTCGATTCCTGCACCGTCATGCCCGAGTACCACCGTTCGGGATCGCCGTACCGGTAGTCCATCGGAACGAAACCGTTGGCGATCGCGGTCCACGATTGGGCGTCGTTGGCGGTCACGCCGTAGCACTTCATGGTGAGAACCTATCGCCGCTGGATCCACCGCATATCGTAGTGCCGGCCAGAACGATACGGCTGCCGCGCGAACCTCGCGACGCTGGGAAGTCCGAGCCGCAGCGGACGGCTCGGCCGCCGATTCCGTCGGCGCGCCGCGCGTTACGCACTCAGCGCACGGGCACCCGGGCGAAGCCGAGCGGCGGCGTCGGCGCGGGCCCGGTGCGCAAGACGGACCGGAAATCGGGCAGCACCGGCAGGACGTCGGCATTCCGGGCGGCATAACACCGCACGGCGGGAAGCGCACGGGCCACCTCGGCGCGCTCCACCGGCTCGTGGTCGATGAAGCCGATGGTGTCGAGTCCGAGGCCGAGCGTGCGCGCGATTCGGACGATCGCCGAAGATTTGGGGCCCCAGCCGATCTCGACGGCCGAGAACATCTCGTAGACGCCGTGCCGGTACAGCTTGTCCAGCGTCCACTCACGCTCGCCGCGACTGGCCACGGCATGCCAGATCCCGCGTTCGCTGAGCACGCGCAGGGTGCGCAGCGCGGCGGGCCGCAACGCGCCGACGGTCGCGTCGCACACGGCACCGTCCCACAAGGTGTTGTCCACTTCCCAGACAAGACATCTCAGAGCCGGTGTCATCGCCCTGCCCCTATCGTTGCGTCATCACTGCCTTTCCGCCGTGGCGTGCGCGACAGATGGGCACTGCACACCATCCAGGACACGACACGTGCCGGACAAGACCCTGGTTACATGGCCATGACCGGCGCGGGTGATCCTACCGGCATGTCGGCCGCGCCTCGCGGCAACGACCGAACCGGCTGCGCTCCGCAGCCGGCGGCGAGCCGGTGGGCCGAGCCGGAAATGGGCAGGTGGTCACCGGAAATCGGTCGCACGTCCAGCTGCTGTGACCGCTCACAACTCCCTGCCGGACGGTCTCACTCGCTCTCACAGAACCCGTCGATCGAGTCCGCGAAAGAGATCAACAGATTAGTGTGAATGCGCTGCACAGCAATCGTGGGCGGAAGGGAGTCGCCAATGTCCGTCGACAGTTCGGCCCGGCCGAGCCTGACCCTGTCGGGAAAGCCGATGTCGTCGCCACTGAAAGACGTTCGCGGGCTATCGCGTCAGATGGTCGGCCACTTCGTCGAGAACGTCATCCCGTGCGGAACCCTACCGGGTGACGCCATCGCAGGCGACGTCACCACCATCACCCGGGTCTGCCTGGAGCTGGCGGTGAGCATGCTCGACGGTAAAGACCTCCCGGAGAAACTCCAGCGGCTCGGCGACGCCGCCGCGGGATGGGCGCGGGAGGGAGTACCGATCGACACCATCCACCACTCGATCCACGAAGGCTTCAAGATGGGCCTGGAGCTGGTGGTGTCCGACGCGACGATGAAGGACTACGACGACCTCGTCGACGGCGCCAAGATGGTCGTCGAGATGCTCGACATGATCAACTCGGCGGTCTCCATGGCCTACGTCCGCGAGCTGCGCGCGGTGGTCAGCGAGCACCACACCGCCGTGCACACGCTGACCTCCGCGTTGCTCGGCGGGCACAGCACCTCCACCATGGCGCGCGAATGCGGCATCGCCATCGCCTCCTCGTACGCCGTTCTGGCCGTGGCGATTCCGCCGCACCGCGAGGAGCGCAATCCGATGGTCGACGGCAAGGTCGTCGCCCGCAGGAAACTGCGGCGGGTCCAGGCCGAGCTGGCAACGCGCTGCGGCGAGGCCGCGCTGTCGCTGCTGAGCGTGGACGGCGGCACGGTGCTCATCCCGTCGGGCCACTTGAACAACGAGCAGCTCGACGCCCTGGTCACCCAGCTGTCGCACGCCGCGCAGGTGGGCGTCACCGCGACCATGGTCGAGGCCACCCCCGAGAAGATTCCCACCGCCGCCGACCAGGCGCACGAACTGCTCGACATGGTGCAGCGATTGCAGGCGGTGGCCGGGCTGTACCGCTTCGACGAGCTGGCGCTGGAATATCAGCTGACCAGACCGGGGCCCGGCCGCGAGTACCTCGGCTCGCTGCTGGATCCGCTGGACGCGCACCCGGAACTGCTGGAGACGCTGCAACGGCACATCGCCAACAACCTCAACCGGCAGCGCACGGCTCGCGTGCTGCACGTGCACACCAACACCGTCGACTACCGGCTCAAACGGATCGGACAGCTCACCGGATTCGACCCGTCGCAGCCGTCGGGTCTGTGGTATTTGCGCTCGGCACTCGTCGCCCGCACGTATCGCACGACCTGACCGCTCGACGCGTTCACGGGTTCGTCGCCGTCCGCTGCCGGCGGCGGACCGCGACGACCCCGCGTGGATCACTCGCCCCGCCGCCCGTTCCGATGCGCGGGAACGACAAGGCGCTGGTCATTGTGGTGTCACAGATCGACGATTACCGTGAGCCACGAGTTACGAAGGCCGGTGGCGGCACAGCCCGGGTCGTCGCAACCAGAGGTACCAGGAGGTTGCGATGACATGGGTGGGCGCGTCGGCGGGAGAAATCGCGGCGGGAGTTCGGAGCCGGGAGGTATCCCCGCTGGAGGTGGCCGACGAGCACTTTGCCCGCATCGCTGCACTGGATACACGGATCAACGCCTTCCGCATCGTGCGCCACGAGCAGGTGCGCCGCGAAGCCCGCGCCCTGGCCACCCGTAGCGATCTCGCCGACCTCCCGCTCGCCGGAGTTCCGGTGGCGGTGAAGGACAATCTCGACCTCGCCGGGTGCGTGACCGGCCACGGTTCGCGCGCGGCGCGGCAGACCGCGGCCGAGTCCGACAGTGAGCTGGTCCGCAGGTTGCGTGCCGCGGGCGCGCTGCTGATCGGCAAGACCAATGTGCCCGAGCTGTGTCAGTGGCCGGTCACCGAGAGCGTCGCGCACGGCATCACCCGCAACCCGTGGCTGCTCACGCACACTCCGGGCGGATCCACCGGCGGCGGCGCCGCGGCGGTCGCCGCTGGAATGGCGGCGCTCGCAATCGGTTCCGACGGCGGCGGTTCGATCCGCATCCCGTCGTCCTGTTGCGGGCTCGTCGGCCTGAAGCCAGGCGACGGCGTCATCGCGCGGCCTCCCGAACTCGGCTCCAATTGGCTCGGCTTGTCGACGTTCGGACCGCTGGCCACCACGGTGTCCGACGCGGCCTTGCTGCTGGCGGTGCTCACGGCCGACGACCGCTACCTGGCACCGGCCGCACCCCAGCGGACCCTGCGAATCGGCATGACCGCTCGGCCACCGGTTCTCGGAGCCTCCGTCGACCCGCAGGTGCGCACTGCCATGCTGGCGGCGGCCGAAGCGCTGCGTGCGGCGGGCCACACCGTCACCGAGGTGGCTCCGCCGTGGCGACCACAGGACGCGCTCGGTTTCCTCGCCCGCTACTTCGCCGGCGTCGCCGAGGACACCACCGACCTGAGCGCGGACCTTTTGGAACCGCTGACCCGCAAGGTGGCCCGGGCCGGACGCGTGATCGGCCGGATGCGTCGTGTACCCGACGCTCCCCCGGCACGGCAGTCCGAACGATTCGCCGCGTGGTTCACCGAGCACGATCTTCTGCTCACGCCCACCCTGGCGACCCCGCCGGTTCCGGTCGGAACCTTCGCCGGGAAGGGGTTTCCGGGCACCCTGCTCGACGTATCCCGCTTCATTCCCTTCACGCCGCCGTTCAACACGGTCCGTTACCCGGCGATCTCCGTTCCCGCCGGGCAGTCCGACACCGGACTGCCCATCGGTGTGCAGCTCGCCGCGGCGCCCGGCGGCGAAACCACGTTGCTGGCGGTCGCCGCACAGCTGGAGCAGATCCGTCCCTGGCAGCGGCACGCTCCGCTGGCCGACGCGTCGATCCCGTAGCGGACCGTCACCGCCGCTCGCGTCAGCACCGCGGTCCCCGAAAAAGGATCGACCCCAGCCGTTTTCCACTGACCGGACCCGGACGGCGCGCTCCCGCCAGCGCGCGGGCATCTCCGCGTACATATGCCGTTAATGCCGTGTTTACGATGTTGCGGTGCTTGTGAACGACGTGCGAGGGAGCTTGACCCCACCGGGCGAGCGAGTGGGTATCGAAGAGCTCCGAGAGCGTCGGTTCCGGCCGATGGTCGTGTGGTGCGGTATCGCGGCCATCGTGGTCGCGCTGATCGGCGGCGAACTCATGGCCGCGCACATCGGGGCGCTGGGCCCGCTGACCAGCCTGCTGCGGGATTACGCCGGAACACCGAAGTCGGCGACCACACCGTGGGCGGGATTCCTGCTGGCCTTGGTCGGGATCACGGCGCGCGCACGCTTGGGCGCCGTCGCCGCGGCGATCGGCGTCGACCTGGTGTTCGTCCTGATCAGGACGGCCGAGGGGCGTCCGTTCACGGTCGGCAACGGCCCGACCATCGTGCTCACCGCACTGGCGGTGCTCGCGTTCGTGCGGTGGGACGGACAACGACGCCGCACGGCGTTGCGCACCATCGCCTTCGGCGCGCTGCTGGTCGCGGCGACGAAGATCAGCGAGATCTGGCTGGACATCACCGCGTGGGCCTGCCCGACAGTCCTCGATCCGTATGTACAAGTCGCCGATCGCGCCCTCGGCAGCCCGTCCTGGCTGGTCGGGCACACGCTCGAGGTGGCGGGACCGCTGGCGACGGGTGTGGTGCGCTGGGTGTACTTCGAGCTTCCGCTGGCGGCAGTCCTGGTCGCGGCCTGGCAGTTACGCGGCGTGACGACCAGCGCGTGGCCACGGCACTACCTGGTGCGCACGTTCCTGACCCTCGGCCTCGTCGGGCCTATCTGGTACGTCGTCTTCCCGGTGGTGGGGCCGGTGCTCGCCTACGGACCGCAGGGACTCGGCTTCGAGATCGCCGACGTCTGGCCGGACGTCGTTCCGACCGTTCCGTCCTCGATCGACGCGCTGCGCTTCGACGGCATCACGCCGCGCAACTGCATGCCGTCGCTGCACACCGCCTGGGCGCTGTCGCTGTTCATCCACTCCCGGCGCGGCCCGCTGTGGTTGCGCTGGGGCGGGGCGTTCTGGCTGGTGTGCACGCTTGTCGCGACGCTCGGCCTGGGCGCGCACTACGGCATCGACCTGGTCGTGGGCGCGGCGTTGTGCCTGACGGTGGAATCCGTGCTGCGCGAGCCGGATCGGGGCTGGGATCAGCAGCGCGTCCGGATCGTGGCCATGGGTGTCGGCGTCTGCACCGGCGTGCTGCTGTGCATCCGCTTCTTCGCCGTGCCGATGGCAACGCACCCGCTGCCGTCCGGCATCGTGATCCTCGGCGCGCTCGGCGCGCTGGCGATCCTGTTCTACCTGACGTGGTTCGGTACGTCGTCGGCGGAATCGAGCAGCTCGGCCCCGGCGGTGGATCAGCCCGCCGATCGTCGGATAGACGCGTCGCGGTGATCTGTGTGCCGTCGGCTTCCACGTCGACGGCGCCGCGACGATTATCGTCCCGGTCAAGGGAAGGTCGCATGAGGCGCAGAGGATTGCGCTTCGGTGGCCCGGCGAAGGGGGTCACATCCCGGCGGAGCTGAGGGGCCGCGCGGTCGGTGACGAGCGCGTACCACCGTCCCTTCGCGCTCCGGTGATCAGCGATCGACCTCAGGGCGGCCGACACGGCGGTGCGCGGCCAACGTCGAGGCCAGCGCCGCCCGATCCAGTTTGCCCCGCGGCGTACGCGGCAGCCGGTCCACGACCAGAATCCGCACCGGCATACTCGGGCTCGGCAAGGTCGCGCGCAGCCGCCGCCAGATCTCGTCGGCTTCCGGTGCGCCCGCGCCGAGCACGATCGCCGCCGCGGGCGCTTCCCCCATGCGCGCGTCGGGTACGCCGATGCAGGCGGCCTCGGCGACACCCGGTATCGCCGTGAGCGCCGCTTCGACGGCGGCGGGTTCCACGTTGAGGCCCGCCCGGATCAACATCTCGCTGTCCCGGCCGAACAGCCGCAGGCGGTTGCCGATCACCTCGCCCCGGTCGCCCACCGTCATCCAGCCGTCGACAGGACCGCCTGCCACGCCGTCCGCGGTGAGGTAGCCGTCGAACAGCATGTCGCTGCGCACGTACACCAGGCCGTCGCGGACGCACGCCTCGACACCGGAGAACAGTTCGCCCGCCGACTTCTCGTCGGCACTGCCGAGCCCACGGTCGTAGGACACGAAACTCAGCTCGGACGCACCATAGAAGTGCACGAGCGAGGCGTTCGGCAGGACCTCCCGCAACGCTCGCCGTCCCGCCAGCGGCCACCGGGCCGCCGAGGACAGCACCTCCCGGACGCCGCCGACCTGGCCGATTCCCGCCCGCACCACGTCCCACGCGATCGTCGGCACCGAATACAGTTGGGTCGCACCGTCGTTCAGTGCGTCGACCACCGGTCGCAGGTCTACCGTCGCACCGCGAGTCAAGGCGTGCAACGCGCCGTAGAGGAAATGCGTGTGGTCCAGCACGCCGGGCACCGAGACCCGGTCTCCGGCGCCGATATCGAAGGTGGCATCGGAGCGATCCAGCGTGGCGGCCCACGACCGCTGATCGCGCACGAAGAGCTTCGGCTCACCGGTGGTGCCGGAGGTGATGCCCACCAACAGTTCGGCCTCCGGTCGCGCCCCGGCCGCCGGAGCATCGGATGCCAACGCGGCGGCGGTCCGTACGACGCCGTCGAATCCCAGCCGCCGCAACCGCCGGTGCTGGTGCGGCGCCGCGACGACGGCTCCCGGCTCGGCCAGCGCGAGGACACGGCCGAACTGATCGGGCAGCAGATGGCGGTGCAGCAGGACGACGCTCACCCCGGCGTGCATCGCCGCGGTCACCGTCACCAGGGATTCGACATCGGACGTGGGCAGCACGGCCACCCGGCGCATGCCGTCGAGCCCGGCGGCGGTGCGCAGGACCTTCGACCAGAACCGCTCGTAGTCGACCACCTCGCGTCCCGAGACCACGGCGCTCGCCGCGGGATTCGCCGCGGCCCGCCGAGCGATCCGCGCGGCGAGCAGTTCAGTCATCGTCCACTCCCCTGGCGGCGAGGGCATCGCCCATCGCGTCGGCCGTCCGCAGCGCGCGTACCAGCACCGGCGTGACCAGCGCCGTCATCGACCATTCCAGGCCGCGAGCGCGCCGGGCCTCGGCGACGTCGTGCACGATCCCCGCCAGCAGCGGGACACACCGGATGGCCAGCGCCAGCAGCAGGCCGATCCGCTCGGGATCGACACCCACCCGCCGCAGCGGTCCGAGCCACCGGGTCACGGCGTCGAGCAGGTCGCTCACCCGGGTGGTGAGGGTGAACAGCGCCGCGAGCGCCACCGAGACCACCAGCAAGCCGCACACCACCGCGGCCCGCGCGGGCGAGGTGATCAGCACCTGGAAAACCGCGATGACCAACAGCATCCACACCAGCGGACGCAGTTGGGCCACAGCGACCCGCCACGGAATCCCGGCTACCGCGAATAGTCCCGCCACCACCGCCCCGGTGGCCAGCACCTGCGGTGGAGTGCGCACGAATACCGTGGTCGCCACGATCGACGCCAGCAGCAGCACCAGCTTCACCCCGGCGGGTATCCGGTGCAGTGGCGAATCGCCCGGACGGTACAGGCCGATCATTCGACCGACGCCCGGTATGCCGCGAGGGCGTCGCCGGGCGTTCCGTCGAACACCACCGCCCCGTCGTCGATCACGATGACGCGTTCGAAGCTCTCCAACAGCGACAGCTGATGCGTCACGACGATCACCTGCTGATCCACCGCGTCCAGCGCGTCGGCGACGACCCTGGCGTTGCGCAGGTCCAGCAGAGTGGTCGGCTCGTCGGCGACGATCACCTCCGGTCGCCGGATCAGGACCGCGCCGAGGGCGAGCAGCTGTTTCTGGCCGCCGGACAACAAGTGGGCGGGGTGCTCGGCGTGACCGGCGAGCCCGAATCGTTCCAGGATCTCCCGCACGCGCGCCGCGATCTCCTGCTTGCTCAGGCCGGTCCGCCGCAGTGAGAAGGCGAGATCCTCGGCGACCGTGGGCATGACGATCTGGGTGTCGGGATCGGTGAAGACGAACCCCACCTTCCGTCGCACCTGCGCGCCCTTGCGGGCCGCGTCGACACCGTCCACCGTGACCGTGCCGGAACTCGGCGTCAGCAGGCCGTTGATCATGCGCGCCAGCGTCGACTTGCCGGAACCGTTCGACCCGATGACGCCCACGCGGCGCTCGGTGATCCGCAGGTCGATGTCGCGCAGCACCTTTCGCTCGCCGAAGCGGTGACTCACCGAGTCGAAGACGATCTCACTCACGACACTCGCTCCACCAGGACCGCGATCCCCTGCCCGCCGCCGATGGCGCAAGCCGCGAGGCCGAGCGCCGGGCCGTCCGCACGCAGCATCTGACTCGCCAGGCGCACCAGCAGGATGGCCCCGGACGCTCCCCACGGGTGCCCCATCGCGATGGCGCCGCCCTGCGGGCAGATCGTGGACTCGTCCAGGCCCAGCTCGTCGGCGACCGCAAGGACCACCGACGCGAAGGCTTCGGTGATCTCGACGACGCCGAGGTCCGCTACACCGAAACCGGTCCGACGCAGCAGTTTTCGGATCGCGGGTACCGGACCGAGGCCCGGGTACGCCGGGTCTGATCCGGCGACCGCGCAGCCGAGTATCCGCAGAGCGGGCAGCCCGGCGGCCATCGCCTCGGTGGTGACCGCCATGGCCGCCGCCCCGTCGGAGATGCCGCAGGAATTGCCCGCGGTGGCGGTGCCGTCGACGCCGAAGCTGGGACGCAGGCGCGCGAGCCGGGCCGCGGTCATTCCCTCCCGGATGCGTTCGTCCCGGTGCACGCCGCCGACCGGCACGATCTCCGCGGTGAAGTCGGCGGCCGCGGCGAGCGTGTGCGAGCGGGCCGCGTAGGCGTCCTGCCGCTCCCGGCTGATGCCGCGCGCTCGCGCGAGATCGTCGGCGGCCGCACCCATGTCCGGATCGGGAAAGCCCGGTGGCGCGAAGGGGGCGCGGGTGTATCGCACCGGCTCGGCGTCCGCCGCGGGCGGCCAGAAGCGCCACGGGGCGGTGCTGGCCGATTCGACCCCGCCGGCCAGGAGAAGTTCGTCCGCGCCGCTGCGCACCCGCAACGCCGCCTGCATCACCGCGTCGAGGCCCGAACCGCACTGCCGATCGACGGTGACGCCCGGAACGTGCACGCCCAGCCCAGCACGCAAGGCGGCGACCCGGGCGGGATCACCGCCGGGCCCGAGGCAGTTGCCGAGAACCACGTCGTCCACGTCGGCGTCGATGCCCGCGCCGCGCAGCGATGTCAGCACCTCGCGCAGCACGGGAGCGGCCAGGTCGGTGATGGTCAGATCGGACAATCCGTGGCCCGCGTTGCCGATCGGCGTGCGGCGCGGCGCTACCAGGACGGGAACCGGGCTCATGCCAGCAAGTCTTTCAGTTCGCCCCTGGCCACCTTCCCTGCGGCGGTGCGCGGCAATGCGGGCAGCGGCACCCACCGGCGCGGCATCGCCTCCTTCGCCAGCACGCGGCGTGCTCGCGACCGCACCTCGTCGAGCCCGGCGCGTCCGTCCAACTGCACCGCGGCCGTGACGGTTTCCCCGAACACCGCGTGCGGCGAGCCGATCACCGCCACCGCGGCGACGCCGTCGAGCGCTTCGAGAACGCGCTCCACCTCTTCGGCGACCACCACGGTGCCGCCGACGTTGATCGCGCAGTCGCCCCGGCCCAGCACGGTCAGTTCACGGTCGTGGCCCAGTTCGGCGAGGTCACCGACGCCGAACCAGTCGGGCGCGCCGAGCACGCGGTAGGGCGACCGGACGTAGAGCAGTCCGTCGCGCACCTCGGCCTCGACCCCGTCCAGCAGCCGCATCGGCTCCGGAACACGGCGCGCCGCCACCAGCGAGACCTCCGAGGACCCGTAGTACTCGACGACATCCACGCGGCCGGCCGCCGCCAGCGCACCGTCGTCGAGCGCGATGCCCGCGACGATCGCGGTGCGCAGGCGCGGGCAGGCAGCCACCACCTCACGCAGTACGGCGGGCACCGCGTGCACCACGGTGGCTCGCGACCGGTCGTCGGTGACGCACGCGCCGCGCCACAACGCGTGCAACGCACCGAACAGATGCATGGTCGCGTGCAACGGACCGGTGATCAGTACGCGGTCGGACGCCCCCACACCGGTGATCGCGGTGAACGCGGGGAAGCTGTCGTACCAGGAGGCTGCCGTGCGCGCCAGCGGCCGGGGACGGCCGGTCGAGCCCGAGGTCGCCACCAGCAGGAACGCCCCAGCCGGGATGCCGGTACGGTGCGGGCGCGCGGCGGGATTCTCGACGAAGACCGGGATGCCGCGCCGGGCCGCGGCGCAGACGCGGATCAGCGCGTCCGGAACCGGCAGGGCCGAGGCGTCGTAGACGTGCTCGTCCGGGTTGTCGGCGATCCACCGCTCGATCGCACGGTCGAGTTCGCGGTAGGTGAAGCGGCGGCCACCGAAGTCGACGGCAGGCGCGTCGGCCGCGCCGCCGAGTTCGGGACTAGGCACGGATCACACCGGGATAGGCGCGGTGCACTCCCTTGGCCACCACGGTCGCGACGACGACTTTGAGCAGGTCGCCGGGAATGAACGCGAAGTTTGTGGTGACGGCGGCCCGCACGCCGAGATCGGTGCGCAGCAGCAGGCCAACGGTGCCGAACAAATAGATGATCAGCAGACCGCCGACGGCGTTGATCAGCAGACCGAGCACGATCGGGTATTTCGGCAGGATGCGGGCGGTGCCGAGCCCGATGAACAGCGCCGCGGGAATCCAGCCGATCAGGTACCCGGCGCTGGGACCGGCCAGCGCCGTCAGACCGGTACGGCCGCCGGACAGCAGCGGCACGCCGATCATCGTGAGCGCCAGGAAAACCAGAACCGCCGCCGTTCCCTTGCGCGCCCCGAGCACCGCACCGGCCAGGATCACGCCGAGGGTCTGCACCGTGATCGGCACACCGCTGAACCCGACGGTGATGGCGCCCGGCAGGCCCAGCGCCGCGATCAGCGCCGCGAAGACGGCGATCTGCGCCATATCCCGCGCGGAAACACCGGCCCTCGGCTCCCGAGAGTTCTCGACACCCTCCACGACAACCCTCCGCCTAGAACTTGAACGACGTTCAAGGTAGCAAACCGAGTACGGCGGCGCGCACCGAGTTCGGTGTGATCTGTCCTCCGATCGTCGGACAGATTTTTCGTGCCCGCGCGGCCAGACTCATCCGATACCGGGAAGCCGGGCCCGCAGCCGCTTCCCGGCGAGGACAGCAACTCGTTCCAAAGGCATCGACACGATGGACGAGATCGGCGCGCACCTGCCGCGGCCGGATCGGGAACTGACCGCCGTCGTTCGCGTCGAGGCGTTGCCCGTGCTCGCTCTGCTGCGATTCCACGACGGCGACCACGACACCGCCGAGCGCCGGTTACGCGCCGCGCTGGACACCTGTCACAGACTGGCCTCGGAATACGGCCACCGATATCTCACCGGTAAGCAGCTGCACTTCGCGGTGAACATCGCGCGGTGCACAACCGCCCGCGGTGACCTCGACGGAGCCGCCGCGTTGCTGGAGCGGGTGGCAGCGATAGCGAAGGGAACCCGCGCCCGACGCGGTGATCGCCGATCTGATCCGCCGCGAATACGCGCGGCTGCCCGCTGGTGCGTCCGAATTCCACTGATCCCAGGAGTACAGCATGACCCCGGTTGCCCCGACCCTGCCCGCTTTCGCCCCGATCGGCGTGGTGCGCTGCGCCGCGCCGACGATCGATGACGTTCCCTCCGAAGGGCTTCCGTCCCGGGTGGTGCTGGATGAACGGTATCTGGCGGCGCTGGACGGAATCGAGCCGGGTGATCACCTTTACGTGATCGCGGTGTTCCATCTGGCCGATCCCGAGGTGCTGACGGGCAGCCCGGGCACGCGCCACGCGCAGGGCGCCTTCTCGATCCGGTCGTCGTGCAGGCCCAACCTGTTGGGCATGACCCTGAGCCGGGTGCTCGACATCCGAGGCACCGAAATCTCTTTCGAGTGGCTGGATTTCGTGGACAACTCACCGGTGCTCGACATCAAGAGGTACAACTGGCGCTGGGAGTGCGTGCCGTCCACGCGGCGGCTGGATCGCCGGTTCGTCGAACGGCAGCTCGACCACCGGACACTGGCCGCCGTGCTGGCCCGCCCCGCCTACAATTTCCACGGCGAGCGCTGCGCTCGCGTCGGCCAAACCGGAGCGCTGGCGGCCACTTTGGTGCAGAACCACGACTTGTGGCTGGGAAATCCCGCGCTCCGGGTCCATATCCGGGCCGACGGCCATCTCGTGGACTGTGTGCAAGGCCTCACCGGCGCGACTTTCGGCAACGGCCGGCTGGGCGTGACACTGTCGGACACCGACGAACCGGTCGTCGAATTCGTGGAACCCACGCGCAGACTTTCCGCACGCAGGACCGGCTCGGAGTGGGCCATCACCCAGTACCCGCAATAACATATCCGGCGCCGATCGGCAGTCGGGCGAACGAACGACATTCGGCCGAATGAATTCTCCGGGCACGCGGGCGACACGCCATTTCCGCGGCAGGCCGTCCAAGCGATCGACGGCGCGACCGTGTCCGGCTCGGTACTGTTTTTCCGGTATTTCCTGAATCGAAATCTGAACGGGAGCGCGACCATGTCCGAAACTCTGCTCGGTGACATCAAATCCGACCGCGTCACATTGAATCTCCTGTTCGACTCGGCGGAATTCTGCTGCGCACCCGGCGAAGAACCCGCGCACACGGTGCGGATCGGCGCACCCACCGTTCAGGACAATCGCATGTGCGCGCAGTGCGTCGGGGAATGCAAGGTGTTCTGATGTCCGACGGCCGGTTCAAGATCGCCGAGGAGGTGTTCGTCGTCGATGTCGACGACGGCCACCTGCTCTACGCGCCGTTCGAGGGGGTCATCAGCCGCCTGGCACCGCAGACGGCCGCCGAACTCCGCTCTGGGCAGAGCTCCGCGAGCCGCCCCGGATCTGATGATCAAGTCCACGATCAGCCGAGGCGCCGACTGCGAAAGGGCACGACACCGGAGGAGTTGTCCAGGATGGTGCGCCGCCTGCGGCAACGGGACGTGGGTCTGGTCGCTTCGCTGATCGTCTTCGAGCCGCGCAGCACACTCGACGAGCTGGACGAAAGCCTGCGCTGGCTCGACGAACACCGGCTGTACCGGTCCTTCAGCCTCACCACGCTGATCCCGTTCCGCAACACCCTCGCCCACAGGGAACTTCGCACCCAGGTGATCGCCGAGCCGTCGACGTCGTTCGCACCGCTGGGTTACCGGTTCACCGAACCGGACGTCGATCGGATCTACCGAGCGGCCGTCGCGCGGGAAGCCGATCACGAGCAGTGGAGCGACGGCGCGCTGGAGCGGCTGATGCGCTGCCGTTTCGCCTTCGAGGAACGTCTCGGGCTGGGTCCGGAACCCCCCGAACTTCGCGACCTCGACGCCTACCGAGCGCGCCAGATCGCCGCGATCCTCGACGACATCCGACGGCTGCGCCGATGACCGGCAGTGCCGAATCCTTCGACGCCGTCGCGGATGCGCACGACCACGCGCGCTGGGATCTGCCGCCCGCGCGGTTCGACGCCGCGGTTCTCGCGGCGCTGTCCCGTTTCGCGGGCTGTGCTGGCGCCCCCGCGCTCTTCCTCGGCTCCGGCTCCGGGCGTGAGGCCGCGGCGTTCGTCCGGGCAGGCCGACAGGTGGTCCTCGTCGACATCTCCGCGCGCATGCTGTCGTTGGCGAAGGCCAGATACCGCGACAGTCCTCTGGTCGACTATCGACGGCAGTCCGCGATGGAGTTCCTCGACGACGCCGACGCCGACTACCCGTTCATCTCCGCGGTCGGCGAACTCCTCGGCTATGTACGCGACCACGCGGCCCTGCTGACCCGGATTCGCACCCGGTTGGGCGACTCGGGTACCTGCGTCTTCACCTGGGTGGACGCGCATCGGCTCGCGCAGCGTGGGCTGCCCGCCCAGGTCTGTGCCGACGGGACGGCGATCTTCACCGAACGCGACGAACCGCCGCTACGGATCCGCGGGTGGTCGCAGGCTCACATGCACGCGTTACTCGGCACGGCGGGCCTCGACCTGGTCGAGGAGATCGCCCCGGAGGCGGTGAGTCCTCGACGCGGCTGGACGGTCACGCCGTCGAGAACTAGCGATGGGTCCAATCCGGCTGGGTGAAGTGGGCGACTCTGGCCGCGTCAGGGTCCGTGCCGAGCAGGACCACTTCGCGGAATTGCCACAGCAGCGCGCCGGTGGGTGCGTGAATGGTCATCTTAGGGCCGAGCCGCATCTGCAACAGGCCCGCTTCGCCCGCAGGCGCGGTGTCGTCGCGCAGTTCCGCTTGCCGTACCGCGTCCTCGGCCCGAACCCAGCGCGGGGTGTCCTCGGCGGCCACCCGGGCCAGATCCACCAGATGCACCGAGTAGACCTCATCCGGATTCGGGCGTAACCGGGTCGCGTCGTTCAGCGCCAGAACGAGGGGCGTGATCGTGAAACCGGAGGCCGCCGGGAAGTCGTCGAGTGCGCCGAGCAGATCACTCGGCCGCGCGTCCAGGCCGAGTTCCTCGCGCAGTTCGCGCAAGGCGGCTTGTTCGGTGGTCTCGCCTTCGTCCAGCCGGCCGCCGGGCAGGCCCCATTGTCCGGCGTTGCGGCCACGATAGGCCCGCTTGATGACGATCACCGACAGCGGGCCGCCGGGCTCCTCGACCACGCACAGCACCACCGCCGCGCGGCGCACACCGGGCAGGTCGGCGACCTCGATGCGCGGGAATGCGGCCAAGCGGGAATGCGCGAGCACACGGAATTCGTCGATGCTCCTCGGTAGCGGCGCTGTCGGGGTCGGATCCATGGCTTCGATCTTGCCCTTCCCCATCGACGAGCGCGACAAAGGAAGTCGTTGACAGCAACTGCCTCACCTGTCACCGTATCGGGAACCTCGGGGTCCGGACCGTACCCCGGGCGTTCGCGATCGGAGCGTGCTTGATGGGATTTCTCGAGCCCGACCTGCCGGTGGTCGATATGGCGGAATGGAGCAAGGGCACGCGCGCCGAGCGCATCCGTCCCATGGCCCGGCACTGGGCCGAGGTCGGCTTCGGGACTCCGGCGGTGCTGCACCTGTTCTACGTCGGCAAGATCTGCCTCTACGTGCTCGGTGGCTGGTCGATCGCGCTGACCACCAACGGTATCGACGGGTTCACCGACGTCGGCGCCTGGTGGTCGGAGCCGATCGTCTTCCAGAAGGTCGTGCTGTACACGCTGCTGTTCGAAGTGGTCGGCCTCGGGTGCGGGTTCGGCCCGCTGAACAACCGGTACTTCCCGCCCTTCGGCTCGATCCTGTATTGGTTGCGCCCCAACACGATCCGGCTGCCACCGTGGCCGGGGCGGATACCGCTCACCAAGGGCGACAACCGCACGCCGGTGGACGTCGCGCTGTACGCGGCGCTGCTGGCGACGGCAGCGGTCGCGTTGCTGTCCGACGGAACCGGACCGATACCGGAGCTGGACACCACCGTCGGTTTGCTGCCGCACTGGCAGGTGGCGGTGGTCCTCGGGCTGCTGGCGGTACTCGGGCTGCGGGACAAAGTGATCTTCCTGGCCGCCCGGGGCGAGGTGTACGCCACCCTCACAGTCGTCTTCCTTCTCCCCGGTGCCGATTCGATCGTCGCCGCGAAGGTGGTCTTCGTCGTGATCTGGATGGGCGCGGCCACCTCGAAACTCAACAAGCACTTCCCTTTCGTGGTGTCCACGATGATGTCCAACAGTCCGGTGTTCCGGCCGAAGCCGCTCAAGCGCGCGTTCTTCGAACGCTTCCCCGACGATCTGCGGCCGGGACGGTTGTCCCGCGTCTTCGCCCACGGCGGCACGGTCGTCGAGATGTGCGTTCCGCTGGTGCTGTTCTTCTCCCACGGCGGTTGGCCCACGGCGATCGCGGCCATCGCGATGGTGTGTTTCCACCTGACGATCCTCACCGCCATTCCCATGGGCGTCCCGCTGGAGTGGAACGTCTTCATGATCTTCGGCGTCGTCACGTTGTTCGTCGCGCACGCCGATCTCGGTCCGAGCAGTGTGCGCAACCCCGTGCCCGTGGCGGTGCTCTTCGTCGTGATCGCAGGCATCGTGATCGCCGGGAATCTGTTCCCGCGCAAGATCTCCTTCTTACCCGGCATGCGTTACTACGCCGGGAACTGGGACACCACCATGTGGTGCGTCAAACCCTCGGCCGCCGCGAAGATCGGCACCGGCATCGTCGCGATAGCCGGCATGCCGCAGGCCCAGCTGGAGCGGTTCTACGGCAAGGATCGCGCGCAGATCCCGATGTACCTCGGGTACGCCTTCCGGGCCATGAACACCCACGGCCGCGCGTTGTTCACGCTCGTCCACCGCGCTATGCCACCCGGCCACGAAGACGAGTACACCATCACCGACGGCGAACGCATCTGCAGCACCGCCGTCGGCTGGAACTTCGGCGACGGCCACCTGCACAACGAACAACTCATCGCCGCGATGCACCGCCGCTGCCACTTCGAACCCGGCGAAGTCCGCGTCGTCCTCCTCGACGCCCAGCCGATCCACCGGCAGACCCAGCAATACCGCCTCGTCGACGCGGCCACGGGCGAGTTCGAACGCGGCGAAGTGCGCGTCGCCGACATGGTGACCCGCCAGCCCTGGGCCGACGACGTCCCGGTGCGGGTGCACTACACCGCGAGCGCGGAGAGTTAGCGCGTCCGTCTTTCCCGGGTCGCCGTAGTATTCGCCGAAAAGTATTCGCCGAAAATCGGACGGATATGGCCTAACTGCTGGTTATGGGTGGTTTCGGTCGAGGTGGCGGTAGATGGTTTTGCGGGAGACGCCGAAGGTTTCGGCGATTTGGGCGACGGTGTAGCGGCGTTTGCCGTGTTCGTCGGTCTCGTCGTACATCTCGCAGGCCTTGAGCGCCTGCAGTCCGGTCAGGGCGGGTGGCCGGCCACCGACCCGGCCGCGGGCTCGTGCGGATTGCAGGCCTTCGAGGGTTCCTTCGCTGATGAGGTCGGCGGTCATCTCGTCCATGGCGGCGATGACGTGGAACAGGAACCGCCCGGCGGGGTGGTGGTGTCGATGCCTTGTTTGAGCACGATGAGGTCGATGCCGCGTTCGTCGAGTGCGGCGGCGAGTTCGGTCATGTGCCGTACCGACCGGAATGGCCGTGACAGGCGGGTGATGACCAGTTCGTCGCCGCGGCGTAGGTGTTCGAAGCATTTGTCCCATTCCGGGCGGCGGGCGAGTTTGCCGGAGGCCTTGTCCACCCAGATCCGTTCTCACTCCGCGGCGGTGAGGGCGTCGATCTGGGAGTCGTTTTTCTGCCCGCGGGTGGAGACTCGCGCGTATCCGAACCGTGCCATGCCCGCAACTGTCCCACAAAGGGCTGACATGCCGGGTTTTCGTCCCGTAGATTCCGCACACGAGGTATGACCCACTGGCGAGGTTCGTCGACCTGCGGATTTGTGGGTCGCTGCGGGTGAGGGTTGGTGTGGGTCGGAAACGTTTCGTTTCCGCCCACTCCGGCTGCGGTTGACTTCCTCACCGTCCGGCACTTCAAAACGCGGGAGCAACGGGGGTAGCGACGCTTCATGTACCAGGTGACGCGCCTGTTGGTTAGACTCGTCGATGCGCACTGCTTTCAAAGCAGGCTGCCTGGGCCGGTCAGCTCACGGATCCGGTGTCCTGCCTTGCGAGCCAAACCACTGGATGAGCTCGAGGCGATGGCACGCAGACAGGTGACTGCCTCATCACCGCCGATAGCGGTGATCGCGTCGAGTGCAGCGCGGGAAGATTCTCCGATCCGCCACCCGCCCTTGAGGATCTGCTGACATAGTCGGCGCGCCGTGTCTGCATTCCCGATAAGGCCTTGCGCATGCAACACCCAGTTGTCTCGGTGGGGGCAACCGGCCAACATCCAAGCCTCGTATAGGCCCCATGCGAACTCCGCGAGCGCCGTCGGGTCCACCGTTTCCGCGACAACCCGAACTCCGGTGTATTGCCATTCGGGGCGGCATATCGCCAGCATCGTGCAGAAGTCTTCCACCGCGGATTCCGGCAGCGCTGCGCTGCCGTCTGGTAGCAAGATGGCAGGAAGCAGGGTAGGGACGAGCCACGTCGGTAGTCGAGGAATGCGATGGGGCAGCGCAGACAATATCGCATCGTCGCCTATCATCGCGGAGATGGCTGTGCGGCTCTGCTCGCCGTAATCTGCTGCGGCGCTGTCGATTGCGCTGCGGTGACCCATTTGGGCAATAGTGTGGAGCGCGTGCTGTGCAAGTATGCGATCGCTGCCGTACCGACTCAGCACAATCGGAATCAGGTCTTCGACTGCCGTGTCGGCATGCCGCTGCCACCAAGCGGCCGCGGCACGAGTGGTCCGGCGGAACCCGAGGCAGCGCATCATCAGCACGGTTACACGACTGCCGTCGACGGGCTCCATGACCGGAGCCATCCGCAACGGATGTTGCGCCATCGTCGCAACGACCGCATCGAGGGCATCGGCACCGAACCTTCCCAAAATGCGTTGAAAAATTACCTGTGAGTGGACTGCCCGCGGGACTTGGAATTCTCGCAGGATCGGATGCGCGATGTCGTCGGATATCAGTGCGAGGACGAAGGGCTCCTGGTCGACGTCCTGCACTGAGCGACGGTAATCCTCGATGCTCCGGGCGCTGCCGGCCACCTCGAGCATTTCGTGTTCATACCACCACCCCGTTGTTACCGGCGTCGCGGCCCACCGCTCCCGTTCGCCTGGCCGCCAGTCGAGCCGCAGCGGGCGGTCGGGGCGTTTTTCGAGGGAAAGGTGCTGTGCCCGCGAAGGTGCGCGACGCCAGGGCGGCGACGCCAGGACATCCGGCAGTTCGTGCGGTTCGGCGTTGCGTCGATGTACGGATTGACCACACTGGTGAGCCGACGCATCGCTGATGAACTGCTGTTCTCGACGTTCGAGCGCCCGAACAATATGAGCCGACGCCCTCCGGGTGGGATCGGCTGACAGCAGCCTCCTCGCCCGGCGCGGGAACCGGCCCGCGGATCTGGACAGCGCACCGAACACCAACCCGTTGTCGGTGCGAGCCTGGAGCAGCTCCATCGCGACGTCGGTCGGAAACCGGGACAGCATGTCGGCGAGCTCGCCCGTGGAGTCTCGGTCAGCGCCCCAACCGTAGGGTGCATGAAGCCTGGCATCCAGCATCGCCGCGATGACGTCGGCGGCGGCGGGACCTACCTGGGTCGCGATGTTGTACACATGACGAAAAAGGCGTGCTGGCTCGGCCACTTCGGTGATGCGAGTGAGTTGCTCAGCGGTGGTGGCGGAAGCGGCTAGAAGGGCAAGTGAATCCGAGGAATCAGACGGAACCGACCAAGCCCCGAAATCGTTGCTGTACCAGCGCGAGTGCCGCCCCGGAGATGATCTGCGCAACTTGTCGATCGTCATTGCCTCGAGATCTGCATCGATCCAGACCTGTTCGGTCGGAAGCAGATACGACGTGGCGACCCGGACCCACAGATCACCGATATGACCGGAAGTCCCTCGACCGCCGGCATCGCCGCGCAGCGTACCGAGGCTTTGGACGGTGGTCCGGTAATGCTCTGCGGATGCAGTCGCCAGGTGCGCCCGAACCCGCCGCAGCACGTTGTAGGCACGTAATGGACCTGGTTCGTTCGGCTCGGGCGCGGTCAGATGGATAGGATTCCACATACCGCCTCGGGACCCCGATACGACCGAACTCGACATTCCCACCCCGGACATCCACACAGCTGCTTCCGCCGCGAATTCGAGCCCGTACTCGGCCACCCACGTGTCAGCTAGACTGCGCGGCTCCGAGTGCACGAGAGCGCATACAACTGCTGCGCCTTTCGCGGATACGCGTGAATCGAGAAACCCCGCCCCCGCCTCGGAAAGCCAATACGCACCACCGCGGGGCGGGCACGCCAGAGCACCCTCGATCACCTGGCGATACGGGGCGAGCTCGGTGGGTGTCACAGGCGTTCGCGGCCGAAACGTCAACTGTCGCGCCGGGCCCAGCCCCCGAAAAGGCGCTGCCCTGGGCCACCATTTCGCCGGAACCGCCCACGAATCCTCATCCAGCCGATCATGAGGTTCGGCCACACATCCTCCGATTTCGTCTACCGGGCACGACCATAATTGGCTCGGACACGCGGTCACGGGCAATGACAGACGCCGCTCGCTGAATCGTGTACGTCGCACATCGCATGCCTTCGCCGCAGCCTAAAAGGCATTGCCAAATCCATGACCTCCCAGCAATGGGAACCGATAGAGGTCTTGCGAGTTCTCTGCAACGCCCACCGCGGCTATGATCCGGACGTGCCCGATTTTCAACGCCAAGGCGTCCGGGCAGTCGAAGTACGCGCGTGTTCAATAGTCCGGCAGATCCTCAGGGCTCTGGTAACTCGCCAGGGCAGACCCACGGTCTTGTCATTCGTGCTGGGTATCACGGCGAACCTGCCACTGGCCGGACCCATTCGCGCGGACCGATCACGTCATCGACCATGGCTGGTCCGTCATCGACGGAGCGCGCCCCGGCGCCCCGGTCAGAAAAGGGTGTCGCGCACGCGTAGCGGCCTGTACCCAGTGGGATCGAGCTGGGCAAGTTCTGCATCGATGTCGACCTCGATCGCGCCGAAGAAGTTGATGTTCTCGCTGTGCGCTGGGGAGATGTGCGCCAGGACCTCGTCGTCGATGCGGCGCCCGGATCGGCGCATCTGCTCGACGGCGAGCCCGTAATACTCCGTGGTCCACGCGATGACCGCGTTCGTGGCCAAGGTCAGACACCAGGCTTGCTCGGTCTGTTCCTCGAAACAGGGTGATCTTCCCCAAGTCCCGGATCCGGCGCGAGAGCTGCATGCCGAGCGGGTCGAACAGCCCGAAGTTGACCAGGGTCACGCCGTGGGTGTCGGTCGCGTGTTCGGTGATCGGCAGATCCGTGGCGCTGCCGAGGATTTCGTCCAGCACGTAGTGTGCTTCGCGTTTCGTGGCGACGATGATCTTCGTGCCGTAGGTGGCGTGTTGATCGGTGACGTGGGTGTAGGTCGACAGCACCCGGCCGCCGTGGATGACCATCTCCCGCGCCGAGGTCGACTTGCCCCGCACCGGGAACCGCTGCCCGTCGCTCGAGGACAATGTGCCCGCACCGAACACTGTGGTCAGCGAAAGCCGCTGGTGGTAGTCGATGATCGCCAGGTTGGCCGCGCGCAGGGTCTTCTCCCGTACATACCATCCGCCGTCCACGCGAGGATGTCGTAGGAGATGCCGCAGGCCTCCGCCATCCGGGTCAACCCCAGGTTCGTCGAGTGGGCCAGCAGCACCGCGATGAGGTTGCGTTTGAGTTCCGGGGTGCGGGTCTGTTTGCCCGAGGCGTGGGTGAAGCAGTCCAAGTAGCCGGTGCGTTTGTCCAACTCGATCAGCAGCGACACGATCGGCGCGAACGGCAGCATCTCGGTCAGCTCAGCCTTGAGCGAAACCGTCTCGGCAGGAACGTCTTCAGCGGTCAACGGCGAAATCACCAGATCCCCGGTCTCGTCCACACGCACCGGCCCGTCACCATCGGATATCACCTCCTCCAGCTCGCCGACTGCCTCGTGCAGCTCATCAATCACCGCGGCCAGGGCTTCGCCGGGATCAGCGGATTTGCCGACCAGTCGGCAGAACTCGGCCCGCTGCGGCGTCCATTGCTCGGCGGTGAGCAAGTACGCGGCCGGATCGGCGTAGCGGCGCGAGCCCGGGACGTAGACGTCCCCGCTGCGCAGGCCGTCCCGAAGCCCCAGCAGCACACACAGCTCCCAGTAGTGCCGGTACGCGGTGGCGCTGCCCGATTTTCGGGCCTCCTCGAGGTAGCCGCGCCACCTGGTCGGCACGAACCCGGCCGGTGCCTCGTCGAATACCTTGCGGCGGCCGGTCGCGTTCAGCTCGCGCAGCATGTCCATTCAGTAGCTCCGTGGCCGCGGTGCCGCCGGCGAACCGCACTGCGGACAGCACCGCCGGGGTGAACTGCCTCAGATAGTTGTACGACGAATCCAGCGCGGCCAGATGCCCGTGGTCGCGCGGAAGACGGGGCTTGGCCTGCGCAATCGCAGCCCGCAACCGCTCCCACCCGATCGCATCGCCCCGGATCAAGCCGCCGATCTCCTCATCGCCGATCTGCGGATCGGTGACGATAGCCAGTAGCTCGTCCAGCAGGACTTGGCGGTCCTCACCGGATTTGCCGCGTTCGGCCAGCTCGTGGCGCATGCGCCGCTCGGCCTGGCCGAACTTCGCCGAAATCGCCTGGTCGAACAGCGCCACCACCTCGTCGAGCACGTCGGTGGCCGATTGCGCCAGCACCGTCAGCAGGATCGGGTAGCGGCGCTGCGGGTCACGACGTTCGAGGGCCTGCGGGGTCAGGCGGCGGCCCATTGTGGCCAGGAACCGGCGTAGCTCGGCGGGCAGCACCGACATATCGAGGCGGTCCGCGCCCATCCCGCGCAGGAATCCCAGTTTGTCGACCTCGGCCCTCACCGGCTGCGCGGACGCCTCCACCGGGCCGGTCGACAGCCACCGCAACCGCGATACCCCGAGCAAGGGATCGGTGACCAGCAGCTCGTCCAGCGCCGTGCACCGCGCGCGGGTGTGAACTCGTGCGCGAGCCGGTCATAGGTTTCGGTCTGCGCCTGGTGGCGGGCGTGCGCGACTCGTTCCACCACCGTGACCGGGCCCGGCTGGATCACCCGTGCTGAGATCAGATACTCGCAAGCGAGTCGGAACAGCAGCGTTGGGGAATCGTGCTCCATCGCCCGAGCCAGCAGGAACTCGTCCAGTTCCTTCGACTCCAGCGGCCCGGCCACCCGCCAGCCCAGATACTGAGCGGCCAGCCGCACATGCTCGGTGCGGGTCTTGGCGCGCTTGCCGTACGAGCCGATCTCCACCGGATCCACCCGCAGCTGCTCGGCGAGCCGGGCCACCGCCACCGGCGGTGCCGTGGTCAACCGGTCCGGCACGAACCCCAGCCACGGCAGCGTGCACAACGCAATCGCCAGCCCCCACCGATCCGCCGGACCCCGGCCACGACCCGGATCCACGAACGCCAGATCAGCCGGGGCCAGCGTGAAATACCGGAACAACTCCTCGCGGCTGATCTCCGGGAACCCCCGCAGACGCTCCAAGTCGCGTTCAGCGATCAAATGCTCAGATGCGCATGTCTACGTATCAGCATGCGTTTGAGTCGCGGCTTCGTCGACGCGGTCCCCCACCCACGCCAGAAAGGCTCGCACGTCGGTGGTGGGCAGTGCGAATGCGGCCGTGCGGGGGTGCTCGAAGCTGCGCAGCGCTGTATCGATGAGGGGGGCGAAGTCTTCTTCGGACTTCGCGATCATCTGTGCCGCTTCGCGTTTGGCCAGCCAGCGACCGGTGCGACAGAACGCTACTGCTCGACAGCCGTTCAGCACTCGGTTGTCACCCAGATGACCCTCTCCCCCAGCGTGTTCGCGTACCGAAGCCAGCAGCGCGGCATGAACGTCGCGCCGTGACGGTGCCGCGACGACCTGCCGCACGGGAGTCCCGTACAGGAGGCGTCCGGTCTCGTGGGCGATGGAGCGATCGATGACGTACCAGAAGGCCGATGAGTCCGCCGGATCGAAGCTGACGCGGTTCGGCAACAGGGGGCCGGTGTTGAGGTCCATGAGATAACCGGCCGCGCTGGACGATGCGGCGATGAAATCCGAGTTGTAGACCACGAGTTCCAGACCGGCCGCGGGGCATGGCAGCGACGAGTGCGCGAGCGATTCGGCCAGTTCGCGCAATGCCCGCGCGGGAAGCGACGGCGCGACGACGATGACCACGTCCACGTCGCTTCGCCCGTGCCGATAGTCCGCGAGCGCGACCGATCCCACGGCGAAGACACTCGTCAGATGACGCCCGCAGACGGTGCGGGCTCGTCGCACCAGCGCATCGAGGTAAGGCCGCAACTCAGCCGGGAGGAGGTGGGAATCCGCCAGGATGTCGGTCATGCGGGCCAGTATCCGCCAAGGCCGCCTCGGGGCTCGGATCGCCGGAGCCCACGCGGCCTTCGGCTCAGCGGGGCAGCCCCAGTCCGTCGGCCAACACGGGCCACGAATTCTTCAGCGCTTCCTGCCAATACCCCCACGAATGGGTCCCGGTGGGCTGGAAGTCGTAGATGGCGGGGATGCCGAGGGAGTCGAGGCGGTCGCGCATGTTGTGCGTGCACCAGTTCACCGCGGCCTCGATCACACCGCCCAGCACCAGTTGGTTGAGGTAACCGCGCGGCCCTGGCTGAGCGTAGGCGCCGTTGTAGACGTCGTACATGCCAGGCACTCCGGTTCCCGTGGACAGGAACAGCCGTATACCGCGCAATCGGTCGGCGTGTAGGTACGGGTCGTTGGCCGCCCACATCGGGTCGTCGGGCGGGCCGTACATGTTCTCGGTGTCGCCGCCGCCCCAGCTCTCCACGGCGAGTTTCACGAACTCGCGGCCGATCGGGTCGCTGATCTGCGCGCAACCGCTGTAGGCCGCAACCGCCTGATACAGACCGGGTTTCGCGATCGGCAGCTGGAGCACCGAGGTACCGGAGGTGGACAAGCCCGCGACGGCATTCACCCCGGTAGTGCCGAACTCGGCATCGATCAGCGGTGGCAACTCTTCGGTGAGGAAGGTCTTCCACTTGTACACACCGAGTTTCGGATCGGGCGCGCGCCAATCGGTGTAATAGCTCCAACGCCCGCCCACCGGCTGGACGACGTTCACGTCTTTCTCGGCGAGAAAGCGCAGCACGTCGGTGTTCTTCTGCCAGGTCGCGCTGTCCTGACCACCGCCGCCACCGTTCAACAGATACAACGTCGGCCGCGGCACCGAACGGTCCGCCGGGCGCAGCACCTTCACCATGATGTCCTGCCCCATCGCCGCGGAATGCACCCGCACCTGCACGGTCCGATCGTCCTCCGGCCAGGAACCGGTGATCGACGCGGCATCGGCGCTCGCGGGCGGCGATGCCGCGACCACTCCCGCGGTCACGGCGAACACCGCCATGAGCACGATGAGCGCGTGCCCCGAACAGCGCCGGACTATTTCGATTCTCCTCCGCACGCTGCCCGAATCGGCGGCAGGTGTGGCCGGGAGACCGGTGTCGACGTCGGAACTTCGTTTCATCGTTCGTCTTTCTTCGAGACCGGACCGTGGCGTTCGTCGACCGGCGCCGTCGCAGCTGCTCGACAGGCGCGGAAACTTTGTCAACGCTAGAACTCGACAGGGCGGGTGCACTTCCCCCGTCCGATGGGTCTGGACACCTCACGAAGAGATCAAGATCTCCTTAGGGACGCGATACATTCGTCGCGAATTCATGAGTTCCTCTGCCCTACGGGCACCGCTGACATCCCCGGTATCGAGTGGCGGCGAAACCGAGCCTTGCTCACGACTTTTCTTGCCGGGATTCGTCTATGACCCACACAGCAATCTGAGCGCGGGAATTGAACCCCAGTTCGGTCAACACGTGTTCGACGTGTCCTTGCGCGGTGCGTGGCGAAATCACCGATTCGGCTGCGATCTGCTTGTTGCCGAGTCCCTGCGCAACCAAACCGGCGACCTGCCGTTCACGTTTGGTCAGCTTCGCCGACCGCACCGATGTGAGCGCGGTATCAGCGGCCCGCGTAGTGCTTGCCGCAATAGCGGTTGGGCGGAATCCAACTCACCTCGCCGCCATGCGGCGACGCCTAGCAGCGTTCGTACTGACGCACGTAGGGCTGCGACTCCGGTAAGACGTTGTACCCGGGTGTCTGGCAGCCGCCGACCACGACCTCGAAAAAGGGGCCGTAGGAGTGGACGGGGCCGTTGGGTGTGTAGATCGTGTAGTCGACCGCCGCGCCGGAGCCTGCCAGGTAGGGAAGATGCAGATCGGCGAGTTGTGTGGTCTGCGCGGCGCTGAATTCCGTACCCACAGGGGGGACTACGGTGACGCCCAGTGCGCGGCCTTCGAAGGGCGGGTCGTAGACCGATACCCGAACGAAGAACGGGAAAGGTTGATCGGTCAGGAACCACTGCCACAGGTCGAGTTCGTCATCGGACGGGAAGCGAGGGGTGGGCTCTTGGTGGGGGGTGAGGCGATCATGGGGCCAGGGATACGACCCGGGGCGCCGTTCCGAGTGATTGGTGAACCCGCGCTCCCGCTCATGAACGGTGGATACGGTCCACTGGTTGGATGCCAGTTCGGGGAAGTCCCGGATGATTCGGCGCATCGCCGCGGTGGCGCGGTGAGGTTCGCTCTCGGAGCCCGCTCGGACGTCGATGGCGTTGGTTATGCGGCTCGCGTCACCGCCGCGCGAGGACCAGTGCACTTCGGTGCCGGCGGCCCATAGTCGCGCCCAGCTGTCTGCGGCGTTCGCTTCAGTGCTCACGTCACGGCCGAAAAGCCAGTATGCGGAATAGGTGTCCGCCATCCGGTCGATGGTGACCTCTGTCGGGTCGCCTTGGAAACGCCGCGGAAGCTGTTGAGCGCCCATGGCACTCACCACAGACGCGGCCTCGGCCGGTGTGGCGTCGTCCCTGAGCCGCACGTCGAGTTCGGCGTTGAAGTGTTTGCCCTTGTAGTGCTCGAACCGGTGTGACACGTCGGTCACCCCCGGAAGGGCCCGGATGGCAGTCTCGATCTTGCGTGACCAGCTGTCACGCTCGGCCTGGTCGCGTCCCTGTTCGAAATAGCCATATCCGATCAGCAGGACTGCGGTACCAGCTATCGCCACAGCCAGCACGGCTGCCAATCCCACTATTGTTGCCAGCAGCGGCACTACGCGTTCGCGCAAGATGGTGCGGTGGACACGCGCCGGCACCCGACGATCGGGGTGCTGGGAGGTCCCTCGCTTCGGTGTGTCCGGATCGAAGCGGCCGGGGTCAACGACCTTGCTGCCGGTGCGTTCGGCATCCATCGGTCCTCCTCACGGCGCCTTGGTGTTCGTCCGAAACCTATAGCAGACCATCAGTTCCGGCGCTTTGCCTCATCGTTCCACAGCGCAGTCGGCCGCGAACTGCGACCTACCGCACGCGAGCGTTGCTCGTGCTCCGCTGCATCAGTCGGCTCCGCCGCCGGATCCCATGGATCCGCAGGTTCTTGCAGCGCAATGTGCAACTTCTGCCCTTTCGCGAGCAGGGCGGCCTGGAATCGGGTGCGTGCGCCCAGCCGGTCCATCAGGTCGGCGACATGACCGCGGAACTTGCGCACCGAGACATTCAGCGCACGTGCCGCCGAGTCGTCGGTGTCGTAGCGGGTAAGCGCGCGCAAGACCCGCTGCTCGACGGGTGAGACCGGAAGTTCGTCCAGGTCGCGTGCGCGGTTCCAGATGCCGTCGAAGACTTCCGCCATCGGAGAGGCGGCGGCTGTCGCCGAGGGCCTGTTCGAATTCGGGCTCGGCAGACTCCTCGACGGCATAGGCGTACATCTCACAGCGTGATCCTCCGCCGGATGGAGGGCGAAGGTTGCACAGGGCGTTGCAGGTACCTGCAACGGTCTCACGAAAAACGTTGGGAACTGGAAGGATCAGCGCAATGATTCTCGTGACAGGAGCGACCGGCAATGTCGGCGCTGAAGTTGTGCAAGCCCTGGCCGCGGCGGGCGAGCAGGTGCGCGCGCTGGTGCGCGATCCGCAGCGTGCAGTCGTGCCCCCGGAAGCGGAAGCCGTGGCGGGCGACCTCACGTCTCCGGAGACCCTGAGTTTCGACGGGGTACGTGCGTTGTTCCTGCTGCCCGGTTATCCAGCGGTCGCGCAGGCGGCCGCGAAGGCCGGCGTCGAACACATCGTGCAACTGTCGGGTGTTTCCGCGGGCACCGGCGACACCTCCAATGCCGTCACCCGCTATATGATGGCCTCCGAGCAGGAAGTCACCGAATACGCTGCGGCATGGACCATTCTGCGCCCCTGCGCCTTCGCCTCCAACGCGCTGCGCTGGCTCCCCCAGCTGCGCGAAGGAGACGTGATTCGCGCTCCGTTCCCCGAGGTGCGCACGGCCGCTCTGGATCCGCAGGACATCGGCGCGGTAGCCGCCACCATACTGCGGAACAACAGTCATCACGGCGAAATCCTCTGGCCTACGGGGCCGGAGCCGCTCACGCCCGCCGAGCAGGTCGCGATCCTGGCCGAGGCCATCGGCCGCGACCTCATCTGTCAGGGCCTCGGCGACGAGGAGGCCCGCGCCGACATGCTCCGCACCACCCCCGTCGAGTACGTGGACGCCTTCTTCGACTTCTACGTGAACGGAGCCATCGACGAATCCATCGTCCGACCGACGGTAGAAGAGGTCATCGGCCGCGCGCCACGGACGTTCGGTCAGTGGGCCACGGCCCACGCGGACGCCTTCCGGTGATTCATCCGCGCGGGATTACCGCCGATCGAAGGTACCAGCCGCGACCGGGCGCGACGGCTCCGTACCGCAGTCGCCCCGTGGCGGATCAGTCGAGGTTCAGCAGCATTCCGGTTTCCGGGTCGTACCAACGGCACGCTTCGGGTGGCAGGTAGAGATCGGAGGGGTCGCCCTCGGCCGCACGAAAGCTCGGCGGCGCTTGGACTTTCACGGTCTGACCGCCGACGCGGGTGGTGAGCAGGGTCGAGGAGCCGAGTGGCTCCAGCACTTCGAGTTCACCACGCACCGTCGCGTCCGCGGGGCCTTCGCGCACCACGATGGCCTCGGGGCGGATACCTAGCCGGAGGGCACCGCCCTCGAACGACGACAGCGCCGCGGGCACGGCGAGCGATTGCCCGCCCAGGTCGATCCGCGGCCCGTCCTCCGCCGCGGAGACCACGCCGGTGAGGAAGTTCATCGGCGGGCTGCCGAGGAAACCGCCGACGAATTCCGTCGCCGGGTCGTCGTAGACCTCGGTCGGCGGGCCGCACTGGACGATCGATCCGTCCCGCATCACGGCGACCCGGTTGCCCAGCGACAGCGCCTCGACCTGGTCATGGGTGACGTAGACGGTCGTGGTGCCGAGTTCCGCGACGAGTCGTTTCAGCTCGGCCCGGAACGACAGCCGCAGCAGCGCGTCCAGGTTGGACAGCGGCTCGTCCATGAGCAGCACGTCGGCGTCCATCACGATGGCCCGCGCCACCGCGACACGCTGGCGCTGCCCGCCGGACAGCCGCGCCGGGTAGCGGTCCAGGTACGGGGTGAGTTGCAGCAGTTCGGCGGCCCAGGCGACTTTGCGCCGGATCTCCTCGGCGGGCACACCGTGCACGCGCAGGCCGAAGCCGATATTGTCGGCGACCTTCTTGTTGGGGAAGACCGCGTAGGACTGGAAGACCATCGACAGGTTGCGCCGCCGCGGTTCGAGGTAGGTGACGTCCTTGCCGCCGATCACGATCTGCCCCGAGTCCGGCAGCTCCAGCCCGGCGATCATGCGCAGCAAGGTCGTCTTGCCGCAGCCGGAAGGCCCCAACAGCACCATGAACTCGCCGTCGGCGATCTCCAATGAGACCTCGTCGGTAGCACGCGCCGTGCCGCCGGGATAGGTCTTCACCAGATCCCGGACAATCACCTCGGCCATCAGCGAACCCCTGTCATCTGAGCGTCGTCCCCCACATGTTCACCAGGTAGCGCCGCATCACGAAGATGAACACCAGCGCCGGGATGATCAGCGCGAAGCCACCGGCGAAGCGGTACGCGGTCGACGCCTCACCCAGCGCCGTGAGCACCTGCGCGGGCAGCGTGCGGTGCCCGAGCGTCACGATCGTCGCGCCGAGGATCTCGTTCCACGACAGGACGAATGTGAAGATCGATGACGCCGCCAGACCCGGCAGCGCGAGCGGCACCACGACCCGGCGCGCGGCCTGCCATCGACTGCACCCGAAGACCCGGGCCGCCTCCTCCAGATCCGGCGGCACCGCGACGAAGATGCTCGCCGTGATGAGCACGGTGGTCGGCAATGCGAGCGTGGTGTGCACCAATGTCACGGCGAACACCGTGTCGTACACATCGATCCGCAGGAACACCGTGGCCAGCGGCACCGAGAGCACCACGATCGGCAGCGCGCGCACGAAGAGAATGAAGACCTGGTAGGTGTCTTTGCCGCGAAAAGCATGGCGGGCCAGCGCGTATCCCGCGGGCGCCCCGACCACCAGCGACCAGAACACCGTGTAGAGGCCGACCAGCACCGAGTTGCCCAATGCGGCAAGGGTCCCGGTCGCGCGGAAGAACGAGACCAGGGTCTCGGTGGAGAACTCCTTCGGGACCAGCGACTTCGGGAACTCGTTGAGCGCCTCGCGGGAGGACAACGCGGCGAGTCCGATGAGCACGATCGGCAGCGCCATGAACAGGCTTACAGCAGTGCAGGCCGTCTGCACCCCCACCGCGCGCAGGCGGCGCCTGCGCAGGGGTGCGCGGTCGATGGGTGGCAGCACGCGCCGCGACGGCGCCTCGGCCGAGTTCATCGCGCTCCTCGCCTCCTGCGGCCCTCTGCCGCATGATCACGACTCATCGGGCCTGCTCCGGCTGCCGGACGGCACGCAGGTAGAACACCGCGGTAGCGAGCGAGATCGCCAGCACGATCAGCGAGACGGCGCTGGCGACCGCGGGATTCTGCAGATTCGCGTACCACTCGTAGGTCTCGCCGACCAGCAGCGGAAAGTCCCGGCCGGTCAATGCCTGCGCCACGGCGAAAGCCTGCAGCGCGAGGATGGTCCGCAAGATCAGCGCCACTTGCAAGCTCGGACCCAGCAGCGGCAGCGTCACATGCCGCAGCCGCTGCCACAGGTTCGCTCCGAACACCTGCGCGGCCTCGTCGTAGTCGCGCGGGATCATCTGCACGCCCGCCACCACGATGACGAACACCAGTGACGTCGCGCGCCAGATCTCGGCAACCACCACGGCGAGCAGCATGGTGCCCGCGTTCCGGTAGCCGAGCCACTGCACGCCGTCGTCGGAGAGCCCGATGCCGACCAGCAGCGAGTTCAGGTAGCCGCGGTTGTCGAAGATGGACAGCCACACCAGGCCCGCGGCCAGTTCGGAGATCGCCAGCGGCAGGCACCACAGGTAGAAGTGGCCGCCGGCGAACCGCGGCCGGGCCTGCATGAGCAGCGCCATGGCGACGGCGAGCACCAGTTGGACCGGCACGACGATCGCGATCAGCAGGAGTGTGTTGCGCAGCGCGGGGAGGACGTAGGGATCGTCGAACAGCCGGTCCCAGTTGGCGAGGGTGAATCCGTCGCCGCCACGGAACGCCTCGAGCACGGCCTGCACGAGCGGCCAGCCGAACAGGGCCGACATCAGGACGATCGACGGCAGCAGCAGGATCCACGGGGAGCGTAGACGCGACATCATGGCTCATCCCACCCGGCAGAGCTGTGCGGCCGGGTCGGGCGCCCAGCACGGCACTTTCAGCTCGTCGAGGATGCCTTGCAGCACCCGGGCCTGCTGATCCAGCGTGGCGCGGATATCCGCCCCGTCCAGCACGATCGAACGGAAGCTGTCTTTGAAGACCTTGCTCACCTCACCTTCACGCTGACCCAGACCCACCGGCGGCAACGAGAGAATGGCGCCGGGCGCCTCCTGCTGCTTGCGCACCGCGTCGGCCTCGAGCTGGACGGCCGGTGGCAGGTCGGCGGGGATCGCCGCGTCGACCGCCGGGAAGAAGCCGTTGGAACGAAGCAGCCGCAGTTGGGTTTCCGGGCGGGTGAGCGTGCCGATCGTCCGCTGCGCGAGTTCGGGGTCCGTACTGCCCCTGGGGATCGCGAGCCCGGCGATCACGGCCATATAGCCGAGGCCGTGTGCGCCCCGCGGCGCAGGAAGCATCCGCCAGTCGCGCGGGTCGCGCTCGGGCGCGTGGACCAAGCGCACGACGTGGTCCCACGCCATCCGCGCCTCGCCGCTGTCGAGCGGCTCCTGCATGAAGTCGAAATTCGTGCTCGACTGGACGCAGTTGGCCCACAGCTCACGCAGGTACTGCCAGGCCGTCACGGCCTCGTTCGAGCGGAACGTGGTGATCTGGCCGCCGGTGAACGAGGGCAGCAGGAAGCCCTGGACGAACCGGTGCAGCAGGCCCTTGGGGCCCGCGGGCAGGCCGAGCACGGGGCGATTGCCATTGGCGCGGCGCGCGGCGACGGCCCAGTCGAGGAACTGGTCGTAGGTCAGCGACGCGGCATCGACTCCGGGCGGCAGGTGTTCGAGCGCGTCCGCGTGCGCGGCGAGGAGGTAACTCGCCGTGGCCCATGGGATGTACCACGTACGGTCGGTGCCGACCTTCGCGAGTTTCAGGTATTCCGCCGACCAGCCGCGGGCGCCGAAGTCGGCGAGCAGACCGGTGAGGTCTTCCAGGTAGCCGTCGGCGAGCGGGGCGAGGTCGCCGTGCAGACCGCCGAGCAGACCGATCTTGGTCGCGCCGGCGTCGACCTGGCTGCGCACCTGGCTCGCGAACGGGCTCTCCTCGATGGTCACGTAGCCGACGCCGGGCGCGGCGGCGGCAAGCAGGGTACGGAACCGCTCGGCCTCGTCGGCGGGACGGAACTGGGTGGACAGGAAGATCATGCCGCCGTTGCCGCTGGTCGCGAATCCGGTACAGGCCGCGGCGGACAGGGCCGCCGCGCCGGAGCCCACCGCGCGCAGGAAGGATCTGCGCGTCGAACCGGATACCAGCATGCATGGCTCCTGTTAGGGCACAACGGGTTTCAAGCTTTTGTCAGGTTGGTTAACATAAGTGCGCTGAGAGATATTGTCAATATGCCCGCGACACCCTCCAGCCCCACTTCGCCAGGACATGTGCTCGCCCTGCTGCGCGCCACCGGGCCGCTGACCCGGCTCGAGCTGCAGGAACTCGCGGGGTTGTCGCGGGTGACGCTGACCGAGCGGCTGGAGGCGCTGCGCGGTCTCGGGCTCGTCCGCCACGCGGGGCACAAGGAATCGAGCGGAGGACGACGCGCCGAAATGCTCGAGGTCGACGACACCGGAAGCACCGCGCTCGTCGCCGATCTCGGACAGAGCCATGCCACGCTGGCCGTGGTCGACCTGCGCGGGACGGTGTTCGCGAGAGAGGACCGGCGGCTCCCCCTGCGGCACAGCCCGGCACAGGTCGTGCCGATGCTGCTCGACACGGGACGGAAGCTGCTGCGGCGGACCGGGCGAGCGGAGAGCTTGTGCGCGATCGGCCTGTCGGTGCCGGGCCAGATCGACCACGACAGCGGAGTGACCGTCGCGCCGCCGACCATGCCGGACTGGAACGGCGCTGCGCTGCGCGAACCGTTCGCCGACGCGCTCGGTGTCCCGGTGCTGCTGGAGAACGACGCGAATGCTCTGGCATTCGGCGACTTCCGCGCGCTGGACCGTCCTGCCGCGACCCTTGTCGGTGTGAAGGTGGGGACCGGAATCGGCGCGGGCGTGGTGATCTCCGGACGCGTGCACCGTGGCGTGAGCGGCTCGGCGGGCGAGATCGGGCACCTGCGGATCGAGGGCAGTCGGCAGCTCTGCAGCTGCGGCCGCCGTGGGTGTGTGGCGGCGGGCGCGGGCGGGCAGGCGCTGGCCCGGGAACTGGGCGTACGCACGACGGCCGACGTGGTCCGGCTGGTCGGCCACGGCAGCCCCGAGGCGATTCGCTCGACCGAGCGGGCCGGGCGCCTGGTCGGTACCGTGCTCGCGACGATGGTGTCGATCGTGAATCCGGCTCATGTCCGCGTCGGCGGGGCGATCGGGGTGCTGCCGCCGTTTCTCGAGGGGGTGCGGCGCGGCGTCGAGTCGAACGCGCACCCGAGCGCGTTGCGCGATCTCGACCTCGGCCCCTCGCGGCTGGGTGAGAACGGGGCGTTCGTGGGGCTGGCGGGTCTGGTCGCGGACGAGATGTTGTCCCCGGCGACCGTGGACGCGATGGTCGCCGCGCGACAGGAGGTGTGATCCGCTGCGGGCCTTCCCGGCGTATGCGCTCGGCACGGCGGGTAGCGAAGCCGTGCCCGGCGCTTGGTTCGCGGTGGCGGCGAAGGCGGTCGAGTCGGAGGTTGCCGGGTTGTCGCCCTCAGAACACCCGGTTGTCCGTATCGGGCCGTACATCGCAGATGGCATGCCGCGCCAGCCATTGCGGAGGTGGGTAGCTACCGTTAGGTTCATCCCATGAGTTCCGCCTTTCCGCATTTGCTGTCGCCGATCGAGCTGGGGAGGGTGAAACTCCGCAACCGAGTTGTCATGGGCTCCATGCACACCGGGCTGGAAGATCGGGCCTGGCACATCGACCGGCTGGCCGCGTTCTTCGCCGAACGCGCACGCGGCGGCGTGGGGCTGATCGTCACCGGCGGCTACTCCCCCAGCCGCGACGGATGGCTGTGGCCGTTCGCGTGCGCGATGCTGGACGAGACCGACGCCGAGCGGCACCGCGTGATCACCGACGCCGTTCACGAAGCGGGGGGCAAGATCGCGCTGCAGATCCTGCACGGTGGGCGCGATTCGAACATCCCCACCAATCTGGCGCCCTCGGCGGTGGCGTCGCCGCTCACCGCGTTCGAACCGCGGGCGTTCACCGAGCAGGAGATCGAGACCACGATCGCCGATCACGTGCGCTGCGCGCGGTTGGCGCGGCTGGCCGGATACGACGGCGTCGAGATCATGGGCGGCGAAGGCTTTCTGATCAACCAGTTCCTCGCGCCGCGCACCAACACCCGGACCGATCGCTGGGGCGGGTCGGCGGCGAACCGACGGCGGTTCCCGGTCGAGGTCGCCGCACGGACCAGGGCCGCCGTCGGCGACGACCTGCTCATCATGTTCCGGATGTCGCTGGCCGAATTCGTCGAGGACGGGCAGACCTACGCCGAGATCATCGACCTGGCGAAGGAACTCGAAATCGCCGGAGTCGACGTCATCAACACCGATATCGGCTGGCACGAGTCGCGGGTGCCGACGATCGTCACCTCGGTGCCACGGGCCGCGTTCGTCGGATACACCGCGGCGCTCAAGGAACATGTCTCGATTCCGGTGTGCGCGTCGAACCGGATCAACATGCCCGAGGTCGCCGAGCAGATCCTGGAGCGCGGCGAGGCGGACCTCATCTCGCTGGCCCGCCCGCTGCTGGCCGATCCGGAATGGGTGAACAAGGCCGCCGGATCGCGGGTGGACGAGATCAACACCTGCATCGCGTGCAACCAGGCCTGCCTGGACCACACCTTCACCCGGCAGACCGTGTCCTGCCTGGTGAATCCCCGCGCGTGCCACGAGACGCTGCTGCAACTGCTGCCCACCAGGCGCGCCAAGCGCGTCGCCGTCGTCGGCGCCGGTCCCGCCGGGTTGTCGGCCGCGATCGGCCTGGCCGAGCGCGGGCACCAGGTGGAACTGTTCGAAGCCGAGGACCGGATCGGCGGACAATTCGACCTCGCCCGCCGCATCCCCGGCAAGGAGGAGTTCGACGAGACGATCCGGTATTACCGGCGCAAACTCGAACTCACCGGCGTCACCGTGCATCTGAATGCCCGGGCCACCGCCGAACAACTCGCCGCGGTTGGCTGGGACGAGGTGGTGCTGGCCACGGGCGTGCGCCCTCGAATTCCCGCGATCCTCGGCATCGATCACCCCATGGTGCTGTCCTATCCGGAACTGATCCGGCAGGAGAAGCCCGTGGGCAACCGGGTGGCCGTCGTCGGTGCGGGCGGAATCGGGTTCGACGTCGGCGAATTCTTGACCGCGGTCCACCAAGGCCCCCTCGCGCTCGACGAATGGCGCGACGAGTGGGGTGTCACCGACGACATCCACGCTCGCGGCCAGTTGCGAACCCCTCGGCCTGCCAGGGCGATCCGGGAAGTGACCTTGCTGCAACGCAAGTCGGGGCCGTTCGGACTGACCTTGGGTAAGACGACCGGCTGGATCCACCGCGCCGCGCTGGACGCGCGCGGAGTCGAGCAGATCGGCGGGGTCAACTACGAACGGATCGACGATCGCGGACTGCACGTCAGCTTCGGTCCGCAGCGGCAGGCGCCGCGAGTGATCGAAGTGGACAACGTGGTGGTGTGCGCGGGCCAGGAATCGGTGCGCGACCTGTACGACCAGCTCGAATCCCGAGGTGTGCGGGTGCATCTCATCGGCGGCGCCGACGAGGCGAAGGAGCTCGACGCCAAGCGCGCCATCCAGCAGGGCACTCAGCTCGCGGCCGAACTCTGAATCCGCACGGCCCGGGGACCTGGTCCCCGGGCCGTCGGAATTCACCCGTTGCCGCCGCCCATCCGGACGAACGTGGCGGTCGCGGTCGCGTAGACCTTCCCCGCGGCATCGACGAGACGGCTCTCGGCGGTGGCCGTCGTCCGGCCGACGTGCACCGCCTCCGCGACCGCCTCCAACGCCCCCTGGTTATGCGAGACCCCGCGCACCAGATTGGACGTCATGCTCACCGTCGTGAGCATGGACTTGTCCTGCACCGACAGTTGCACCGCACCCCACATCGCGACGTCGAGCACCGTGCCGACCACGCCGCCACCGACCACACCGAGGAAGTTCACATGCCGCTCGTCCGGCGTGAGGCGCAGCGTCATCCGCCCCGGCGCGGCGTCGACGACCTCGATGTTGAGTAGTTTGGCCAGTGGCGGCAGCGGCAGTTCGCCGGTACGGATGCGCTCGACGAGTTCGTCCCTGGTGAGCTGGATCATGCCCAGCACGGCGATGCCGGGGTCGTCCCACTCCAGGTGCAGCGAGCGCACGCCATCGGTCACTTCGATCGTCGACACGTCGTCGGGTGTCATGGCCTTCCTCTACTTTCCGCTGATCTGCTGGTCGATGAGAGCGAACAGTTCGTCCGCCGTGGCGGCCGCCTCGACGGCGTCGCGGCCCTGATCGGCGACCGGCGCTGGCTCGGGCGCGGGTTCGTCGATGGCGTCGGTCAGCGTCGCGCGGATCCGCTCGGCCAGCCGCGCCTTGTCCTCCTCCGACGGCAGGGTCGCCAGCAGCGCGGCGAGCGCGGCGATCTGGTCATCGATCGCCGAGGTGGTCGCGGTCGCTTCCCATTGCGACCGCAGCAGTTTCGCCACCGCGCTCACCGTCGGGTAGTTGAACACCAGCGTCGAGGGCAGTCGCGTGCCCGTGCCCTCCGACAACCGGTTGCGCAGCTCGACGCCGCCGAGTGAATCGAAACCCATCTCGTTGAACGGAGTTTCGGGATCGATCGCCGTAGCGGACTGGTATCCCAGCACCGCCGCGGCGTGTTCGCGGACGAATCCGAGCACCAGCGCGTCGCGTTCGTCCTCCGGCGCGGTGGCGAGCAGGTCGGCCAGCAGTCCGCCGGTGGCGGTTGCGCTGGATACCCGGCGGGCGCGGCCGACGACCAAGCCGCCCAGCACTTCGGGCAGCAGCCCCGCACGCGCCTGCGCGGCCAGAGCGGACTTGTCGAACTCGACGCAGGCGACCATGGCCGCATCCGTGGCGAGCGCGGCGTCGAACAGCGCCGTACCGTCGGAGTCACCGAGGATCCGCAGACCCATACGCTCCAGCCGCGCCAGCGCGGCCCGGTCCATTTCGGCGGTCATGCCCGTGTCCTGGTTCCACAAACCCCAGGCGACCGACAAGGCGGGCAGCCCCTGCGCTCGCCGGGCCTGCGCGAGCCCGTCGAGGAACGCGTTCGCGGCCGCGTAGTTGCCCTGTCCGGGCGATCCGAGAATCGCCGCGGCCGAGGAGAACACGACGAACGCGGCCAGGTCGTGGCCCCGGGTGAGCTCGTCCAGGTGCAGCGCGCCGTCGACCTTGGGCGCGAGTACGCGATCGATCCGCTGAGCGGTCAGCGTCTCGATGGTGGCGTCGTCGATCAGGCCCGCGGAGTGGATCACCGCCGACAGCGGGTGCTCGGTCCCGATCGACTCGACCACGGTGGCCAAGGCCGCGCGATCGGCCACGTCGCACGCGGCGACCCGGGTGTGCGCACCGAGCCGTTCCAGCTCGGCGATCAGTTCCGCGACACCGTCGGCCGCCGTGCCGCGCCGCGACACCAGCAGCAGATGCCGGACGCCGTGTGCGGTGACCAGGTGCCGCGCGATCACCGCGCCCAATCCGCTGGTTCCGCCCGTGATCAGCACCGTGCCATCTCCGAACGCGCCTGTGCTGCGGACGTTTTCGTGTTCTTCGGTAGGTACGTCGCCATAGGCCAAGCGTGGGAGGTATATCTCGCCCGTGCGGACCGCCACTTGGGCGTGCCCCGATTCGAGCACGCCGAGCACCGTCGCGGCGTCCAGGTCTCCGTCGTGGTCCAGCAGCACGATACGACCCGGTTGTTCCGATTGTGCGCTGCGGACCAAACCGGTGACGGCGGCGGCGGCCAGATCGACCGGTTCACCGTTCAGGCCCGTCGCGCGGCGGGTCGCCACCACGAGGCGAGTGTCCGCCAGCCCCTCGAGCGACAACCAGGATCGCAGCAGCTCCCAGGCGGTGCGGGTCGCCTCCCGCACCGTCCCGGGCTCGACCGGGTCAGCGGTGGCCGCAGGTCCCTCCGGGAGCGACCAGACGACGATATCCGGAACCTGTTCGGCCGCAGCGACTTCCGACGCATCGAGGTAGTGACGGCCGACCCCGGATACCCGCGCCTGCCCCATCGTCGCCACACGGTCGGGCACCGCGCGCAGCGCGGGTAGCTCCGCGCGCGTCCAGCTCAGCGTCAGGGGTGCCGTACGGCGTCCCGCATGCACCGCGCCCAGCGCGTCGGCCGCGATCGGACGTGCGGAGACCGCATCGATGCGCGCGACGAGCGAGCCGGTGTCGTCCGCGATGTCGATCGTGACCTGTCCCTCGGCATCCCGGACGACGCGAACGCGCGCCGCGGTGACACCGGAGCGCCACAAGCGCACACCGGTGAAGGAGAAGGGCAACGGCACCTGCCCGGCGGGCAGGTCGCCGATCAGCTCGCCGAGCGCCGCGTGCAGGCATGCGTCCAGCAGCGCCGGATGGATGCCGAACGGAGCCGCCGCGACGCTCACGGATTCGTCGAGGGACACCTCGGCGAAGGTCTGCTCGCCGCGCGTCCACAACGCGGTGACGCCCTGGAAACCGGGACCGTAGTCGAAGCCGCGCTCCGCCAGCCGGTCGTAGAGCGACCCGTCCGACGGCTCCGCGCCGGACGGCGGCCACACCGGTTCGCTCCACACCGGCGCGTGGTCGTCGTCGGCGGTGGTCAGGACGCCGCTCGCATGCCGCACCCACGGGTCCGTGCCGTCGGACTCCCGATCGGCCGCGCGGGAGTGCACGGCGAATACGCGCCGCCCTTGCTCGTCGCGCGCCCCGACGCTCAATTGGAGCTCGATCTCGGCGCTCGCGGTGAGCGGCAACGGAGCTTGAAGCAGCAATTCGCCGACCACCCCGGCGTCCACCTGCGTGCCCGCGGCGAGCGCCATCTCCGCGAAGGCCGTCCCGGGCAGCAATACCGAGCCGAACACCGCGTGGTCGCCGATCCACGGCTGGGTGCGCGCGGAGAACCGGCCGGTGAACAACCATTCGTCCTTGCCCGCGACCGGCACCGCGCTGGTCAGCAGTGGATGGCCGAACGAGCCGGTCACCACTTCGGGAGCCGGTCGCACCCAGTACCGGCGGCGCTGGAACGCGTACGTCGGCAATTCCACCCGTGCGTCCGCTCCGGGCAGCAGCGACCGCAGCCGCACCGGTGCGCCTGCCGCGAAGGACTGGGCGAGGAGCGTGACGAACTGGGTCACCTCGTCGACCGAACGCCTGGACGAGGCCGCCACCAGTGACTTCGCCGCCACTTCCGGACGCTCGGCCAAGCATTCTCCGGTCATCGCGGTGAGCGCGGCGTCCGGTCCGACTTCGATGAAACGCCGCACCCCGGAGTCGAGGAGGCTGCGCACCCCGGGCGCGAAGCGCACACAGCCGCGCACCTGCGCCACCCAGTAGCCCGGATCGCGTATTTCGTCGCCGGCCCGCGTGCCGGATACATTCGACACGATCGGCACGGTGGGCTCGCGATAGGTCAGTCCCTCCGCCACCGCGCGGAATTCCTCGAGGACGGGTTCCATCAGCATCGAATGGGACGCGTGGGAGATCCGCAGCAGGGTGTGCTTCCGTCCCGCCTCGGTCAGCCGCCGCCGCATCTCGTCGACGGCATCGGCGTATCCCGAGAACACCACCGACTCCGGACCGTTCACAGCCCCGATCGCGAGCCGGTCGGCGAGACCGCTGAGCATTTCCTCCGCTTCCGTCTCCGACACCGCGGCCGCCAGCATCGCCCCGCCGGCGGGCGCCGCGCCCATCAACCGTCCCCGCGCCGCCACCAGCACGCAGGCGTCGGTCAGCGACCAGACCCCGGACACGTAGGCCGCGACGAGTTCGCCCAGCGAGTGACCCGCGAGCACGTCCGGTAGGAGACCGTACGACTCGAGCAGCCGGAACATCGCCACCTCGAAAGCGAACAACGCGGGCTGCATCCAGTCCATCCGGTCCAGCACCCCGGCCTCGTCGGTGAACATCACCTCCCGCAGGGAACCCCCGAGATGCCGGTCGAACTCGGCGCACACCTCATCCAGCGCGGTCGCGAACACCGGAAACGCCTTATACAGACCGGCACCCATGCCGACTCGCTGCGCGCCGCCACCGGTGAAGAGGAAGGCCGTCGTACCCGGCACGGCCGGTGCCTCGACCGCGTGCGGCGACGTCGTTCCCGCCGCCAGCGCGGCCAGCCCGGCGAGCAGTTCCTCCCGATCGCGGCCGACGACCACGCCGCGGCGATCCAGCAGCGCGCGCGAGTCGAGCAGGGCACGCGCCACCCGCCTCGGGTCGATCTCCGGCGCATCGGCCAGCCAGGAGCGCAAGCGTTCGGCCTGACCGCGCAGGGCTTCCGCGGATTTCGCGGAGACCACCAGCGGTACCACGCCGCCCGCTACCGGGCCGGAGTCCGCCGCCGGTCGCTCGGCACGCGTGGACGGTGGCGCCTCCTCGAGGATCACGTGCGCGTTCGTGCCGCTGATACCGAACGACGACACCCCCGCGCGTCGTATCCGGCTGCCCGAGGTCCACGATTCGGCGTCGGTCAGCACGCGCACCGATCCGGCCGTCCAGTCCACATGCGGTGAGAGCTCCTCCGCGTGCAGGGTTCTCGGCAGCATCTCGTGGCGCAGCGCCTGCACCATTTTGATCACGCCGCCCACACCGGCCGCCGCCTGGGTGTGGCCGATGTTGGATTTGAGCGAGCCGACACGCAGCGGACCTTCCGGGCGGCCCCGGCCGTAGGTGGCGAGCAACGCCTGTGCCTCGATCGGGTCGCCCAGTGTCGTTCCGGTGCCGTGCGCTTCCACGGCATCCACGTCCGACGGCCCGAGCCCGGCATCGGCCAGCGCCGCCGCGATCACCCGCTCCTGCGACGGACCGTTCGGCGCGGTGAGACCGTTGCTGGCGCCGTCCTGGTTCACCGCGCTGCCGCGCACCACCGCGAGCACGTTGTGGCCGAGTCGCCGTGCGTCCGAGAGCCGTTCGACCACCAGGACGGCCGCGCCCTCCGCCCACGCCACACCGTCGGCGGCGGCCGAGAACGATTTGCACCGCCCGTCCGGCGCCAGTCCGCGTTGGCGGGAGAATTCCACGAACACCGTGGGCGTGGCCATCACCGTGGCACCGCCCACCAGGGCGAGCGAACTCTCCCCCTGTCGCAGCGCCCGGCACGCCACGTGCAGTGCCACCAGCGAGGACGAGCACGCCGTATCCACCGTCATCGCGGGGCCTTCCAGACCGAGCGAATAGGCGATGCGTCCCGAGACCACGCTGGCCGCCGAGCCGGTGCCCACGTAGCCTTCGGCCTCGGGTCCCGCCTTGCGGGTCAAGACCTCGTAGTCCTGGTACATCACCCCGGTGTAGACGCCGGTGTCGGTGCCACGCAGCGACGTCGGATCGATGCCCGCGTGCTCGAGCGCTTCCCACGACACCTCCAGCAGCAAACGCTGCTGCGGGTCCATCGCGTTCGCCTCCCGCGGGCCGATGCCGAAGAACCCGGCGTCGAAATCGGCCGCGTCCGTCAAGAACCCGCCCTCTTTCACGTAGGAGGTTCCGGTGTGTTCGGGATCGGGATCGATCAGGCGGTCGAGATCCCAGCCGCGATCGGCGGGAAACTCGGAAATGGCGTCGGTCCCCGAGGCAACCAGGTTCCACAGATCGTCCGGAGACGCGACTCCGCCGGGGTACCGGCAGGCCATGCCGACGATCGCGATCGGTTCGTCGGCTCGCGCGCGCTTCCGCGTCGGGCGGACGCCCTGCCCCGCGCCGTCGATCCGGGAACGCAGCAGCCGGGCGACCGCCGCGGACGTCGGGTGATCGAAGGCCAGCGTCGACGGCAGACGCAGACCGGTGGCCTTGGTGAGGCGGTTGCGCAGGTCCACCGCGCCCAGCGAATCGAAGCCCAGTTCGCTGAACGGCTTGTCGGCCTCGATCTGTTCGCCCGTGGCGTGTCCCAGCACCTCGGCGACCTGATGGCGCACGAAATCCAGCACGATCGCGTCGTGCCGGTCCGGTGCAGCCGACGCGAGCAGCTCGGCCAGGTCACCGCCGCCCTCGGCACGGCGCGGTACCGCTACCAGCGAACGCAGCAGCGGCGGCAGCAGATCCGCGCGGGCCTGCGCGGACAATGCCGCGGTATCGAAGTCCACGGCGGCGACCAGCGGCGTCCCCGCGCCCGCCGCCCGGTCGAACAGCGCGAGCCCGTCGGACTCGGCCAAGGGGCGGAAGCCCATGCGGGACAGACGGTCCAGGCCGGCGCGTCCCAGTTCGGCGGTCATCCCGCCGCTCTGGTTCCACGGGCCCCAGGCCACCGAGACCGCGGGCAGGCCCGCCGCGACGCGCCGCCGGGCCAGCGCGTCCAGCACCGAGTTCGCGGCGGCATAGTTGCCCTGGCCCGCCGAGCCCAGGACCGCCGCGATCGAGGAGAACAGCACGAACGCCGACAGATTCCGGTCACGGGTGAGTTCGTCCAGGTGTAGTGCGGCGTCGACCTTCGGCGCGAACACCCGCTCGATCCGGTCGGGCGTGAGTGCGTCGAGCGTCGCGTCGTCCAGGACGCCGGCGGCATGGACGACGGCGGTCAGCTCCGGACCGTCGGCCAGCTGGTCGAGCAGGGCGCGCACCGCGGCGCGGTCGCCGACGTCGCAGGCCAGTACCCGCGGCCGAGCACCGAGTCCGGCTAGTTCGGCCACCAGTTCGCGCACACCGTCGGCCCGTTCGCCGCGGCGTGACACCAGAACGAGATCCCGCACACCGTGGGTCGCGACCAGGTGCCGGGCCACCAGCGCACCCAACCCACCGGTCCCGCCGGTGATCAGCACCGTGCCTCGGTCCAGGGTGACGGCCGCGCCGGGCGCGTCGTCACGCCGGGCGAGCCGGGGCGCGACCAGTTCGCCGCCACGCGCCGCGAGCTGCGGCTCGTCGGTCGCGAGGGCCGCCGAGATCAGCTCGGGCCCGATGACCGCGTCGCTCTCGGCGTCCACCAGCACGATCCGGCCGGGATGCTCCGACTGCGCGCTGCGCAGCAGGCCCCAGAGCGCCGCGGCCGCCAGATCCGGATCCTCGGCGGGCAGTCCGGCGCCGTTACGGGTCACCGCGACCAGCCGGGTGTCGCCGGACTCGGGGAGGCGTAACCAGGACTGCACCGCCGCCAGCGCGGTGTTCACGCTCCGGCGCACCCGGTCGGCCTCGGTGCTGACGGCGTGCCCGGGACCGGACTCGGCGAACCACACCACGGCGTCGGGCTGCACGCGGATGTTCGCTCCCGGGGCGGGGGTACCTGCGGCCGCTACCAGCGCGGCCATATCCGAATAGTGTTCCTCGAAAGCGGATTCCGACGGTCCGCCGACCGCCGCCAGCCGCACCGCGCCGGACCCGGCGCCGGAAGCCACTGTGGCCCACCGCACGTCGTAGAGACGGTGGGGTCCGGCGGAGCGCGCGCTGCGCACCGCGTCGCCGTCGACCGGCCGCGCCCGCAGCGCATCGATCGTCAGCAGCAACGCGTCGGTATCGTCGCGGAGCTCTACCCGCGCCCCTTCGGAGCCCGTCCGCCGGATCAGCACGCGTGCCGCGCTCGCGCCACCGCGATACAACCGCACGCCGGTGAACGAGAACGGCAGCGGCGCCTGGTTGTCGGCGAAATCAGCGGACAATAGGTCGACGGCGGCGTGCAACGCGGCATCCAGCAGTGCGGGGTGCACGCCGAAGCGCGAAGCGTCCGAATCGGTCTCGCCGAGCCGCACCTCGGCTACGACGGAGTCGCCGCGGCGCACGAACCGGCGCACGCCCTGGAAGGCGGGTCCGTAGTCGAGACCGCGGGCGGCCAGTTGGTCGTAGAGCGCCGCGCCGGTGGCCGCGTCGTCGTCCTGGAACGGCTCGTCCGTATCGGCGGGCGCCGCCGCGTTTGCCGTGTCGGGAGCGAGTACACCGCGGGCGTGCGTGGATCCGGCGGTCGGGTCGCCGACGGCCCGCGAGGCGATGACGAAGCGCCTGCGCCCGGCGTCGTCGGGCGCTTCGACACTGATCTGGATATCTACTTCGGTTCCCTCGTCCAGCCGCAGCGGCGCCTCCAGGACCAGCTCGTCGATCGTCCCGGCATCCACTCGCGCGCCGGCTGCCAACGCGAATTCCACGAACGCGGTCCCGGGCAACAGCACCGTGCCGAACACCGTGTGATCGGCCAGCCACGGCTGCGACGTCGTGGACAGGCGACCGGTGAACAGCCACTCGTCCGTACCTGCCAGGGCCAGCGCCGCGCCGAGCATCGGATGGTCCATCGCCGTCAGTCCGGCGCGGCCCACATCGCCGATGCCGTCGGTCGGCGGCAACCAGTACCGCTGACGCTGGAACGCGTAGGTGGGCAACGGGACCCGGCGCGCCGGCCGACCGGTGAACACCGGGCTCCAGTCCACGTCGGCGCCCGCGGCGTGGGCGGCGGCCAGGAACGCGGTGAACTGCCCGACCTCGTCCGCGCCGCGTCGTGCGGCGGCGACCACCGCGCAGCGGGCCTCGATATCGGGTTGTTCGGTCAGGCATTCGCGGGTCATCGCGGTCAGCACCGCGTCGGGACCGATCTCCAGGAATCGTCGCACCCCGCCGGCGGCCAGCGCCTGGACTCCCGGGGCGAACCGCACGGCCGCACGGACCTGACGGACCCAGTACTCCGGATCGGTCAGCTCGTCAGCGGCCGGTGCGCCCGAAACGTTCGAGACGATCGGGATCGTCGGCTGCCGGTAGGTCACACCGCGGGCCACGGCACGGAACTCGGCCAGCATCGGTTCCATCCGCGCCGAATGGAAGGCGTGGCTCACGCGCAGCCGGTTCGTCCGACGGCCCTGAGCGGCGAAGAGCCGCTCGACCTCGGCGACGGCGTCGGCGTCACCGGACAACACCACGGAAGAGGGCCCGTTCACGGCGGCCACGGACACCCGGCCCGCGTACCCGTCGAGCGCGGCCGACGCCTCCGCTTCCGGCACCGCCACGGCCAGCATCGCGCCGCCGGCGGGCAGTGCGCCCATCAACCGTCCGCGCGCCGCCACCAGCGCACACGCGTCGGGCAGCGACCACACTCCGGCGACATACGCCGCCGCGAGCTCACCGATGGAATGGCCGAGCAGCACATCCGGTGTCAGGCCGAACGATTCGGCGAGCCGGTACAGCGCCACCTCGTAGGCGAACAGCGCGGGCTGGGTGTACTCGGTCCGATCCAGCGGTCCCGGCGCGCTGTCGCCGTCCGCCGCCTCGGCGCGGAGCAGGTCCCGCAGCAACCGTCCGAGCAGCGGATCGAATTCCGCGCAGACTCGGTCCAGCTCCGCCGCGAACACCGGGAACGCCGCGTACAGTTCCCGTCCCATCCCGGCGCGCTGCGCACCCTGGCCGGTGAACAGGAACGCCGTGCGTCCCGAGCCGGCGCGGTCCTCGACCACACCGGGCGCGGAACGGCCCTCGGCGAGTGCCGCCAGACCGGTTAGGAGTTCGTCACGGTCGCGACCGACGACCGCTCCGCGCCACTCCAGCCGGGCACGGGAGGTGAGCAGCGAGTGCGCGATATCCTGGGCGTCCGTTTCCGGGTCGTCCGCCATCCACTGCCGCAAGCGATCCGCCTGCGCCCGCAGCGCCGCACCGGAACCGGCCGACAGTAGCAACGGGATGTGCTGCGGAGCAGCGTGATTCGACCCGGCCCCCGCCGTGGTAGCGGGCTCGGGCTCCCCTTCCGCCGCGGGCTCGGCGGGCGCTTCCTCGAGGACGACGTGGGCGTTGGTGCCGCTGGCGCCGAACGACGACACGCCCGCGCGCCGGACCCTGGCACCTGCGGGCCACGGCTCGCTGTCCCGCAGCAGCCGCACGGTGCCCGCGGACCAGTCCACATGGGGGGTGGGCGCGTCGATGTGCAGGGTCTTCGGCAGCATCTCGTGCCGCATGGCCTGCACCATCTTGATCACTCCGCCGACACCGGCCGCGGCCGAGGTGTGGCCGATATTGGATTTCAGCGATCCCAGACGCAGCGGCGCGTCGGCCTGCCGGGCGCCGTAGGCCGCGATCAGTGCCCTGGCTTCGATCGGATCGCCCAGCATCGTGCCCGTGCCGTGCGCCTCCACCGCGTCGACGTCCGCGGGCTCCAGGCCCGCGTCGCGCAACGCCTGCCCGATCACGGCTTCCTGCGACCGGCCGTTCGGCGCGGTCAGTCCGTTGCTTGCGCCGTCCTGGTTGATCGCGCTGCCGCGCACGACCGCGAGGACGGTGTGCCCGAACCGCCGTGCGTCGGAGAGCCGTTCGAGCACCAGCACGCCGAGTCCCTCGGAGAAACCCGTCCCGTCGGCCGCCGCCGCGAAGGCCCGGCACCGTCCGTCGGGTGACAGGGCGCGCTGCCGCGCGAACGCGATGAGCAGCGACGGGTCCGACATCACGGTGACGCCGCCCGCCAGGGCCAGGGTGGCGTCACCGTTGCGCAGCGCCCGGCACGCGAGATGCAGGGCGACCAGCGATGACGAGCATGCCGTATCGATCGAGACGGCAGGACCTTCCAGCCCGAGGGTGTAGGCGACCCGGCCCGACAGCACGCTGTTGGAAACACCCAGATAGGCGTGGCCTTCCGTTTCGGCCGTGATATTCGGGGAGCCGACGCGGGGCCCGTAGTTCTGGTGGGCAACCCCGGCGAACACGCCGGTGTCGCTACCGCGCAGCGAGGCCGGGTCGATCCCGGCGTCTTCCAGCGCTTCCCACGCCGCCTCTAGCATCAGGCGCTGCTGCGGGTCCATCGCGGCGGCCTCGCGCGGGCTGATGCCGAAGAAACCCGCGTCGAAATCGGCGACGGAATCGAGGAAACCGCCCTCCCGCGTGTAGACCGTGCCCGGCACGTCCGGGTCGGGATCGAACAATCGCTCCAGGTCCCAGCCACGGTCGGACGGATACACCCCGACGGCGTCCACGCCCCCGGCGGCGACGCGCCACAGGTCCTCGGGTGAACGGACGCCGCCGGGGTACCGGCAGGCCATACCGACGATGGCGATGGGCTCCCGCGTCCGATCGGTGAGTTCGCGCAGGTGTTGTTTGGTCTCGTAGAGCTCCTTCGCCGTCTTCTTGAGATAGCGGCGTAGCTCGTCGGTGTCGGCCATCGGTGGGGCTCCTGATCGTGCGAGGTCAGCTGAGATTGTCGATGAACTCGAAGAGTTCGTGATCGTCCGCGGTGTCCAGGTGGTCGGCATCGCTGCCCGGATCGGCGGCGCCGGCGTCCCTGCCTTCGAGTTCACGCAGCAGGGCGGACAATGTGGTCGCCAGGGACGACCGGTCGGCGGCGGAGAGTTCGGCGGAGGCGAGACTGTGGGCCAGCGCTTCGACTTCGGCGGCGAGCCGTTTCGCCGGGTCCTCCACCGGAGCGATCTCCTGGCGGAGATAGCCCGCCAGGTCCCTCGGAGTCGGGTAGTCGAACATCGCCGTCGCGGGCACCTGGACGCCTGCGGCCGATTTCAACCGGTTGCGGAATTCCATGACACCGAGTGAGTCGAATCCGATGTCGCTGAAGGGTTTGTCGGCGGCGATCGTCTCGGCGTCGCTCCCGAGAACCGCCGCGGCTTCGGCGCGGATCAGATCGAGGACGACGCGGTCCTGCTCGGCGGTCGACAGGCCCGCAAGGCGGTTCACCGGTTGCGGCGATCCACCCACCACGGCCTCGGCTCGGCGCCGCGCGGGTCCGACCAGGTCGCGCACGATCGGCCGCGGGTCGTGATCGGCGATCTCCGTGAGCGCGGACCGGTCGATGCGGGCCGCCACGAACGCGGCCCTGCTACCTGACAGCGCGGCGTCGAACAGCGCCATCCCCTCGCGCTCGCCCAACGGCGGGAAACCCTCCCGCCGCAAACGGGCGAAGTCGGCGTCAGCGAGTGTCCGCGTCATGCCGGTGCTCTGCTGCCACGGCCCCCACGCGATCGACGTCGCGGGCAAGCCGTTCACCCGCCGGTGTTGCGCCAGTGCGTCCAGGAACACATTCGCCGCCGCGTAATTCGCCTGCCCCGCATTACCGATCACACCCGCGATCGACGAATACAACACGAACATCGACAGATCCAGATGCCGCGTCGCCTCGTGCAGATTCCACGCCGCATCCACCTTCGGCCGCAACACCTCCGCGATCCGCTCCGCCGTCATGTTCTCCAGCAGCGCGTCGGCCAGTACCCCAGCCGCGTGCACGACACCGGTCAACCGATGCTCCGGCGGGATCGCCGCCAGTACCGCATCCAACGAATCCCGGTCCGCCGCATCGCAAGCGACCACGTCCACGTGCGCGCCGAGAGCGACGAGCTCGTCACGCAACTTCCCCGCACCGGGCGTTTCCGGGCCGCGTCTGCTCGCCAGCACCAGCCTGCGCACCCCGTACTCGGTGACCAGATGCCGAGCCGCCAACGCACCCAACCCACCGGTACCACCGGTGATCAACACCGTCCCCTCAGGCCGCAACGGCGCGGGCACCGTCAGCACGTTCTTGCCGATATGCCGAGCCTGACTCATGAGTCGCAATGCCTCGGGCACATCCCGGATGTCCCATGCGGTGAGTGGAGACGCAGTGAGCACACCCGCCTCGAACAGATCGACGATGCGGGTCAAGATCTCGTGGAGCCGGTCGGGCCCCAGGTCCATGAGCATGAAACCGGTGTAGGCGACTCCGGGGTGTTCGGCGGCTACCTGTGCCGGATCGCGCCGATCCAGCATCCCCATCTCCACGAACCGGCCACCCGGCCCGAGCAAACGCAAACCCGCATCCACGAACTCACCCGCCAACGAATCCAACACCACATCCACACCACCCAGCCCCGCACGGAACTTCCCCTCGAAATCGAGCGACCGCGAATCACCGATCTCCTCGTCACCGAAACCCAACCCCCGCAGAACATCCCACTTCGGACGACTCGCAGTAACCACCAACCGCGCACCCAACCACCGCCCCAACTGCACCGCAGCCAACCCCACCCCACCCGTAGCCGCATGCACCAACACCCGCTCCCCAGCGCGCACCCCTGCCACATCCACCAATCCGTAGAACGCCGTCGCGAACACCGCGGGTACCGCCGCCGCCTCCGCGAACGACCACCCCGCAGGCATCCGCACCACCAATCGGCGATCAACCGCCACCACCGACCTCACACCCGACAGGAACCCGAAGACTCGATCTCCCGGCACGAGGTTCGGCACTTCGGAACCCACCTCGACCACCACACCGGCGCCCTCCACACCCAGCGCAGCGTCCGGATCGGGGTAGGTGCCGAGCGAGACGAGTACGTCCCGGAAGTTCAGGCCCACCGCCATAGTGCGCACCCGCACCTGCCCCGGAGCCAGTGGCTCCCAGGCGTCCCGAAGTACGCGCAGGCCGAAATTGTCCGCGGTCAGGGTGCCTTTCCCGGTCGGCGCGAACGACCATTCCCGGTGGTCGGAAGTCCCGGCGGCCAATAGCTCCGCGCCACGCAGGCGGGCGTCCTCCGCGCGCCCGGCACGGTGGAGACGCGGCGCGTGCGGAATGCCGCCGCGGACGGCGAGTTGCGGTTCGGCGTTCAGAGTCAGCGCCAGGACGACGCTCTCCCGGTAATCGGCCCAGTCGCCGACGTCGACGAGCAGGATCCGCTCCGGGTGCTCGCTCTGGGCGGTGCGCAGCATTCCCCACGCCGCTCCCGCGGCCGGGTCGACGGCCTCACCGGCATGGACCGGCACCGCCCGCCGGGTCACCACCACGATCCGACCGTCTCGTTCCAGCAGCTCTCGTACGCGGCTCGTCGTCGCGGTCACCACCGCTCGCACAATCGCGGGCAGCTCCCCCTTCTCGGCCTCGGTTTCGAGCCGGACCACCGTCGTATCCGCGCCCGCGACCTGCACGGTCTCGAGATCACCTGCGACTTCCCAGGCCGCGGTCACGCTCGGCTCGATGGCGGGCAGTGCGATCCAGTCGATGCCGTAGCCGGAGGCGCGGCGCACCGACGCGAACACATCGGCCGAGAGCCTGCGCAGGCTCAACGCACCGATCTCGGCCACGGGCCGCCCCGAGACATCGCTGAGCGTCACCGCGATTCGGGTTTCTCCCGGCGCTACGGCGGATACGGCGGCATGGACTCGCACCGTGGTCGCTCCGGCCGCGTACAACCTGACGTTCTCCCACGAGTGCGGCACGGCCACCGCACCGTCCTCCGATTCGGCCAGCCCACCGAGCAGGACGGAGTGCAGCGCCGCGTCCAGCAGCGCCGGATGCACTCCGTACCCGCCGATCTGCGATCGAGCGGACTCGGGCAGCACGACCTCGGCGAAGACCTCACCGTCGCCGCGCCACAGCGCGGAAAGCCCCCGGAACGCGGGGCCGTACTCGTAGCCGAGCTCGGCCAGATCCGCATACGCGCCGGTGAGTTCACGCGCGGTCGAGCCTGCCGGTGGCCAGCTCGTCGCCACCGACGCGGCTGACGGGCCATCCGCTCGCGCGGCCACCGTCGCGGTCGCGTGACGTACCCACTCGGCAGAGTCGGCACCGGGCTCCTCGCCGTCCCGCGACCGCGAATACACCGTGACCGCCCGTGCACCGGATTCATCCGGCCCACCGGCGACCACCCGCAATTCGACGGCACCCGCCGCGGGCACCGGCAAGGGCGCCTCGATCACCAGCTCCGACACCGCGGGACAGTCCACTGCCGCGCCCACGTGCAAGACGAGTTCGACGAAGGCGGCGCCGGGGAACACGACAGCCCCACCGACCGCGTGATCGGCCAGCCACGGATGATCCGCTCCGGACAATCGCCCGGTGAACACGACATCCGGCGAATCCGGCAACCGCACCAGAGCGCCCAGCAGTGGATGACCCGCGTCGTCCAGTCCCGAGCGCGAGACATCCGCCACCCGGACCGGTGGCAACCAGTACCGCCGATGCTCGAACGCGTAGGTCGGCAGTGCTACCCGCTCGACCGCTCGGCCTGCGAACAGCGGCGTCCAGTCCACTGCCACTCCTCCGGCGGTGGCCTGCGCCAGCGCGGTCACGAGCTGGTCCGGCTCGTCGGTCGCGCGCCGTGCGGCCGCGACCACGATCGATTCCGCTTCCGCGTCGGGCTTTTCGGCCAGACACTGTCGAACCATGGCGGCCAGCACGGCATCCGGGCCGACCTCGACGAACCGCCGGACGCCGTCGTCGATCAGGGTGGCGATGCCCGGTGCGAACCGGACGCACCCGCGCACCTGGGCGACCCAGTAGTCCGGGTCGGTCGGTTCGGCATCGATCAGGACGCCCGACACATTCGACACGATCGGCAGGGACGGCCGATGGTAGGTCAAGCCTCGGGCCACCCGGCGGAATTCGTCCAGCATCGGTTCCATCGCCGCCGAATGGAACGCATGGCTCACCCGCAGCCGTGAAGTCCGCGCGTTCGCCGTGGCCAGCCGGTCGGCGATCGCGTCGATCGCGGCGGACGCGCCGGAGAACACCACCGCTCCCGGACCGTTCACCGCGGCCAGCGAAACCTCACCGGCGAACTCCTCGAGCAGATCCACCGCCTGTCCTTCGGGGATCGCCGCGGCCAGCATCGCGCCGCCGCCGGGCAATGCGCCCATCAACCGCCCACGCGCCACCACCAGCGCGCACGCGTCCGGCAGTGACCACACCCCGGCGAGATACGCGGCGGTCAGTTCGCCGATCGAATGTCCGATCAGCACGTCCGGAACGACGCCGAACGATTCCAGCAGCCGGAACAGCGCCACCTCGAACGCGAACAGGGCGGGCTGGGTGAATTCGGTCCGCTCCAGCAGCCCGGCGCCGTCCGGGTCGAAGACCAGCTCCCGCAGCGACCGGCCGAGCAGCGGATCGATATGGGCGCAGATCTCGTCGAAGGCCGTGGCGAACACGCCGAACGCCGCGTACAGACCGGCGCCCATCCCGGCGCGTTGAGCGCCCTGCCCGGTGAACAGGAACGCCGTCCGGCCCGCCCCATTCGTCTTCGCCGCGATCGCGCCCGGGCTGCCTGCGGCCAATTCGGCCAGCCCGGCCAGCAGTTCGTCCCGGTCGCGTCCGACGACGGCGCCGCGCCACGGCAGTTGCGCACGGGTGGTGAGCAGCGCGTGGGCGGTGTCCCATGGTGTGGCGTCGGGGTGGCGGATCGACCATTGCCGTAGCCGCTCGGCCTGCGACCGCAGGCCCGACTCGGATTCGGCCGACACCAGCCAGGGCACGACCGTCTCGATGCGTGGCCCGGGAGCGGGCACGATCGGTGACAGCCCCGCCGCGGGCGCCTCTTCCAGAATGACGTGCGCGTTGGTGCCGCTGACGCCGAAGGACGACACTCCCGCCCGGCGGACGCGGTCCCCGGCGGGCCACGCCTCTGCCTCGGTCAGCAGTCGCACGGCGCCCGCCGACCAGTCCACATGCGGGCTCGGCTCGTCCGCGTGCAGTGTCTTCGGCAGGGTTTCGTGCCGCAGCGCCTGCACCATCTTGATCACGCCGCCGACACCCGCGGCGGCGATGGTGTGGCCGAGATTGGATTTCACCGACCCGATGAGCAGCGGGCGACCGGCGCGGTCGCGCCCGTAGGCATTGATCAGGGCCCGGGCCTCGATCGGATCGCCCAACGTCGTCCCGGTTCCGTGCGCCTCCACCGCGTCGACATCCGCGGGCGTCAACCCCGCGTCGGCCAGCGCCGCCGCGATCACCCGCTCCTGCGACGGACCGTTCGGCGCGGTCAGGCCATTGCTCGCACCGTCCTGGTTGATCGCGCTACCGCGTACGAGAGCGAGCACGGTGTGCCCGAGGCGCTGGGCATCGGACAGCCGTTCGAGCACGAGCACCCCCACGCCCTCGGCGAATCCGACGCCGTCGGCGTCGGCGGAGAACGATTTGCAGCGTCCATCGGGCGCCAGGCCGCGCTGGCGGGCGAAGTCGACGTAGAGATACGGATCGGCCGCGACCGTCACACCGCTGGCCAGTGCCAGCGAGGTCTCTCCGTCGCGCAGGGCGCGGGTGGCCTGATGCAGGGCGACCAGCGACGAGGAGCACGCGGTGTCCACGGTGACGGCCGGGCCTTCGAAACCGAAGACGTAGGCCACCCGGCCGGAGATCACGCTGTGCGTGGTGCCGGTGAGGCGGTAGCCCTCCAGTTCTCCGGTGACCCGGTCGCCGTAGCCGGATGAGCACGCTCCGGCGAAGACGCCGGTATCGCTGCCACGCAACGCGACCGGGTCGACACCGGCATTCTCGAGGGCCTCCCAGGTCGCTTCCAGCAGCAAGCGCTGCTGGGGGTCCATGGCGGACGCCTCCCTGGGACCGATGCCGAAGAAGCCGGCGTCGAAATCGCCTGCGTCCGCGAGGAATCCGCCGCGGCGGGTGTAGGAGGTACCCGGTTTGTCCGGGTCGGCGTCGAACAGTCGCTCGAGATCCCAGCCGCGGTCGGTGGGAAAGTCTCCGCTGGCGTCCACGCCGGCGGCCAGCAGGTCCCAGAGACTCTCCGGTGAGGTGACCCCGCCGGGGAAGCGGCAGCTCATGCCCACGATGGCGATCGGTTCGTCGACCGCGCGGTCCCGGCGTGGCGCCTGTTCGGCGGGTTGCTCGGCGGCGGTCGGCGCCGCCAGAGAGCGCACCAGCTTCGCCATAGCTGTGGCGGTCGGGTGGTCGAAGACCAGCGTCGACGGCAGTTGCAGACCGGTGGCTTCGGACAGCCTGTTGCGGAATTCCATGACACCGAGTGAGTCGAAGCCGATGTCTCGGAACGGTTTGTCCGCCGGGATCGACTCGGCGCTCGTATGTCCCAGCACCGCCGCCGCCTGGGCGCGGATGAGATCGAGGACGACGCGGTCCTGTTCGGCAGCCGAGCGACCCGCCAGCCGCGTAGCCAGTTCCGGTCGCTGCGCCACCGCATCGGCGACCCTGCGGCGGGACGGTCGCACCAAATCGCTTGTCAGGGCGCGAGCTTTGGTTTCCGCCAGTGCGTCACGGTCGACGCGGACAGCCACGAACGACGACGCGCCGCCCGCGAGTGCCGCGTCGAACAGGGCCATCCCCTCGCGCTCGCCCAACGGCGGGAAACCCTCCCGCCGCAAACGGGCGATATCGGCATCACCCAACGCGCCCGTCATACCGGTGCTGCGACTCCACAGTCCCCACGCGATCGAGGTCGCCGCCAGGCCGTTCACCCGCCGGTGTTGCGCCAGCGCGTCCAGGAACACATTCGCCGCCGCGTAATTCGCCTGCCCCGCATTACCGATCACACCCGCGATCGACGAATACAACACGAACATCGACAGATCCAGATGCCGCGTCGCCTCGTGCAGATTCCACGCCGCATCCACCTTCGGCCGCAACACCTCCGCGATCCGCTCCGCCGTCAAGCCGGTGAACAGGCCGTCGGCGAGCACACCCGCGGCGTGGACGACGCCGGTCAGGGGATGCTCGGACGGGATCGCCGCGAGCGTCGTCTCGAGTGCGTCCCGGTCCGCCGCGTCACAGGCGACGACCTCCACGTGCGCACCCAGAGCCTCGAGTTCGTCGCGGAGTTCGGCCGCACCGGGCGTTTCCGGGCCGCGTCTGCTCGCCAGCACCAGCCTGCGCACCCCGTACTCGGTGACCAGATGCCGAGCCGCCAACGCCCCCAGCCCACCGGTGCCACCGGTGATCAACACCGTCCCCTCAGGCCGCAACGGCGCGGGCACCGTCAGCACGTTCTTGCCGATATGCCGAGCCTGACTCATCAACCGCAACGCCTCCGGCGCCTGCCGCAGATCCCATGCGGTGAGCGGGGACGGCGTCAAGATCCCGGCCTCGAACAGCGCCACAACCGTTGTCAGGATCTCCCGCAGCCGTTCCGGCGCCACCTCCAGCAGGACGAAACTGTCGTACCGCACCCCGGGGTGTTCGGCGGCTACCTGCTCGGGATCACGCCGATCCAGCAACCCCATCTCCACGAACCGGCCACCCGGCCCGAGCAAACGCAAACCCGCATCCACGAACTCACCCGCCAACGAATCCAACACCACATCCACACCACCCAGCCCCGCACGGAACTTCCCCTCGAAATCGAGCGACCGCGAATCACCGATCTCCTCGTCACCGAAACCCAACCCCCGCAGAACATCCCACTTCGGACGACTCGCAGTAACCACCAACCGCGCACCCAACCACCGCCCCAACTGCACCGCAGCCAACCCCACCCCACCCGTCGCCGCATGCACCAACACCGTCTCTCCACCGCGCGTCCCCGCGACATCCACCAATCCGTAGAACGCCGTCACGAACACCGCGGGTACCGCCGCCGCCTCCGCGAACGACCACCCCGCAGGCATCCGCACCACCAATTGGCGATCAACCGCCACCACCGACCTCACACCCGACAGGAACCCGAAGACTCGATCTCCCGGCACGAGGTTCGTCACTTCGGAACCCACCTCGACCACCACACCGGCGCCCTCCACACCCAGCACAGCGTCCGGATCGGGGTACATGCCCAAGGCGATCAAGGCGTCGCGGAAATTGAGACCGACCGCCCGCAGCGCCACCCGGACCTCGCCGGGGCCGAGCGGCCGCGACGCGTCCGGCGTCTCCGTCAGCGTCAGGTTGTCGCCGGTCAGGGCACCTTTGCCATGGTGGGTCAGCGCCCACGCCGGAGCACGCGTCGCCACGCTCGCGTTCCCGACGTCGCCCGCTGCCCGGTGCAAGCGCGCGACGTGCGCGACACCACGACGGACGGCGAACTGGGGTTCGGTGCTCGTGGTCATCGCGAGCGCGGCGCTCTCCCGATATTCGGCCCAGTCGTCGACGTCGACGAGAAGAAGCCGATCCGGGTGCTCGGTCTGTGCGGTGCGCAGCAACCCCCACGCCGCGGCCGCGATCGGATCCACCGATTCACCCGGATGCACCGCCACGGCTTGGCGGGTCACCACGACGATAGGCGTCTCCCGCTCCAGCAGCCGCTGCACCCGCGTGGTCACCGCGGTCACTACATTCCGTACCGATTCCGGCACAGCGCCGCCCGCGGCCTCGTCGAGCCGGATCACCATCGCCACCCGTCCCTCGACGCGCACGGTGTCGCCGTCTTCGGCTTCGCTCCAGACCCCGGCGGCCGCGACTTCCGGCGCGGACGACGCGACCCACTCCACCCGGTAGCCGAGTCCCTCGCTGCGCGGCCGGGACCGTCCGAGCGCCTCGACCGGGATCGGGCGCATGGTCAACGCGCCCACCTCGGCCACCGGCAGGTCCGAGGTATCGGTGAGGGTCACCGCGATCCGCGGTCCGGCGGACGGGGAGCCGGACAGGGACGCGTGGACCCGCAGTGTGGTCGCTCCCGTCGCGTACAGCCTGACGTTCTCCCAGGAGAACGGCACCGCGACCGTCCCATCCGGCACGTCGGAGACGAGCCCGCCGAGCAGGACCGCGTGCAGCGCCGCGTCCAGCACTGCCGGATGTACGCCGAATTCGGCGGCGCCGGCGCGGCCGGGCTCCGGCAGTGTCACTTCGGCGAAGACTTCGCCGTCACCGCGCCACAGGGCGGTCAGTCCCTGGAACACCGGACCGTATTCGTAGCCACGCTCGGCCAACTCCGCGTAGGCAGCGGAAATATCGATCGCGGCCACAGCGGCCGGTGGGCGGACGGCCACGACCGACGCCTCGGCCGCATCCGCTTCGGCGGTGATCGTGGCGACGGCGTGCCGGACCCACGGCGTGCCCGAGTTCCGGTCGGCCGCATCGTGCCCGACACGGGATGCGGCCTCGTCCGACCGGGAGTACACCGACACCCTGCGCCTGCCCGACTCGTCCGGTGCGGCGGCCACCGCCCGTAGCTCGACGGTCCCCGACGACGGCACCACCAAGGGCGCCTCGAGCACCAGTTCCGACACCCGCGTGCACTCGACCACCGCGCCGACGTGCAGGACGAGCTCCACGAAGGCGGTTCCGGGGAGCAACGCCACACCCGCGACAGCGTGATCGGACAGCCACGGATACGCCGAACGCGACAGCCGGCCGGTGAACACCGCCTCGTCGCTTTCCGGCAGCCGGACCATCGCCGCCAGCAACGGATGCGCCGCCTCGTCCAGACCCGACTGCCGAATATCCGGCACACCGCCGGGCGCCAGCCAGTGCCGCTTGTGCTCGAACGCGTACCGCGGCAAGTCCACCCGGGTGGCGACGGGCGCCAATGCCCCTGCGGCCAGGTCGATACCGGCACAGTGGGCGCGCGCCAGCGCGAGCGAGAGTTGTTCCGGCCCGCCGAGTTCGCGTCTCAGGGTGCCCAGCACGGCCACGCGGCCGGACATGCCGATGGCATCCGCCGCCAGCTCGATCCCTACGGTCAAAACCGGGTGCGGGCTGACCTCGATGAAGGCGTTCACACCCGCTCGCTGCAGCGTTGTGACCGACTCGGCGAACCGGACGGGCTCGCGCAGGCCGCGATACCAGTAGGCGGCGTCCAGCGTCGCGGTGTCGACGTAGTCCGCGGACACGGTCGAGAAGAACGGCACCGAACCGGATACCGGCGCGACCGGAGCCAGCTCCGTCAGGACCCGTTCGCGGATGGCTTCGACCGCGACCGAATGCGACGCGTAGTCCACAGGAATCCGTTTCGCCCACACACCGTCGGCCGCGCAGGCCGCGAGGAATTCGTCCACGGCGGAGGTCTCCCCCGACACCACGGTCTGCCCCGGCCCGTTCACCGCCGCCACCGACAACCGGTCCCCGAACCCAGCCAAGCGGTCCGCGACCGCCTCTGCCGCCAGCCCGACCGACACCATGCCACCGGCCCCCGCCAGTTCCTCCGCGACGATCCGGGACCGGACGGCGACCACACGCGCGCCGTCGGCGAGCGAAAGCCCGCCCGCCACCACGGCCGCCGCGATCTCACCCTGCGAATGCCCCACCACCGCGGCGGGCTCCACCCCGCTCGCCCGCCACACTCGCGCCAGCGACACCAGCACCGCGAAAAGCGCGGGCTGCACCACATCCACGCGGTCCAACGATGCCGCGCCCGGCTCCCCACGCAGGACGGAGGTCAGCGACCAGTCCACGAACGGCGCCAGCGCCGCCTCGCAGTCCGCGATCGACTCCGCGAAAACTCGATGCGTGGCGAGCAGTTCGGCGCCCATCGCGGGCCATTGGCTGCCCTGACCCGGGAACACGAACGCCACCCGCCGCGCCGTGGCACGGCCCGTGACCACGGAATCGCTGTCGGAGGCTTCGGCCAGACTCGCGAGCCCGGACCGCAGATCCCCGAGCTCGCGCCCGACCACCGCGGCGCGAAACTCCAGCTGCGCGCGGTGCCGCAGCAGTGTGTGCGCCACATCCGCCACGTCTACGTCGTCTTGCGCGGTGAGCCATTCGGTGAGCCGAACCGCTTGCGCACGCAATGCTTCCGGGGTGCGCGCGGACACCGTCCACGTCCGGACACCACGATCACCATCACCCGGATCATCTGCGGCGGTAGGTATTTCGATCGAAATCGCTTGCGGCGGAGCTTCTTCCAAAATCAGGTGCGCGTTCGTCCCGCTCATACCGAACGACGACACCCCGGCACGACGCAGCCGGTCGCCCGCAGGCCATGGCTCCGGCTCGCTCAGCAGCCGCACCGAACCCGCCGACCAGTCCACGTGCGGACTCGGCGCATCGAGATGCACTGTCTTCGGCAGGATCTCGTGCCGCAACGCCTGCACCATCTTGATCACGCCACCGACACCGGCGGCCGCGACGGCGTGACCGATATTCGATTTCACCGACCCGATGCGCAGCGGTTCCGCTCGCTCGGCGCCGTAGGCGGCGATGAGCGCCTGCGCTTCGATCGGATCGCCCAGCGCGGTACCGGTTCCGTGCGCCTCCACCGCGTCCACATCGGCGGGCCGCAACCCCGCGTCGGCCAGCGCCGCCGCGATCACCCGCTCCTGCGACGGACCGTTCGGCGCGGTCAGGCCATTGCTCGCACCGTCCTGGTTGATCGCGCTGCCGCGCACGACCGCCAGGACCCGGTGCCGGAGGCGACGGGCGTCGGCGAGGCGTTCGACGACCAGCACGCCGACGCCCTCGGACCAGGTCACGCCGTCGGCCGCGGCGGAGAAGGGCTTGCACCGCGCGTCCGCCGCCAACCCCCGCTGACGCGCGAAGTCGACGAACAGCGCCGGACTCGCCGAGATGCTCACCCCACCGGCCAGCGCCAGGGAGGTCTCGCCCTGGCGCAGCGCCTGACAAGCCAGGTGCAGTGAGACCAGCGACGAGGAACACGCGGTGTCGATCGTGACCGCGGGACCTTCCAGGCCGAAGGCGTAGGCCACGCGGCCGGAGATGACGCTGTGCGACGTCCCGGTCAGCCGGAAACCCTCGTACTCCCCGGTCACGCCGTCGGCGTAGCCGGAGGCGCAGGCGCCGACGTACACACCGGCATCCGTACCGCGGAGCGCGGCGGGGTCCAGGCCCGCGTCTTCCAACGCCTCCCAGGCGACTTCCAGCATCAGCCGCTGCTGCGGATCCATCGCCGCCGCCTCCCGCGGCCCGATGCCGAAGAACCCGGCGTCGAATTCCGCCGCGCCGGAGAGGAATCCGCCTTCGCGGATGTAGACCGTGCCCGGCTCGTCCGGATCGGGATGGAACAGCCGCTCCAGGTCCCATCCCCGGTCTTCGGGAAACGGCGTGATCGCGTCGGTTTCGGAGGCGACCAGCCGCCACAGGTCCTCGGCCGATCCGACACCGCCCGGGAAGCGGCAGCCGATCCCGACGATGGCGATCGGCTCGTCGGATCGGACGCGGCGCACGGTACGCGGCGCGGCGGGATCGGTCCCTTCGAGCCGAGCGCGCACCAGCCGCGCCACCGCGGTGGGCGTGGGGTGGTCGAACATCAGCGTCGCGGGCAGCGTCAGCCCGGTGGCCGCGGCCAGCCGGTCGCGCAACTGGACGCCGCTCAGCGAGTCGAATCCGAAGGCGGTGAACGGCAGATCGGCGGGCACGGCCTCGGGAGACTCATAGCCGAGTACCGCGGCGGCCTGTTCGGCGACGACGTTCAGCACGAGCGCGTCGCGCTCCGGCTCGGGGACGGCGAACAGCCGCGGCGCGAGCGGACCCTCTACCGCGGCGCGCCTGCGGCGCGTCGGCGCGGACACGGGCACCGCCGCCGGGGACTCGTCCATCACCCGATCGACCATGCGCAGCCGCAGCGAGTCGATCATCAGAACCGGTTCACCGTCCTCGGAGACGGCCGTCACCCGCACGGTGTCCGCATCGACCCGCTCGATCCGCACCTGGGCGGCGGCGATGCCGGAGCGATACAGCTGAGCGCCGGTGAACGACAGAGGCATCGGCGTCCGGGCGGGTGCGTCGTGGGCGAGCAGATCCGTCGCGGCGTGGGCCATGGCATCCAGCAGCGCGGGATGGATGCCGAACCGGCCTCGATCGCCGACCGACTCGTCGAGCGAAACCTCGGCGAACGCGTCGCGACCGCGCAGCCAGGACGCCGTGACGCCCTGGAATGCCACACCGTAGCCGAGCCCGCGGCCTGCCAGTCGGTCGTAGAGTTCCTCGGCGGCCACCGGTTCGGCTCCGGCGGGCGGCCACTCGACGTCCGGCCGAGCGGGGATCTCGTCGCGGTCTCCGGCCAGCACTCCCTGCGCGCACCGAGACCATTCCGCAGCGACACCCGTGGCGGGCCGGGCGTGGACGGTGAACGTCCGCCGACCACTCCCGTCGGCTGCCGCGACGCGCGCCTGGATCGTCCACGGCGTGTTCGCGGGCAGCGACGCCTCGATCCGCAGTTCCTCGACCTGCGCGGCCTCCACCCGAGCGCCCACGCTCCACGCGACATCGAGCCAGACCGCCGCGGGCACCGCAGGAGCCCCGAAGACGAGGTGATCCGCCAGCCAGTGCTGGGTGTCGGGGGACAGAAGCCCGGTGAACAGCCATTCGTCGCGCTCCGCCACCGGCACCGCGGCGCCCAGTATCGGATGATCCGGCGCGACCAGCCCGGCACGGCGCAGATCCGCCGCGCCCGCGCCGACCTCCGGCGTCCAGCACCGGCGGCGCTGGAACGCGTAGACCGGCAGGTCGACTCGCGCGGCCGGCGGAGCCAATTCCGCCGCCACCGCGTCGACACCCGCGCAGTAGACCCGGGCCGACGCCGCGGCGAACTCCTCCGGGCCCCCGTGACCACGCCGGAGCGTGCCGCACACCGCCACTCGGTCGGTCGCGCCCAACGCCTCGGCCACCAGTTCGATCGCCGAGGCGACCACCGGATGCGGACTCGTCTCCACGAATGCCGTCATCTCCGCGCGCAGCAACGCCTCGATCGCCTCGGCGAATCGCACCTGCTCGCGCAACCCGCGATACCAGTACGCCGCGTCCAGGCCGGAGGTGTCCACGAACTCGGCCGTCACCGTCGAGAAGAACGGAATCGCACCGGCTTTCGGCTGTATCGGCGCCAAGTCGGCCAGCACGCGGTCGCGAATACGTTCCACCGCCGCCGAATGCGACGCGTAGTCCACCGGAATACGTTTCGCCCAGATCCCTTCCGCCGCGCACTCGGCCAGGAACCGCTCGATCGCGTCGGCCGCCCCGGACACCACGGTCTGGCCGGGCGCGTTCACCGCCGCGACCGACAATCGGCCGCCGAAGGCCGCCAGCCGGCCGGCGACCGCGTCACCCGGCAAGCCGACCGACGCCATACCGCCCGAGCCCGCGAGCAGTTCCGCGACCGCGCGCGACCGCAGGGCCACCACGCGCGCTCCGTCCGCGAGCGACAGTGCACCGGCCACCACCGCGGCCGCGATCTCGCCCTGCGAATGCCCCACCACCGCGGACGGCCGCACACCGGCCGCCTGCCACCGCCGCGCCAGCGATACCAGCATCGCGAACAGGACCGGCTGCACCACGTCCACGCGATCCAGCGAGGCGGCTCCCGGCGTCCCGCGCAGCACGTCGGTCAGCGACCAGTCCACGAACGGCGCCAGCGCCGCCTCGCATTCCGCGATCGACGCCGCGAAGACCTCGTCCGACGCCAGCAGTCCGGCGCCCATTCCCACCCACTGGCTGCCCTGGCCAGGGAACACGAACACCACCCGGCGCGCCGCGGCCCGGCCGGACACCACCGTGGGATCAGCGGCGACCAGGTCGGGTGCCGGGTCGGCCAAGGCGGCGAGCCCGGCACGCATCCGATCGGCGCCGGACCCCACCACCGCTGCCCGCCACTCCATCGGCGTCCGGGTGTGGGCGAGCGAGTACGCCACCTCGGCGGTACCGGCTCGCGGGTGCTCCGCCAGCCACTCCCGCAAACGAACAGCCTGCTCCCGCAAGGCTTCCCGGCTCCGGGCCGACAGCAGCCACACCGCGGGCCGGGTCTCGCCGGTCACCTCGACGGCAGCCGTCGCGGGCGCCTCCTCGAGGATCACGTGCGCGTTCGTTCCCCCCATCCCGAACGACGACACACCGGCCCGGCGACGCGCGTCGCCCGTCCACGGCTGCGTACTGGTCTGCACCCGCAGGCCCAACTCTTCCAGCGGGATACGGGGGTTGGGGTTTCGGAAGTTCAAGCTGGGCGCGAGCTGCCCGTGCCGCAGGCACAGTGCGGTCTTGATCAATCCCGCGATTCCCGCGGCGCCTTCCAGATGCCCGATATTGGTCTTGACCGAACCCACGGCCAGCTGCCGGCCCGCCGGGCGGCCCGCGCCGTAGATTTCGCCCAGCGCCGCTGCCTCCACCGGGTCGCCCGCGGGCGTGCCGGTGCCGTGCAATTCCACGTACTGCACCGACGCGCCGTCGACCCGGGCCGCCGTCAGCGCGGCCCGGATGACGGCGGCCTGGGCAGCGGCGCTCGGGGCGCTCAACACCTGCCGCTCGTTGCCGTTGTTGACGGCACTGCCACGGATCACGGCGTAGATCCGGTGTCCCGCGGCGATCGCACGCTCCACCGGCTCGAGCACGATCATGCCGCCGCCTTCGCCGCGGACGGTGCCGTCGGCCCGGTCGTCGAAGGTGTGGCATTTCCCCGACGCCGAATGCGCGCCGAACTGCTCGTACCGCTCGCCGCTCAACGGAGACAGGATGAGATTCAGCCCGCCCGCCACGGCCACCTCGCATTCGCCGCCGCGGATCGATTCGCAGGCCAGGTGCACCGCGACCAAGGACGAGGACTGCCCGCTGTCGACGACCATGCTCGGCCCGGTGAACCCGTAGTAGTTCGAGATCCGGTTGGCGGCGACCCCTCGTCCGACGGCCCACAGCGAATGCCGACCGACGCCGGTGCTGCCCTGCGCGGCAACGATTTCGGCGAAATCGGTGCCGGTGCAGCCGAGGAACACACCCGCCCGCGCGCCCGTCGCGTCGCCGAGACCGGCGTCCTCCCACGCCTCCCAGCTGAGCTCGAGCCCGAGCAACTGCTGGGGGTCGATGGCGTTCGCCTCGTTCGGTGGGACGCCGAAGAATCCGGCGTCGAATTCGGTGGCCGAGTCGAGGAATCCCGCGGTCTCCTCGAGACCGGGCCGGTCGGCGGGCGCCCGCCCGACGGCATCGCGGCCCTCGCGCAGCAACCGCCAGAACTTCTCCAGGTCGGAAGCGCCCGGCATCCGGCACGACATTCCGACGATAGCGATGTCATTCGCCGCTTCGACCATGGGATTTCCTCTGTCTCGCCGCTTCGATGCCGCGTGCCGCGCCCGCCCGGCGGTCATCGCGGATCTCCGTCACTGCCTGCCGCCGACCGCGCGAGGATCGGCTCCTTGTCCTCGAGTTCGCCCAGCCAGCGCCGTATCTCGGCCGCGACGGCCGAGGTCGCCGCCCCGATGATCGAGAAGTGGTCGGCGTCGAGTTCGACCGTCTCGCCGGTGTGCAGCCAGGCGGGCACCGGCTCGGCGAGGTCGAGCCCCGGCAGCGGTGTCGCGGCCCGCAGGTCGAACGTCGGCGCGGTGATCGACAGCGGCCTGCGCTGCTCGAACAGGCGCGCGTATCTCGCCATGGCGACCAAGCCGTGATCACCGATCTCGGTGACCTCGTGGCCGAGGTCGAGTACGGAGCCGATCGCGCTCAGCAGCACCCGGCGGTTCTGTTCCGGGTCGTCGGGTGAATACGTGTCGAGCAGGATCACCGCGGACGGTCCGCGCCCGTCCCGCTCGAGCCGATGCGCCAGCGCATGCGCGATCGCGCCGCCCGCCGAGTAGCCGAGGAGTACGACCGGCCGGTCGTCTCCGCGGTTGCGCACCGCCGCCGCCAAGTGATCCAGCAGCACGTCCCACGACTCGGGCAGCGCCTCGCCCGGCTGCGTACCGGGCAGGCGCAGCGCCGCGATCGACCGGTCGCCGCCGAGTTCCCTGGCGAGCCGGGCGAACTGGTGCGGCCCGGTGCCGACCACGAACGACGGAACGCACAGCAGTGTCGCCGGTCCGGCGCCCCTGCTCAGTGGGATCGGCGCCGGATCGCCGGACCCTGCCGCAGCGGTGAAAGTGTCGACGAGTTCGGCGCTCTCCAGCAGCATCGGTATCGCGGCGCCGACCCGGCCACGCCGGTGCGCTGCCAGGACCAGCTCGGTGAGCGCACCCCTCGCCCCGGTTTCCACGGGTATCGCGGGCGCGGCGGCGGGCTCGTCCACGGGCACCATCTCCGCGATCCGGGAACCCAGGTACGCCGCCAGGGCCTCGCCGGTGGGATGGTCGAAGACGAGTGTCGACGGCAGCGCCAGCCCGGTGGCCTTGGCGAGGCGATTGCGGAACTCGATGCCGACCAGCGAGTCGAATCCCAACTCCGTGAACGGAGCCCGCGGATCGATCACGTCGCCGGAAGTGTGGCCGAGACTCGCGGCGATGTGCTCCCGAACGGCGGCGAGTACGACGCCCGCTCGCTCCGCTTCGGCGGTCGCGGCGAGCTGTTGTGCCAGCGAACGCACCCCGCCTGCCCGTCGCGGCGCCGCGGTGACCAGGGAACCGAGCATCCTGGGCAACGCGCCCGATGCGGCCAGGGCGTTCAGCACCGCGGAATCGAGACGCACGCCGACACCGGTCGGCTCGCCCGCGGCAACCGCGCTGTCCAGCAACGCCATTCCGTAGTCGTCGTCCAGCGGTATCAGGCCCTCACGGCGCATCCGCGCGATGCCGGTCTCGGTGAGGGTGCTCGTCATGCCGCTCTCCGCGCGCCACGGTCCCCACGCGATGGACGTGGCGGGCAATCCCCGGTGGTGCCGGTGCTGGGCGAGCGCGTCGAGGAAGGCGTTCGCCGCCGCGTAGTCGGCCTGGCCCGGGCTGCCGATCGCCCCCGCGAACGAGGAGAAGAGCACGAACATCGACAGTTCGAGATCGGCGGTGGCTTCGTGCAGATACCAGGCCGCGTCGGCCTTCGGCCCCAGCACCGTCGCGAGCCGCGCCGAGGTGAGGTCGGTCAGGAGACCGTCGGCGAGAGCGCCCGCGGTGTGCACGACCGCGGTGAGCGGATGTTCCGGCGCCACGGTGGACAGCAGCCGGTCGACGGCCGCCCGATCGCTCACATCACAGGACCGCACCTCCACATGTGCGCCCAGATCGGTCAGTTCCGCCGCCAGTTCCGCGGCACCCGGCGCGTCCGGGCCGCGCCTGCTCGCCACCAGCACCCGGCGCACACCGTGCTCGACGACCAGGTGCCGGGCCGTGAGCGCACCAAGGCTTCCGGTGCCGCCGGTGATCAGCACCGTGCCGTCGGGATTCGGCCGCGGCGGCCGTGTCCGGTCCGCCCCGCCCCGGCTCAACCGCGGCACGTACACCGCACCATCGCGCACGGCCACCTGGGATTCCTCGGCCATGGCCAGCGCGGCCGCGACGGCACGGCGGTATCCCGACCGGTCCGCCACGTCGACCAGGACGATCCGTCCCGGGTTCTCGTGCTGCCCGCTGCGCAGGAGGCCCCACACGGCCGCGCCGGCGAGGTCCACCGGTGCTGCGGGCGTCACGGCGACCGCACCGCGGGTGACCACGACGACGCGATCGTGGCGGGTCAGCAGTCCGGTGACCCGTTCCGCCGTCTCGGCGAGCCGGGTGCGCACCACGCCGGGCACATCGCTGTCCACCGGTGTCTCTTCGACCTGGATCACGGCGACGGAACCTCCGTCGACGCGCACGAACTCGTCGGCGCCGCCGCGTGTCCAGTGCTCGTCCGCGACGAGTCCGGTGTGTTCCGCCACCGGCACCGGGACCCACCCGAGCCGATACGGGTCGTGCCCGGTCGGGGCGGCGCCTGCGGAACGCAGCGTGTCGATCGGAATCGGGCGCATGGTCAACGCCGAGATCCGGAAGATCCGCTCCCCGTGCGGATCGGTGAGCGTCACCGCGATCGGCTGGTTGTCCCGGTCACCGGATCCGGACTCGGCCGCGGTCAGCCGTACCCGCGCCGCGCCCGCGCCCACGGCGTGCAGGTCCACGTTCTCCCACGAGTAGGGCACGTAGATCTCGTCCGGAGCGGGTTCTCCGGTGAGCCCGGTGAACCGGATCGCGTGCAGTGCCGCGTCCAGCAACGCCGGATGCAGCCCGAACCGATCGGCCGCCGAATGCTCTTGTTCCGGCAGGCGCACCTCGGCGAAGACCTCGTCACCGCGCCGCCACAGTGCGGTCAGTCCCTGGAACAGCGGCCCGTGCCCGTAGCCACGGTCGGCGAACTCGGTGTACATATCGCTGATATCGACCGGCCGCGCCCCGGCAGGCGGCCAGGTTTCCGTCATCGGGTCGGCCTCGGCCGACGGCGTCTGCGCGACAAGGGTTCCGGTAGCGTGCCGGATCCAGTCCGCCTGTTCCGGCGCGCCGGAACGACGCGGGCGCGAATACACCGACACCGCACGCGCGCCGGTGTGGTCGGGGCCGTCGGCCAGCACGCGCAATTCGACCGAGCCGTCGGCGGGCACCGCCAGCGGCGCCGTCACCACGAGCTCGGCCAGGCGCGGGTTGCCGGTCATCGCGCCGATGTACAGCGCCAGCTCGGCGAAGGCCGTGCCGGGCAACAGCACCGTCCCGCCGATCATGTGGTCGGCCAGCCACGGATGGCTCGACAGCGACAACCGGCCGGTCGCCACCACACCGTGCGAGTCGGGCAGCCAGACCGCGGCGCCGAGCAGCGGATGGTCGACATCGTCCAGGCCGGAGGACCGCATGTCGGGGGTGTGTTCGATGGCGGTCAGCCAATACCGCTCGTGACGGAACGCGTAGGTGGGCAGGGGGATTCGCCGCGACGAGCCGCCCTCCCACAACGGCCGCCAGTCCACCGTCGTTCCGGCGACGTGCGCACGCGCCAGGAACGTCACGAACTGGCGCGCTTCCGCTCCCACGCGACGGGCCGCCGGGGCCGTCAACCATCCGCTCCCTGGCTCGTCTCCGATGACGCCGCGGGTCATGGTCGTGAGTACGGCGTCGGGACCGATTTCGAGGAACCGGCGCACGCCGGTGTCGGCCAGCGCCCGGATGCCGGGCGCGAACCGGACGGCCGCGCGGATCTGACCGACCCAGTACTCCGGGTCGGTGAAGGTCTCCCCCACCGCTCCGGTCACATTCGACACGATCGGCAGCATGGGTTCCCGGTAGGTCAGTTTCTCGGCGACCGCGCGGAAGCCGGCCAGCGCGGGTTCCATGCGCGCGGAGTGGAACGCGTGGCTGACCTGCAGCCCCGTCGTCTTGCGGCCCTGGGCCGCGAAAGTTCGTTCCAGCTCGTCGATCGCGTCCGCGTCGCCGGAGATCACCACCGCCTCCGGCGCGTTCACCGCGGCGATCGACGCGCGGTCGCCGAAGCCGGTGAGTAGTCGCGCCGCATCGGTTTCGGAGACGGATACCGCGAGCATGGCCCCGCCTTCCGGCAGCGCCCCCATCAACCGTCCCCGCGCCGCCACCAACACGCAGGCGTCGGGCAACGACCACACTCCCGCCACATACGCGGCCACCAACTCACCGATCGAATGCCCGATCAGCACGTCCGGGGTGATCCCGAACGACTCCACCAACCGGAACAACGCCACCTCGAACGCGAACAAGGCGGGCTGCGTCCACTCGGTCCGGTCCAGCACACCCGACGGATCGGCGAACATCACCTCCCGCAACGACGGCGCGGGATCGCCCACCGAAAGCGAACGCGCCGCGTCGGCCGAGTTCTCGCGCAGCCGATCGAATTCGGCGCACACCTCGTCCAACGCGTGGGCGAACACGGGGTAGGCCGAGTACAGCTCGGCGCCCATGCCCACGCGCTGCGCGCCCTGTCCGGTGAACAGGAACGCGGTCCTACCCGATCCGGCCGTCCCTTCGACCACGCCGGAACCGGTACCCGCGGCCAATTCCGCCAGTCCCGCCAGCAATTGCCGCCGATCACGGCCGAGCGCGGCGCCACGCCACTCCAGCTGCGCGCGGGTCTCCACCAGGGAGCGTCCGACAGCACGGGCGTCGGCGTCGGGATGCTCGGCCGCCCAGGCGCGCAGCCGCTCCGCTTGCGCCCGCAGACCGGCCTCCGATTTCGCCGACACCACCCACGCGATCACACCGTCCGGATCGCAGCGGTGGTCCCGCACGGCGGGCCGTTCGTCGCGTGCGGGCGCTTCTTCCACGATGACGTGCGCGTTCGTCCCACTGATCCCGAACGACGACACCCCCGCCCGCCGTACCCGCTGCCCCGCGGGCCAGGGCTCCGCTTCGGTCAGCAACCGCACCGACCCCGCCGACCAATCCACGTGCGGCGAGGGAGCGTCCACGTGCAGCGTCCTCGGCAGCATCTCGTGCCGCAGGGCCTGCACCATCTTGATCACGCCGCCCACGCCCGAGGCCGCCACCGAATGGCCGATATTCGACTTCAACGAACCGATCCGCACGGGTTCGGTCCGCCCTTGCCCGTAGGTCGCGATCAGCGCCTGCGCTTCGATCGGATCGCCCAGCGGAGTTCCCGTGCCGTGTGCCTCCACCGCGTCGACGTCGGCCGGCTCCAAGCCCGCCGCCGCCAGTGCCGACGCGATCACCCGCTCCTGCGAGGGACCGTTCGGCGCGGTCAGGCCGTTGGACGCACCGTCCGAATTCACCGCCGACCCCCGGATCACCGCCAGCACCTCGTGGCCCGATCGCCGAGCGTCCGAAAGCCGTTGCAGGGCGAGCACGCCGACCCCTTCCGACCAGCCGACGCCGTCCGCGCCCGCGGCGAACGACTTGCACCGCCCGTCGGGCGCGAGCCCCCGCTGCCGCGCGAAGTCCACGTACAGCTCCGGGCTGCCCGACACCGTCACACCGCCGGCCAGCGCCAGCGACGTTTCCCCGTTTCGCAGCGCCTGGCAGGCCAAGTGCAGCGCCACCAATGAGGAGGAGCATGCCGTGTCCACCGTCATGGCCGGACCCTGCAGGCCCAGGACGTAGGCCACCCGTCCCGAGGTGACGCTGTCGGAGTTCCCGGTCATCCGGAATCCCTCGTACGCGCCGACCACCCGCTCGGAATAGCCGGACGGGGTCGCCCCGACGAACACTCCGGTGTCGCTGCCGCGCAGCGCGGTCGGATCGATACCGGCGTCTTCCAACGCCTCCCAGGCGGCCTCCAGCATCAGCCGCTGCTGCGGATCCATGGCCGTCGCTTCCCGGGGGCCGATCCCGAAGAAAGCGGCGTCGAACGCGCCCGCGTCGGTGAGGAAGCCACCCTCGCGCACGTAGGTGGTGCCTGGTTCGTCCGGGTCCGGGTGGTACAGCCGATCGAGGTCCCAGCCCCGGTCCGTGGGGAACGGCGTGATCGCGTCGGTACCCGAGACCAGTAGCTGCCACAGCTGCTCGGCGGAACTCACGCCGCCGGGATAACGGCAACTCATGCCGACGATGGCGATCGGCTCGTCCGTGCGAGTCCGCGACGTCACCCGCACCGGACGTGGTCGCGCGGCCGGAGCGTCACCGAGCCTGGAGACGAGGAAACCCGCCACCGCGCGGGAACTCGGATGGTCGAATACCAGGGTCGAGGGCAGCGACAGCCCGGTGGCCTCGGCCAGCCGGTTGCGGAATTCCACACCGGCCAGCGAGTCGAAACCCAACTCCGTGAACGCGGTATCGGGGTCGATCGCCTCCGCGGTGGCGTGCCCGAGCACGGCCGCCGCCTGCTCCCTGGTCACGGCGAGGGCCACCTCGGCACGGTCGGCGGGCGCGGCCGACGCCAGCCGACCGACCGGATCCCCACCGGCGCGAGCGGTCCGCGTGGACGAGGGCGCCAGCGCACTCAGCAGTTTCGGGAGCGCTCCCGCCTCGGCCTGCTCCGCCAGTCCCGATCGATCGAATTCCGCGCCGACCACCAGCGCCGAGCCCGCGGTGAGTGCGGCGTCGAAGAGGGATAGTCCCGTCGTATCGCCGAGCGGGCGGAAACCCAAGCGCCGCAGTCGTTCCAACCCCGCCGTACCGAGGTCGCCGGTCATTCCCGTGCCCGCGTTCCACGGCCCCCAGGCCACCGACACCGCGGGCAGGCCCGCGGCACCGCGCAGCCGGACCACCGCGTCGGCGAACGAGTTGGCCGCCGCGTAGTTGCCCTGGCCCGGCGAGCCCGCCAGCCCCGCGAGCGACGAGAACACCACGAACGCCGAAAGATTCGCGTCCCGCGTCGCCTCGTGCAGCAGCCAGGTGCCGTCCACCTTCGGGCGCAGCACCCGATCCACTTGCTCCGTGGTCAGGGTCTCGACGATGCCGTCGTCCACCACGCCGGCGGCATGCACGATGCCGGACAACGGGAACCGCTCCGGCACCGACGCCAGTACCGCGATGAGCGCGTCGCGATCGGCGATGTCACACGACTCGACATCCACTCGCGCGCCCAGCGCCGACAGCTCCGCGAGGAGTTCCGGGACCCCGGCGGCGTCGCGACCGCGTCGCGAGACCAGCAAGAGCCGCCGAACGCCGTGCTCGGTCACCAGATGTCGCGCGATCAGCGCGCCCAGCCCGCTGGTGCCGCCGGTCACCAGCACCGTACCCGTCCCGAACGACATCGCCCCCGGGTCCGGTGCGGCCGCGATCCGGCGCACCCGTGGCGCCGACAACCGGCCGTCGCGCACCGCGACCTGTGGTTCGTCCGCGGCCAGCGCCGCAGCCACCACTCCGGCATCGATCTCGCCGTCCCGGTCGAGCAGCACGATCCGGCCCGGATGCTCCGCCTGCACGCTGCGCAGCAGGCCCGCGACGGCAGCGGCCGCCGGGTCGGGCGACTCGCCCGGCAATCCGAGCGCGTTCCGCGTCACCACGATCAGCCGCGCCCGGTCGTACCGCGTGTCGGTCAGCCACGACCGCGTCAGTTCCAGTGTCCGCGTGACCCATTGCCTGCCCGCTCGCGCCGGGTCCGCGCCCGCTTCCGCGGTCTCGGCCACCCAGACGATCGTTGCCGCGTCCTCATCGGCGTCGATCGATTCGCTCAGGTCGGTGACGCGCAGGTCGATTCCCGCCACGCTTCCCGCACCGAGCACCGCCATCGATCCCGTCGGCTCGGCGGCGACGGCGGACACCGGCACCCACTCCAGACCGTGCAGCGGCACCGGCGCCGTATTCGACCGGACCCGCTCCACCGTGCGCCGCTCCACCGGATGCACCACGACGGATTCCGTGCCCAGCACCGGTGCGCCGGTCTCGTCCACCACATCCATCCGGATCCGGTAGTCGCCCGACAGCACCGCGCGGACCCGGACCGGCCCGGAACCGGACCGGGCCAGCCGCAGGCCCCCGACCGTGACCGGCAGCGGAACCCGCCCGGCGGGCAGCTCGTCCATGACGAAGTCGAGCGCGGGGTGCAGACAGGCGTCGAACAACGCCGGATGAATGCCGTAACCCGACGCCGCGGCGGCGGTGGCGTCGTCCAGCGCTACCTCGGCGAACACCTCGTCGCCGCGCCGCCACACCGCGCGCATCCCACGGAAGGCGGGACCGTATTCCATTCCCAGACGCGCGATCCGCCGATAGATCGCCTCGTCGTCGAGTTGTTCCGCGCCCGCGGGCGGCCATACCCGATCCCAGCCGGTGGCGAGTTCGGGGCCGGGGTCGGCGGCGAGCACGCCACCGGCATGGGGTACCCATGCCTCGGCGTCGTCGAGGTCCGCGGTGCGGGAGTACAGGGTGAAGCTCCGCCGCCCGTCCGCTTCGGCCGCACCCACCGACACCTGCACGTCGACGGCGCGCTCACCGAGGGCCAGTGGGATGTCCAGCCGCATCTCCTCGACCGAGCGCATCCCGAGCCGATCGCCGATCGCCGACATCAGTTCCAGGTACGTCGTCGCCGGTACCACCGGCGTACCGAACACCACATGATCGGCGATCCACGGCTGCCTGCTATTCGACAGCTGCCCGGTGAACAGCCATTCGTCCTTGCCCGCCACCGGCACCGCGTCCAGCAGGATCGGATGGTCGACGGCGCCCGCCGCGACCGGCCGGACCACGTCCAGCCAATAGCGCCGACGCTGAAAGGCGTAGGTGGGCAGTGGAATACGCTTGGGGGACCGCCCCTCCGACAAGGGCTCCCAGTTCACCTCGACACCGGCGTTGCAGGCATGCCCGAGGAAGCCAAGGAACTGGGTGACCTCGTCGACGCCGCGCCTGCTCGCCGCCGCCACGACGGACCGGGACCCGACCTCGTCGGGCAGGCACTGACGGGTCATCGCCGTCAGCACCGCATCGGGGCCAACCTCGAAGAACTTCCGGACACCGAGGTCCACCAGCGCGTCGACCCCCGGGGCGTAGCGCACGGTGTCGCGGACATGACCGGCCCAGTACAGCGAATCCGAAAGCGCTTCGCCCCCCACGACGCCGAACACGTTCGACACCACCGGCAGCAGCGGGCTCCGGTAGTCGAGACCGGCGGCCATCGCCTCGAATTCCGGCAGCATCGGTTCCATCGACGCCGAGTGGAACGCGTGGCTGACCCGCAACCGTGACGTCTTGATCCCGTCCGCCGTCAGCACGGATTCCACCTCGGCGACGGCACCTTCGGTACCGGAGATCACGATCGCGGAGGGTCCGTTCACCGCCGCGATCGACAGTTCGCCGCGGAATCCGGCGATGAGCTCGGCCCCTCGCTCCGGCGGGACGGCCGCGGCCAGCATCGCGCCGCCTTCGGGCAGCGCGCCCATCAACCGCCCCCGCGCCGCCACCAACGCGCACGCGTCGGCGGTCGACCACATCCCCGAGACGTACGCCGCGACCAGTTCGCCGATCGAATGCCCGATCAGCACGTCCGGCGTGATCCCGAAGGACTCGATCAACCGCACCATCGCCGCCTCGTAGGCGAACAACGCGGGCTGGGTGTACTCCGTGCGGTGCAGGAGGTCCGCACCCGCGGCACCGAAGACGATGTCCCGCAGCGACATTCCAGGCTCGGGAAATTCGAGCAGACCGTCGAATTCGGCGCACAGCTCGTCGAACGCCGCCGCGAAGACCGGGAAAGTCGCGTAAAGCCGAGCGCCCATGCCGACTCGCTGCGCCCCCTGCCCGGTGAACAGGAACGCGATCTTCCCGCCGACGGGGCCGCCCTCGGCCACTCCCGGCGACCCCGCACCGGTCGCCACATCCGCCAGCCCGGCCAGCACGGCCGCGCGGTCGCCCGCGACCACCGCTGCGCGCCGATCGAATCGGGCCCGCGTCGTGAGCAGCGAATGGGCCACGTCCACCGGGTCTGCGTCGGGCCTGGCCGCGAGCCACTCGCGCAACCGAGCGGCCTGCGCCCGCAGTCCCGCCTCGGTTTTCGCCGACAGCAGCAGCGGCATTCCCGGCGAAGCGTCCGCCGGTTTCGTCACCGCCGCGCGCTGCGGGGCTCCCGGCGCTTCCTCCACGATGACGTGCGCGTTGGTTCCGCTGATCCCGAACGCGGACACCCCCGCCCTGCGCACCCGCTCGACCGAGGCCGACCACGGCCGCTGTTCGGTCAGCAACCGCACGGCCCCAGCCGACCAGTCCACGTGCGGCGACGGAGCGTCCACGTGCAGCGTCTTCGGCAGCATCTCGTGCCGCAACGCCTGCACCATCTTGATCACGCCACCGATCCCGGCGGCGGCCTGGGCGTGCCCGATATTCGACTTCAGCGAACCGACCCACAGCGGCTCGGTCCGGCCCTGCCCGTAGGTCGCCATCAACGCCTGCGCTTCGATCGGGTCGCCCAGCGGAGTGCCCGTGCCGTGCGCCTCCACCGCGTCCACGTCCTCGGGAGCCAGCCCCGCGGTGGCCAGCGCCGCCGCGATCACCCGTTCCTGCGACGGACCGTTCGGCGCGGTCAGCCCGTTGGACGCACCGTCCTGGTTCACCGCCGAACCCCGGATCACCGCGAGCACGTCGTGACCGAGCCTGCGCGCGTCCGACAGCCGCTCGAGCACCAGCACACCGACGCCTTCGGCCCAGCCGACACCATCGGCCGAGGCCGAGAAGGCTTTGCACCGCCCGTCCCGGGAAAGACCGCGTTGCCGGGAGAACTCGACGAACATGAACGGCGTCGACATCACCTGGGCGCCACTGGCCAGCACCAGCGAACTCTCCCCTTGGCGCAGCGCCTGACAGGCCAGGTGGATGGCCACCAGCGAGGAGGAGCAGGCGGTGTCGATCGTGACCGCCGGACCCTCGAATCCGAAGGTGTATGCCACGCGACCGGAGAGCACGCTACTGGTGGAACCGGTACCGATATAACCTTCGGCTACCGAACCCGCGGCCTTGGCGATCTCCTCGTAGTCCTGATAGGAGACCCCGGTGAACACGCCGGTGTCACTGCCGCGCAATACCGACGGATCGATACCGGCGTGCTCCAGCGCTTCCCACGACGCCTCCAGCAGCAACCGCTGCTGCGGATCCATCGCCGCCGCCTCGCGCGGACCGATTCCGAAGAAGCCCGCGTCGAAATCGGCCATGCCGGAAAGGAATCCACCTCGGTCCAGGTAGGAGGTTCCCGGGTGGTCGGGGTCGGGATCGAACAGCCGATCCAGATCCCACCCGCGATCGACGGGGAACGCGCCGATCGCGTCCGCACCGGCGGCCACCAGGTCCCACAGTCCATCCGGCGATTCGATACCGCCCGGGTACCGGCAGCTCATCCCGACGATCGCGATCGGCTCGTCGGCACGGATCCGGCGCGTCACCCGCGCGGGCCGCCCGGCGTCGGTTTCGGTCGCCTCGCCCAGCCGCGAGCGCACGAAGGCCGCCACCGCCGCGGCGGTGGGGTGATCGAACACCAGTGTCGAGGGCAGTTGCACGCCGGTCGTCTTGGCGAGGCGATTGCGGAACTCGACACCGGCGAGCGAATCGAAGCCCAGTTCGGTGAACGGCGCCGTCGGATCGATGGCGTCGCCGGAGATATGGCCGAGCACGCCGGCGACCTGTTCGCGGACGACGTCGAGCACGATCGCCGCACGCTCTTGCGCGGGCGCGGCGGCCAGCCGCCGCGCCAATGTCCCACTCGTCTCGGCGGCCCGCCGCACCGGCACCGTGACGATCGACTGCAGCAGTCGCGGCAGCGACCCTTCCCGGGCCTGCACCGCCAGTGCCTCGGTGTCGAACTCCGTCGCGATCACGACCGGCGACGACGCGGCGACGGCGCGATCGAACAGCGTCAAGCCATCCGCCGTTTCCAACGGCCGCACGCCGAGGCGACCCATCCGCGCCATCGCCGCGCCACCCAGCTCACTGGTCATGCCGATGCTCTGGTTCCACGATCCCCAGGCGATCGATACCGCGGGCAGCCCCGCCGCCCGCCGCCCTACTGCCAGCGCGTCCAGGAACGCGTTCGCCGCCGCGTAATTCCCTTGGCCGGACGCGCCGACCACACCCGCGACCGAGGAGAACAGCACGAAGGCGGCCAGTCCCAGGCCGCCGGTCAGTTCGTGCAGATGCCAGGCGGCGTCGGCCTTCGACGCCAGCACCCGGTCGAGCTGTTCGGCGGTCAGGGTCTCGATGGTGGCGTCATCGAGCACGCCCGCGGAATGGATCACCGCGCTGGGCGCGAACTCGTCCGACAGATCCGCCAGCAGCGCCGCCACTTCGGCCCGGTCGCCCACATCGCAGGCCGCCACCCGCACCCGCGCGCCCACGGCGGTCAGCTCGCTCACCAGATCGGCCACCCCGTCGGCCTGTTCACCGCGCCGCGACACCAGCACCAGCCGCCGCACGCCGTGAGTGGCGACGACATGACGCGCCACCTCGGCTCCCAGTCCGCTGGTGCCACCGGTGATCAGCACCGCACCCGCACCGAGACCGTTGCCGTCCGCCGCCGCGTGCTGCCTGCGCAGCCGCGGGACGCGCAGTTCTCCGCCGCGCACGACCAGCTGCGGTTCCTCCGACCGCACCGCCGCGGCGATCACTTCGGTCGTGAGGTCGTCCTCGGGTGAGGCGTCGAGGAGAACGAACCGGCCGGGGTGTTCGGCCTGGGCGCTGCGCACCAGACCGCACACCGCGGCCCCGGCCGGGTCAGGGTTCTCGCCCGGCAGGCCCGCGGCACCCCGCGTCAGGATCACCAGCCGCGAATCGTGCCACCGTTCCTCGGCCTGCCATTCCCGTATCAACTCCAGCGCCGCCCGCAGCCAGGTGCGCGTCCGCGCGGTCACGTCGCCAGCGGCCGGTCCGTCCGGCGACCACACGACGATCTCCGGCGGCGCCTGGTCGCCGAGCAGATCGGCCGGTGCCGTCCCGCGGCGATCGGCGCCCGCCACACTCGCCTCCCCGAGCAGCGCGATCGTGCCCGACGCGCCGCCCGCGACGGCGGCCGCAGGCACCCATTCGATGTCCGACAGGGACGCGCGGCGTGCGGCCCCACCCTCGAGCGCCTTGGCATCCACCGGGCGAGCCGTCAGCGCTTCGACGCTCAGCACGGGCGCACCGGTGTCGTCGAAGGCGGCCACCCGGATGCGTCCGGGCCCCACCCGTTCCAGACGCACCCGAAGGGCCGTCGCCCCGGCGCGATACAGCCGGACCCCACCGAACGAGAACGGCAAAGGCAGCCTGCCCGCGGGCATGTCGTCGGCCAGTTCGGTGATCGCGGTGTGGAAGGCGGCGTCCAGCAGGGCGGGATGGATGCCGAAGGCCGGTCCCTGAGCATCGGGCTCGGTAGCGAGCGACACCTCGGCGAGCAGGTCGTCGCCGTCGCGCCGAGCCGAGGTGACGCCTTGGAACAGCGGACCGTAGCCGAAGCCGAGCCGCGCCAACCGGTCGTAGAGTCCGTCGACCGGCACCGGTTCGGCCCCGCTCGGCGGCCATCGCCCGTCCTCCGGCGCGGCGCGCCATCCCGATTCGACCCAGGCGGGCACACTCTCCGCGGCGGCGACGAGGACACCGTTGGCGTGTGAAATCCACTCGCTCGCTTCGGTTTCTCCGGGCACCACCGCACGCGAATAGATCACGAACCGGCGCGCGCCCGCGTCGTCGGCGGGTTCGACGGTCAGCTGCACGTCGATCGCGGCGTCGTCGGTCAGCGACAGCGGCGCTTCCAGCAGCAGTTCCTCGACGAACCCGGCACCGAGCCGGGCCCCCGCGGTCAGCGCCAGTTCCACGAACGCGGCGCCGGGCAGCAGCGCCGACCCGAAAACGGCGTGCTCGGCCAGCCACGGATGCGTCCGCAACGACAGCCGGCCGGTGAACAGCCATTCGTCCCGACCGGCCAACGGCACGGCCCCGGTAAGCATCGGATGATCCGATGACTCGAGCGACGCCTCGATCGCGAGCGGCTCCAACCAGTACCGCTGCCGCTGGAACGCGTACGTCGGCAACGACACCCGTTCTGGTGTCCGCCCGCTGAAAAGGGGGCGCCAGTTCACCTCGACACCGGCGGTGTGGGCTTGCGCGAGCATGGTGATGTACTGCGCCACCTCGTCGCCCGAACGGCGCGACGCGGCCGTCACCATCGACTCGGCTTCGATCCGCGGGTGTTCGGCAAGGCAGCGACGTGTCATCGCGGCCAGCACCGCGTCCGGGCCGACTTCGACGAAGCGGCGGATCCCGGCGGCCACGAGAGCGTCCACGCCCGGCGCGAACCGCACGCAACCGCGCAGCTGCTCGACCCAGTAACCCGGGTCGGTGAATTCTGCCCCGGCGAGCGCCCCGGAGACGTTCGACACCACCGCGATCGTGGGCATCCGGTACGTCAGCCGCTGTGCGACTGCGCGGAATTCCGCGAGCATGGGATCCATTCGCGCGGAATGGAACGCATGGCTGACCCGCAGCCGCGAGACCGTGACCCCCGCATCGGACAGCTGCCGCTCGACCGCGCCGACGGCGTCCGCGTCGCCGGAGAGCACCACCGACGACGGACCGTTCACCGCCGCCACCGACAGTCGACCCTCGTGCGCGGCCGCGATCTCGACGGCCCGCTGCTCGGTGACCGCCGCAGCGAGCATGGCGCCGCCTTCGGGCAACGCCCCCATCAACCGCCCACGCGCCGCCACCAACGCGCACGCATCCGCCGTCGACCACACACCCGCCACATACGCCGCCACCAACTCACCGATCGAATGACCGATCAGCACATCGGGAGTGAGGCCGAACGACTCGACGAGCCGGAACAACGCCACCTCGAACGCGAACAGCGCGGGCTGCGTGAACTCGGTGCGGTGCAGCAAATCCGCACCCGCGGCGCCGAAGACGACGTCCTTCAGCGAGACGCCCGGCCCGAGCAAGCGATCGAATTCGGCGCACAACTCGTCGAACGCCGCGGCGAACACCGGAAACGCCGCATACAACCCTGCCCCCATGCCCACCCGCTGCGCACCCTGACCGGTGAACAGGAAGGCCGTCTTCCCCGATCCGGCCACACCCTCGAGCGCACCGGCGGACGCACCGGCCGCCAACTCCGCCAACCCGGACAGCAACTGGTCACGGTCGCTACCGGCCACCGCGGCGCGCCGATTCCAGTGCGCCCTGGTTTCGATCAGCGCGGACGCCACGCTCCACAGGTCGGCGTCCGGGTGTTCGAGCAGCCACGCGTGCAGCCGCGCCGCCTGGGCGCGGAGCGCGTCATCGGTCTTCGCCGACACCAGCAACGGAACGACGGTTGCCGCGCACGCCGGACCGGCTTCGGTATCGGCGGACTCGCCGTCGGACCCGGCGACCGGCGCGGGCGCTTCCTCCACGATCACATGCGCGTTCGTGCCGCTGATCCCGAACGACGACACACCCGCACGGCGCACGCGCTGCGCCGACGCGGGCCATGCTTCCGCCTCGGTGAGCAGCCGCACCGCCCCCGCCGACCAATCCACGTGCGGCGACGGCGCATCCACGTGCAACGTCTTCGGCAACACCCCGTGGCGCAGCGCCTGCACCATCTTGATCACACCGCCGACACCCGCCGCCGCCTGCGCATGACCGATGTTCGATTTCAGGGAACCGATCCGCAGCGGCTCGGTTCGCTGCTGTCCGTACGCGGCGATCAGGGCCTGCGCCTCGATCGGATCTCCCAGCGACGTGCCCGTACCGTGCGCCTCGACCGCGTCCACATCAGTGGGCATCAGCCCCGCCGCGGCCAGCGCCGAGGCGATCACCCGCTCCTGTGACGGACCGTTCGGCGCGGTCAAACCATTGCTCGCGCCATCCTGATTCACCGCCGAGCCCCTGATCACGGCGAGCACCTCGTGCCCCGACCGCCGCGCATCCGACAGGCGCTCCAGCACCAGCACGCCCACGCCTTCGCCCCAGCCCACCCCATCGGCCGCCGCCGAGAACGCCTTACATCGACCGTCCCGCGACAGACCTCGCTGCCGGGAGAACTCGACGAACAGGAACGGTGTCGACATCACCGTGACGCCGCCCGCCAGCACGAGCGACGCCTCTCCGCGCCGCAGCGCCTGGCAGGCCAGGTGGATGGCCACCAGCGACGACGAACACGCCGTGTCCACCGACACGGCAGGGCCTTCCAGGCCCAACGTATAGGCCACTCGGCCCGAGACGACACTGCCCGTCGAACCGATACCCGCGTAGCCCTCCGCGATCGGTCCGGCGGCCCTGGCGGTGTGCTCGTAGTCCTCGTACATGACACCGGCGAACACGCCGGTATCGCTGCCGCGCAGCGAGGTCGGGGCGATACCGGCGTTCTCCAGTGCCTCCCAGGAAGCCTCCAGCAGCAGCCGCTGCTGCGGGTCGGTCGCCGCCGCCTCCCGGGGGCCGATGCCGAAGAATCCCGCGTCGAAGTCGCCCGCGCCGCGCAGGAAGCCGCCCTCCCGCGTGTACACCTTGCCGAAGCGGTCCGGATCCGGGTCGTACAGCCCCTCGAGGTCCCAGCCCCGGTCCGCCGGGAACCCGCCCACCGCGTCCACTTCCGCCGCGACCAGCTCCCACAGCTGCTCCGGCGATTCGACGCCGCCCGGATAGCGGCAGCTCATGCCGACGATCGCGATGGGCTCGTCGATCTTCTCCCGCAACTGGGTCAGATCGTCGCGAGTCGTCATGAGCTCGACGGTGACCTTCTTCAGGTACTCCAACATGCGGTCGGACGATTCACCAGCGCTCGAGTCCACGTTTCACATCCCGGGTATCGCAGGGTCGACGAAGAAACCCGGCGTCGCGAGCAGCGGCGCGGGTCGGCCAGAACTACCGAGTAGTTCGATCAGGTATCGGTGACGAAGCAGCCGGTCGAGGTACCCGCGAGCGGGGTGGCTCGCCCGTGCTCGCCGGCCCGACCGCGTTTTTCGGCAGGAGAATGTTTCTCGGCGGTTACCGAGATGGACATCTCGAGGCCACCTTCACTGACGGTAAACCCGACACCATAGAGCACTTCATATACCACGATTCTTTATTCGCGGCGAACACTCGGTTTCCCATTGCTGAGAAGACGAACCCATGGCACACGCACAATCTTTCTTCGGCAGAGCAAAGCGACAGGACGACCGTCCAGTCGCGTGCTGAGCGTTAGCCTGCCAGCCGTTCCGGTTTCCCGCAAGTGATACGCGGACCTCCCGTGTTTCACAGATCGAACACGGACCGGCCGGGCCACCGCAGGCGAATCGAGCCCCCTACCGGCACACGGAACGAGGAGGGGCGAATGCTCGGCAGCGGGCCGCTTGCATCGATGTCGTGTGTGAATGCCGCGAGTGCGCACCGTCCGACTCGATGGGCAAACCACCGCCGAGACATTCGACGTCGCTGCGGTTCCCGAGCATCGACCCGGCACGGGACGAGGCGAAGCATGCGGTCCGTCTACGTACCGTCCGGCGAAGAAGCGTAACAAACCCCGTTGCTGGCCACCGATACCGAAATCAAAACCGAAAAGTCCATTGCCATTTTCGAACCGACCGAATGGTCCCCATCAATTCATTGAAGTGAGCAGATACCACGAGGCCACTTGGAAGCGCCGGAAGAGGTACGGGGTCCGAACCGAATCCAATATCCGCCATTGCACGATTACTCGCGTGCAGCACGAATAACCGAAGCACGCTCCCACCCCGCCGGTCGACACCCGAGTTGTCGCGGTGAGTCGGCATCAACATTATGGCAGCGCAGTTTTGTTCACCTGAACAAAAGTAATTCGAGCCGATCGAATCGATACATCTCGGACACGAATGGCCATGACGGCGGAGACTCGGCACGGCAGCCGCCGAGCGTGGTCGGCCGGGACCGGCACGCCCCGATGCCCACCGAGCGGAGGGTGCGAGGATCCGCTCGGTGGGCACACCGCCGCGCGCCGGGGACGTGCGCGCCGGACAGAGGCGGGTCGAGAGATCCCGTCCGGCGAGCGAAACGCGTGGCGGTCGGTGCTTCCGTCGAGCCCGCGGGCGAGTCAGGGCACGAGCCACGCGCTCGACGGAAACAGGTCATTCGATGGCCGTTCACGCCGATCGACGGCACCGAAGCCGGATCAACGCTAGAACTGGCGAACACGACCCGCCCACCCGCCACGGCCGGGTCTGGAGACCTCACGAACGTGCTCGACGCGGCTAGGGAAGCGGCACAAAGAAGGCGAAGAAGACCACTCCCGGAATTCGCCGACGAGGTCGTCGGGCACAAGCGAACGGCTCGCGAACGGTGAATTGTCCAGATCACCAGACGATTACGGTTCCGCAACGGCCTGCGGCCGCATCATGGACGGACGCTGCACCCCAGCCATCGGTGGCCATCCGGTGGCTAACCGCTTGGAGATTCCATGTCCGCCATCGTGGTTCGTCTCGCCCGCACCTTGCTGGGCGTGGTCGCCGTCGCCGCCGCCGCGACCCATCTCCCCTCCGCCGCGGCGGAGGGCTCGGGCTCCGCCGACTGGGGATCCGTGACCGCCGGACCACAGGCGCCGGTCCCCGCGCCCATGCCCACACCGCGCGGACCGGTGACCGCCATCGTCGTGCTCGGCTACGGGCTGCTGCCCGACGGCGCCATGCGCCCGGAGTTGGTCGACCGCCTGCACGCCGGATACCTGCAGGCGTTGCTGGCTCCCTTCTCGCCGATCATCGTGACCGGCGGCAACGCGCACAACGGTGTCACCGAGGCACGGGCGATGGCGGACTGGCTGATCGCTCGCGGCGTACCCGCGGCGCGCATCCATCTGGAACCGGAGGCGGCCACGACCGTGCAGAACGCCGAACGCTCGGCGACGATCATGCGCGCGATCGGCGCGCGCGACGTCGTGTTGATCACCTCGGCCGACCACCTCGACCGCGCGGTGGGCACCTTCCACGACGCGGGGGTGGACGTCGTCGGCACCGTGACTCCCGAGCAGATGCCGCCCCTGGTCTGGCGGTTCGGTCCGCTCTCGTGACGAGAGCGCGCCGTCGTCCACCATTTCGCGATACAGGAGCAACCATGAACGAGACCGCGGTGAATCCGGCCGATCAGGCCAGATCACTCATCGACCATCGTTACCGTTCCACTCTCCGCTATGAGGTGGAACGGGAAAAGATCCGGGAATTCGCCCGCGCCGTCCAGGATTCCCATCCCGCGCATCGGAGCGAGGACGCCGCGGCCGAACTCGGCTTTCCCGGGCTCATCGCGCCCGCCACATTCAGCTCGATAATCCTCACCAGAGTGCACCGCGAAATTCTGGACACGCTGATCACCGGCTACGACCCGACCCGGATCCTGCACGCGGACCAAGTTTTCGACTTCGGCAGGCCGTTGCTGGCGGGCGATCGCCTGACCTGCGACGTCTATTTCGAATCGTTCCGGCACTTCGGCGATTACGACGTCCTCGCGATCAAGAGCGTGCTCATCGACCAGCACGGCACCGTGGTGCAGACCGGCTCCAGCGCATTGCTCGCCCGGGTGGGCGGTCGCGATCCGTGGTTGGCCGACGCCGTACGCAAGGTCGCCATGGGCCATCGCTCCCCGGACGCACCGGCTCGAGGCAGCGCCGTCGTCCCGGCCGCGGCGGATCACCTCGCGCCGACGCCGCTGCGCCGGATACCGCGTCCGCGCGTCGCTTTCGCCGACCTGTCGGTGGGCGCCGAACTGCCCCTTCGCACCATGCGCCTGTCCCGTGGCGACCTGGTCAACTACGCCGGGGTGACGGGCGAATCCAATCCGGTGCTGTTCGACGAAAGGGTCGCGGTCGCCAGCGGCCTGCCGACCGTGGTCGCTCCTGGCATGCTCAAACTGGGTCTGGCCACCTCGTTCTTGAGCTCCTGGCTCGGCGACCCCGCGGCTCTCACCCGGTTTCGTGTGCAGTTCGCGCACAACGCGCAGCACCTGCGCATACCACCGGTCGGCACCGGCGTGATCCAATTCCGCGGCCGGGTCACCTCCATCGACCCGCGCAGGCGGCGGGCGACCATCGCGGTCGACGCGCGCGCCGAGGGACGCAGACTGTTCGGCTATGCCGCCGCCGAAGTGCGCTTCCCGTAGGCGAGCACCGGCTGATCAGGCCGCCGTACCGGCCCGATCGCGGACAGCCACGCGCGACAGGCCGACGAGCGACGCCAGGCGGCGGTGCGAATCCAGCCGCGCGTCGCGATCGTAGGTGCTGGTGTGTACGAGGATTTCGTCGGCGCCCGTCCTGCCCACCAGCCGCTCCAGTCGGCCGGCGACCTCGTCCTCGGTTCCGTACAGGTGGCCGCGCAACCCCTCGTCGAAGATCCGGCGCTCCCGATCGGTCATGGTGCGCGCCTCGATTTCCACGGGCGGTATCAGGGGCGGGAACTCGCCATGGGTGCGCGCGTATGCGCCGGACCACGCCTCCGGCAGCAGCAGCCGATGCGCTTCGGCAGTGCTGTCGGCGATCACTATCGAGGCGGAGACCACGACGTAAGGCGCCGCGCCCACCGCGGCGGAGCGGAACAGGGCACGATAGCGCTCGATAGCCTCCACCATGCGGTCCTCCCCGCCGACCGCGGCGATGACCAGCGGCAGCCCGAAGCGGGCGGCCCGCTCGGCGCCGGACCCGGTGGCCAGCAGGAACGCCGGGATACGCAGCCCTTCGGCGGGCCACGCGTGCACCCCCTGTCTGCCCTCGGCGAAGTACCCCAGCAGCTCGGCGAGCTGGGCGTCGAAGTCCTCCGCGTCGCGCTTGTCGTGCCCCAGCGCTCGCCGCACGCCGTCGGTGAACCCGACCGAGCGGCCGAGACCCATGTCGATGCGTCCCGGGTAGAGCGATTCCAGCACGCCGAACTGCTCGGCGACCACCAGCGGCTGGTGGTTGGGCAGCATCACACCGCCCGTGCCGATCCGGATCCGCTCGGTCGCTCCCGCCGCTGCGGCCGCGAGCACGGTCGGCGCCGAGCCCGCCACGCCGGGCACACTGTGGTGCTCCGACACCCAGAAACGGTGATAGCCCGACCGTTCGGCGAGCCGGGCGAACTCGACGGTCTCCCGTAACGCGGCCGGATGGCTCTGACCGCGCCGGACGCGCGAGCGATCGAGAACGGAGAACCGGACAGGGGAAAGCGCCGAGGTCATATCGGTGTCAACGCGAGGGCGCCGCGCTCATTCCGCCGATTCACGACGGCGTGGGCAGCCCCAGCGCCTGCGCCAGCACCCGCCACGCCTTCGGCAGCTGCGCCTGGAAGTCCGGCCAGGTGTGCATGCCCGCCGCGGTGTACTCCAGGGTGGCGGGGATGTTCAGCTGGGACAGGCGGTCGGCGAACCGCTCGGTGCAGGCCCGGGCGCCCGCTTCCAGCGCAGCACCGCCGCCTGCGGTTTGCAGCGCTTCCGCGACCGACGGGGAGTTCGCGACCGACACCAGATCGGCTCCCGTCGGCAGCCCGGTGGCCGCCGAGAGGTAAACGGCGGTGTCGCGCAGGTTCTCCGCGTGTAGCAGGCTGTCGTGCGCGGCCCACTCCGGTGAGGTCGGCGGGCCCCAGAGATTGTTCACGTTGCCGCCGCGCGAGGCGACCGTGATGGTGGTCACCGCGTGCCCCAGCGGGTCGGCGGTGGAGTAGCACCCGCTCATCCCGGCGACGGCGCGATACCAGCCCGGATGGCGCTGGGCGAGCATCATCGCCGCCTGCGCGCCCATCGACACCCCGGCGATGGCGCGACGCCCGTCGGTGCGCAGCAGCGACTCCACGATGGGCGGGAGCTCGGTGGTGAGGAACGTCTCCCAGCGGTTGAGTCCGAGTGCGGCGTCCTGCCGGACCCAGTCGCTGTACATGCTGCCGGTGCCGCCGCCGGGCAGCACCACGTCCACCGGCTTGCCCGCGAAGAACTCGGCTGCTGCGCCCTTGGTCAGCCATGCGGACGTGGCATCGCCGTCGACGCCGTCGAGTAGGTACAGCACCGGGCGCGGCGCCGCGCCGCTGCCGCGCAGGATGTCGACGGTGATGATCCGGCGCATCGCCGCCGAGGCTATCGACAGCCGTTCGTGCCCCCCGCCCAGGTCCTCGATCGAGAGCAGCCCGGTGCGCGTCATGGCGGGGTCGACGGCGGGCGGCGGGGTCTGCGGCACCGGATCGGCGAGTACGGGCGCAGCGGCAGCGGTGGCGATGAGGGCCATCGCCACCGCGGTGATCGGCATACGTGGGCTCATCCGGCTGCGGCGGCCCGTTCCGCTTGTCTGGCCGCGGCGCGTTCGCGCTGTTCCTCGAACCGGCGCGCCCGGATCTCCAGGTCTTCGAGGTAGGCGTGCAGCTCCTCGCGGGCTCGTTCGCCGTCGCCGGTCAGATCGTCGCGTTCGAAGACGTGCCACGCGCGCAGCACCGGACGCACCACCACATCGAGATGCTGACGCAAGTCGTAGATGCCGTGCTTGGCCAGCAGCACGGCGTTGCGCCGGAAATTCGGCTGGGTCAGCCCAGGCATCTGGAATCGGGTGACCACGCTGGTGATGGCGCGCAGCGCTTCGTTCGGCACCAGGTCGAGGGCCGCGGCGCTGATGTTCCGGTAGAAGATCATGTGCAGGTTCTCGTCGGCGGCAACTCGCTGCAGCATACGCTCGGCGATCGGTTCCTCGCAGGCCGCTCCCGTATTGCGGTGGCTGATCCTGGTCGCGAGCTCCTGCAACGTGACGTAAGCGACCGAATGGAGCAACCGCTCCTCTTCGCCGGGTGTGGCGAAACCTGTGGTCATATGCGCCATCCGCGCCTGCTCCAGCAGCACCGGATCGACCGCGCGGGTCACGACCAGATAGTCGCGCATCACGATGGCGTGGCGGTTCTCCTCGGCGGTCCACCGGCCCACCCAGGTACCCCACACCCCGTCCAGCGAGAACGACTCCGAGATCTCCCGGTGATACGACGGCAGATTGTCCTCGGTGAGCAGATTGGTGATCATCGCGGTCTGCGCGACCTCGGAAAGCGCGGATTGACCCGGCTCCCAATCGATTCCGCCGAGGGCGGCGAAATTGCGGCCGTCGTCCCACGGCACGTAATCGTGCGGATTCCAGGATTTCGCCTTGCGCAGATGGTCGTTGAGCAGGCGTTCGGCGGTGGGCTCCAGTTCGCGCAGAATATCGCGATCGGTCAACGCGGTGGTCACTCGAACTCCTTTGCTCACCCTCGAGATCAGGGCACAGTCGACGATAGCGGCGAAATATCAGGCAGAACGGCCGATCACGCGATCGTTGGGCGAGGTGACGATGGCCATATGGCCCGGCTGGGGCAGTTCACAAGCCGGGGCATCGCCCGCGTCGGCCACCCGATACAGCCCCGGCGGCCCGCCCGCCGCCCGCAGCCGGTCCAGCAGATCGTGGGCGCGACCGGCCAGTTCCGGGATGCGCGCGGTGCGGCCGGTGGCCACCGTGGCCGTCAACGGGACCTCGGCGGCCTCACCGACGATGGCCAGCACGTCGTCGGTCATGGTGAATGTTCCGGTGCGGGCGGGCACGTCGTCGAGCGGCACCAGCACCGTGCCGCCCGCGGCGGACAGCACCGACAAGGCCCGTGAGCCGAGCGGACCGGCCAGCGCGGCCTGCACGCGACGGAGTTTGCGCCGGGCCGCGTCCGTGCCCGTGCCGGGTCTTCGCTCGTCCGGATGCGCCGGAATGCCCAGCGCGACGACCTGATACGACCGTGCGATCGGAATGCCTGTCGCCCTGGCGAGTTCGCCGACCGCGTGCCCGCCCAGCAGCGCGGAGACCAGCGTCTGAGCCGCGGTCTGATGTTCCCGCGCGACCGCGCGGTGCTCGTCGACATAAGCGGTCGACGCCGCCACGGTCACCATCTCCAGTACGTGGACGGCCAATAGCGCACCCGCGAGAAAATGATCGGTTCGCTCGTCGGCGACCTCGTCGGCGAGGAATTCCAGGCCGCTACGGATTTCGTCGTGATATGCGCCGAGCACCGTTTCCAGTGTGATGCCCTCCCGCGCCCAGCGCGAGGCGAAACCGGCGATCTCCGGCGGCCGGACCGCCGCGGGCGCCGGACGCGGAGCCAGTAGTTCGACAGCGGCCGCCAGACAATTCCGTGCGGTCGTCGCCACATCGCCGGACGCGTCGCGGCCGGAACGCCCGGCCAGGTGTGCGACGAGTTTCGATGTCAACGTCTCGGTACTCGGTCTCGACTGCCTGCCCATCATGCCTCCCGAAGGTTAGCGTCGGATCGTGATGGAATCGAGATATGTTCCGCCGCATCGGGTAAGTCATCAGCGGCCGCCCGACCCGTTGGGCGCAATCACAACTTTCGCTGGAATTTCGCGCAGCCCGCGTCCCGCACAGGCAGAACCGCTGCGGCACCGCTATTTTCGGATCCGGCCCGATGTCTTCGCGGGCGCACCGATTTCCGGAGTGTGACGCAGCGCCGTCCGCGCATTTCCGGCGCTGCGTCGAGATCACCCTAGATCCGTGGGCACCGCCCTGAGTAGTCCCCTCCGGCGCTCTGGGGACGGTTCATCGCGACCCACGGCCACGATTGGGACGTCACACAGTCCGTGTCGTCGCCGTGAGCCGGGGGGTCGCGTGCTATGAACCGAGGCATCGAAAGGCAAACCTGTGAGCTGTTCCATCAGATCATCCGAACCGCTGTGCAGCAGATCGCATCGCCGATAGCATCGAGCGCCGCGCTGCCGTACGGCGTCGCGACGAGTTTTGAAGGGCGACAACACATATGAGCGGTACGCGAGACAAGCTGGACGAGCTGCGGGGGATTCTGGAACTGGCCGAAGAGCCCGCAGGCGAAAACGGCATCGCGAAGCGCAAGACCAAGGGCATTCCCAGCGCGCGGGAGCGAGTGCGCGCGCTACTCGACCCGGGGAGTTTCGTGGAGACCGGCGCGCTGGTGCGCCAGCCGGGCACCCCGGGAGCCATGTACGGCGACGGCGTGGTCACCGGCCGCGGGCGGATCGACGGCAGGCCCGTCGTGGTGATCGCCCACGATCAGACGGTCTTCGGAGGCTCCGTCGGCGAGATGTTCGGCCGCAAGGTCGCCGCGGCGCTGGATTTCGCCACCAGGAACGCCTGCCCGGTCGTCGCGATCAACGACTCCGGCGGCGCCCGCATCCAGGACGCGGTCACCTCGCTGGCCTGGTACGCGCTGATGAGCCGTCGCCAGGAACGACTGTCGGGCTTCGTCCCGCAAGTGTCGATCATGCTGGGCAAATGCGCGGCCGGGTCGGTCTACGCACCGGTCAACACCGACATCCTGATCGCGACCGAGAAGTCCTACATGTTCGTCACCGGCCCCGAGGTGATCAAGGAGGTCACCGGCGAGGAGGTGACCATGGAGGAACTGGGTGGCGCGCAGGCGCAGGCGGCCAACGGCACCGTCCACCATGTCGCCGCCACCGAGCAGGACGCTTTCGACTGGGCCAGGACCTATTTGGGCTACCTGCCGTCGAGTTGCCTCGAGCCGGGCCCGGTCGTCAATCCGGGCCTGGAGCCGCAGGTCACGCCGCACGATCTGGAGCTGGACTCGATCGTTCCCGACTCCGATCGGCAGGGCTACGACATGCACGAGATCTTGCTGCGCCTGTTCGACGACGGCGACTTCCACGAGATCAGCGCGGCGACCGCGCAGAACCTGATCACCGGCTTCGCCAGGGTGGACGGGCGCAGCGTCGGGGTGATCGCGAATCAGCCGCTGGTCCTCGGCGGCGCGATCGACGCCAAGTGCTCGGACAAGGCGACGCACTTCATCCGGCTGTGCAATGTCTTCGGGCTGCCGCTGATCTTCGTCGTGGACACCCCCGGCGTGCTGCCCGGCGTGGAGGAAGAGCGCAGCGGAGTGATCAAGCGCGGCGGACGGTTCTTCCGCGCGGTGATCGAGGCGACCGTCCCGATCGTGACCGTCGTGGTCCGCAAGGCCTACGGCGGAGGCTACGCCGTGATGGGCTGCAAGCAACTCGGCTCCGACGTCAGCCTGGCCTGGCCGACCGCGCGCATCGCCGTGATGGGTGCGGAGAGCGCGGTGAGCATCGTCGGCAAACGGCAGCTCGCCCAGGTGGCCCCTGAGGACCGCGCGGCCGTGCGCGACGCCATGATCGAGCAGTACAACACGACGGTGGCCACGCCGTGGATCGCCGCCGAGCGCGGCTACATCGATGCGGTGATCGAGCCTTCGCAGACGAGACTGGAGATCCGCCGGGCGCTGCGTCTGCTGCGCGAGAAAGAGGCGAGCGCCGAGCCCAACCCCCGCAAGCACAGTCTTTTTCCGGTCTGAGGCGCACCGGACCCGGTTATGCTGTGTCACAACATAACCGGGTCTATGTGGTGGGATCTCCGGCGATCAGCGGCGAACCGGGCCGTCCGGCACGCCGATGCCTTAATCTCAGGTCAGTGCCGGGCCCGCTTCGTTCGCCGCGTAGCGGCGCGGCACGCGACGTGCCCGCTGCGCCTGTTCCCTACCCTCGCCCGGCGGGCACGCCGCACCAAGGCTCAGCCGTGCCCCCAGGTGAGATCGGCCGCCACCCACTCGGTCTCCCACCTGCGCAGCCGCCGCCGATCGAGACCGCGGCGCAGCAGCAGATAGCTGCCGACGAGCACGATCGAAACGCCGAACACCGCACCGGCGGTCAGCATCACCGCCTTGCTGGCGGGCTGGGTCGACGACGGCGGCTCCACGATCGCGCCGCGTTCGTTCAGCCAGATCGGCACGGTGGAACCCGGCTCGACCACCGTGGTCGACTGATAGTCGCCGGTGTGGGCCACGCCCTCGGCATCCTTCCAGGACACACGCGCGGGCACCACCGGCGCGTACAGCGGCGCCTTCCCGGTTTCGATCACGGTGGCGTCGACTCGATGCAAGCGTGCCGTCTCGGCCCGCACCGCGGCCGTCTCGACGCGGTACACCCGGCCGCCGACGGTCAGCGCGAGTATGGGCACGACTATCAGGAACACCAGGGCCAGCAGCACCGCGACACCGGTCTGCACACGATCTTCACTGCGGCGCAGCGGATTGCGATCCAAGCCGACGCGGCGGCACGTCCGGCGGTACATGTTCACCGACCCGGTAGGCATGACGGTGACTCCTCGTTGCGAATTTCGGCGGTGAGGGTGACGAGGGTGTCGAAGAACTCTTCGACGAGGCCGGGCAGGCCCATCGGATCAGGGCCCGCCGCCCAACTCTGTAGCGCCGCGAGCAGCATGCCCGCACCGGCGCCGACGGCGACGGCCGGACGCGGATCGGTCTGCGGATCCACGCCGAGCCGTGCCGCGATGATCCGGACGGACTCGCGTTGCCCGTCGATGCGGATGCGCTGATAGCCGGCGAACAGTTCCGGTTCGTCCTCGAAGCGCTGGAACAGCGCCCAGCGGCGGGCCAGCAGCGACGCACGGGCCCCGCCGTACTCGGTGGCGAGCCAGTCGTGGACGGCGCCGCGGTAGGCGATCAGGGGCGACTCGGAAAGGGGACGGTGGCTCAGGGCTTCGTTGAACAGGTGCACATCCTGGTCGACATCGCCGAGAATCGCCTCTTCGATGGACGCGAAGTGCCTGCTGAACGTGCGCCGGGTGACACCGGCCCGCAGCGCGATGTCCTCGACGGCCACCGCGTCGAGCCCCCGCTCGGTGAGCAGGTCGAACGCCGCGCGCGACAGCGCTTCACGGCTGCGCCGAGTGCGCAGCCGACGGCCGTCCAGACCGACACCGTCGTCGCTCATGCACCTGAGCATACCCCTATTGTCCCAATGGGACAATACTTTGCTCTTGCCCGGCATGCGCATCACCTCGCAGAGAAGATGCCCGATTCGGGCGCGCCGAATCGCCCGGGAAGACGTCGGGAGGGCGGCCGGCGGCCGGTCAGCTTCTCGGGTTGTCCACCGGTTCGTCGACGGTCGGCGGAATGCCGTCGCGCAAGATCTGGAGCAGCTGGCCGGAATGCTCCGGTGAGGGGGCCAGCAGCGAAAGTTGGTTCAGCACCGTGTAGTACACGTCCAGGTCGGCGATCTTGTCCAGATACAGCGCGCTGGTCAGCTGCTGGAGATAGACGATGTCGGGCAGATCGGCCTCGGCGAAGCGCAAGACGGTGAACGCGCCGTCGGTGAGCGCGGGGCCGCCCACGTGATCGGCCAGGATCTGGATCGTGACGTTCGGCCGCGCCGCCGCGTGCAGCACGCGGTCCAGCTGCGCGCGCCAGACGGTCGAGCCGCCGATCCTGCGGCGCAGCGCGGCCTCCTCGATGAGCATCCACACCTGCGGCGGGTGCGGGCCGGCGAGGATTTCCTGCCTGCGCATGCGCAGCGCGACCCGGCGTTCGATCGCGTCCTGCGGCTCGCCCGGATGCGACAGTGTGAGCAGCGCGCGGGCGTACTCCGGGGTCTGCAGCAGTTCGGGGACCGCCCGCGGCTCGTAGCAGCGGATCAGCCGGGCCGCCTGTTCCAGCCCGAGGTAAGTGTCGAACCACTTCGGCAACCAGTCGTTGTCTCGCGCCCACCAGCCCGACGCATTGGCCTGCCTGGCCAGTTCCAGGTATCGATCCCGTTCCGCGGGGTCGGTCACCTCGTAGAAGTCGAGCAGGTCGACCAGATCGCGTTCCCGGCAGCCGGTGCGCCCGAGCTCCAGCCGACTGATCTTCGAATGCGACCCGCGAATGGCCTCACCCGCCGCCTCCCTGGTGATCTTCCGGTCCTCGCGCAGGCGACGCAGCCTGCCGCCTAGAACCATCCGCAGCACCGTCGGCCCGCCTCCGGACACCGGCTGAGCGCCGAACCCCGCCGCATCGGCCGCCTGTCGTACGTTCGAAGGACGCATGCCCCGAGTCTGCCATGTTGTCCCAGTCGTTATCTACGGCCGAAAGTCCCTGTACCGCCGCGCATTCGTGGTTCCACCGGGCCGGTCAGGCCGGGCCGGACGGCAGCTCGACGATCTGCGGCTCACGCTCGCGCAAGGCCGCGATGAGGTCCCGGGTGTACTCGGGGGGCGCGGCGTGCACCGACAGCAGATTCGCCACCGCCCGGTAAGCCGCGAGATCGGCATCCTTGTCCAGATACAGCGCGCCGGTGAGTTGCTGGAGGTACACGATGTCCGGCAGATCCGACTCGGCGAAACGCAGCATGGTGAACGCGCCGTCGGAGACCGCGGGGCCGCCGACGTGATCGGCGAGCACCTGCACGGTGATGTTCGGCGCGTCCGCGACCCGCAGCAGGTGGTCGAGCTGGGCCAACCACACCTGCGATCCTCCGATTCTGCGCCGCAGCGCCGCTTCCTCGACGATCAGCCACATCTGGGGTGGGTCCGGCCTGGTCAGGATCTCCTGGCGGCGCATGCGCAGGGCCACGCGCCGCTCGATCGACTCCTCGTCCTCGTGCGGATGCGCGAGCACGAACAGCGCGCGGGCGTACTCGGGGGTCTGCAGCAGTTCCGGAACGACCCGCGGCTCGTAGCAGCGGATCAACTGGGCGGCGTGCTCCAGCCCGAGATAGGTGTCGAACCACTTCGGCAGCCAGTCGGCGTCGTGATGCCACCATCCCGAGGTGTTCGCCTGCTTGGCCAGCCGCTTGAACTCCGCGCACTCCTCCTCGTCGGTGACGCCGTACAGCGCGAGCAGGTCCACCAGATCCCGCTCCCGGAAGCCGGTACGCCCCAGTTCCAAGCGGCTGATCTTCGAGTGCGAGCCACGGATCGCCTCGCCCGCTTCCTCCAGTGAGATGCCGCACGCCTCACGCAGCCGACGCATCCGCCCGCCGAGGATCATCCGTAGGGCGGTCGGGCCGCCCTCGGCGGCGGGAGCCGTTCCACGAGCGATGGATTCGTTCTGAGGCCGCACTACCGAAGCACGCATGTACCGAGTCTCGCATGTGCGGTGCCCGCACTCCAGCACCGAACCCCACGAACGGCAGCGTATGCGCAGGTGTAAGCACATCCGCAAGATCATTTTCAAGATCGCCGGGATGGCTGCTCGCCGACCATCGGTCCGGCAGCAGACGAACTACGGAAGGCAAAGCGACGAGTGGGCCGCGGGGCGCGCGGCGATACCGAAAACCATTGCGGCCGAGTAGTTCCGCTGCGCGACCGCGCACCGAAGCGATGACCGCACGGCCCGGCGCCCGCCGCCGAATCCGGTGACGGCGGGCCGCTCGGTTCAGCGCAGCACTACATCCGCCGTCGCGCGACCGAACAGCTTGCGGTCACCGCAGGTCGCGGTCAAGGCTATGGTGGCCGCGCGGCGCTGTGGGTCCAATTGCTTGACCCGACCGCGGAATTCGATCGCGCTCGCCCTGGTCGCCGGAACCGGGGCGAACCCGGCGAACCGCACCCCGTACCGCGTGACGGCGGCCGGATCACCGAGCCACGAGGTGAGATACCCGGCGCCGATGCCCATGGTCAGCAGTCCGTGCGACACCACGTCGGGCAGTCCGGCGCTGCGCGCGACCACGTCGCTGAAGTGGATCGGGTTCGAATCACCGGAGACGCCTGCGTAATTCACCAGATCACCACGAGACAGCAGCACTGTTCGCGGGGCCAGTTCCATGCCGACGGACAGGTCCTCGAAAGCGGGGACGGTGCGGGGCGTGCGCGGCTCGTCGGGGGTGTCCGCTTGCAACGCCTCTTCGAAGCTCTCGACCAGCCCGCCGTCGTCGCCGGACCCGCGCCCGGCCGCCGCGTTCTCACGGTCGGCGGCCGACTGCCCGGTCATGATCACGCCCTCGACCGCCGCGCGCAGATCGGCGGCGAGGTCAACCCCGGTCTGCGCCACCGCCGTGGTGTGCGCGGTCTGCAACACTTCCTTGTGCTGGTTGCTCAGCACGTTCCTGGTGACCATGAAGTCCTTGTCACCGAACTGCCGGAACGACTCGATGTAGGATTCGCACCGCACCTGGTCGCCCGCGACGATCGGCCGGTGCACCCGGATCGTCTGTTCCGTCTGCAGCACCTGGCCGAGGTCGTACCCGGTGAGCACGGACTCGAACATCTTGCGCTGCATCAACATGAGCACGATCGACGAAAACGTCATCGGCGCGACGAGCCCGTCGAAGCCGAGTTCCGCCGCGGCGTCTTCGTACCGGTGGGCGGGATGGCCGTCCTGCAGCGCTCGCGCGAACTCCCGGATTTTCTCGCGCCCCACCTCGTATGAGTCGGTCAGGCGATATTGCCGCCCCACCAGTGCCTTGGCTTGTTCGGACGCGGTGGTCGTGATGTCGTTCATGTGCCTCTCTCGGGAATCCGCCGTCACCCCCGACCGGCCCGGCCCACCGTACCGAAGTCGCGACGACGCCGCAGGAGCGCCATCGCCAGATCTGGGCATACCAACCGAAGGGCCGAAGGGGGACACAGTCTTGATCGCCATCGCGGGCACACCGCGTTACCGGATTCCCCCGAGCGCCGTCACACGGTCAGCACTCGTCGGGCGCAGGCACTCCCCGCAGCCTGTCGTCCAGCCAGATCATGGCTTCCGGATAACCGAGCGCACCGGCGATGATGTGCTCACCAAGCACACTGCGGTACACCGCGGGCACGCCGAGTCCGCACTGCTCCAGATAGAGATCGCGCGCGCCCTCGGCCGGGATCCAGAACTCCTGCTCGCCGTTGTAGACGTAGAGCGGAGTCGCCGACCGCATCCCGGCCATCTTCGTCACCCGATAGATGTCCGCGGCCAGCGCCGAATGCAGCGGATCGGGGAAATTCGCGGCGATGTCGATCGGCAGCATCAGCACGCCGATCGCTCCGAAGCTGCTGCCGCACATGTTCTTCACCGGCGAGGTCGCCACCCATTGGGCGAGATTGTTCATCCCGGCCAGGATCTCCGGCCGCTCGCGGCCGATGCCGAACACGGCACCCATGAATATCGCCGAGGCGAGGTTGCCGTTCATGCTGCGGGCCAGGATCTCGAAGTCGGCGGGCACGCCGCCCAGCGCGGCGCCGACGATCACGTCCGCCAATTCCGGTGCGTAGCCGTCGATCAGCTTCACCGCCCCGTGCGTCGCGATCGCGCCGCCGGAATATCCCGCCAGTCCGAACTTCGCGGCGCCGAACTCCTCCGGCAGCAGCCCGCGCACCGCCCGGATCGAGTCGAGCACGGCGTGCCCGGCCACGATGGGTTCGGCGTAGGCCATCGAAGGGCCCTCGTGGTCCGGGATCAGCACGGCGTACCCGCGCAGCGCCGCCAGATGCGTCGTAGGCGGCAGGAAGTCGGTGGTGCTGGTGTCGGGGTTGAGCCCGTGCGCGAGGGTGTATCCCGGCGTGCAGGTGCGGCCGAGGGCATCGATGGGCAGGTTGTTCACCACCACCGGCCGCTGACCGGGCCCTGGCCACGGTGCGGCGGGAACGATCAGCGTCGCCGTGGCGTACGACGGTGCGCCGTGCGCGTCCGTCGTACGGTACTTCACCAGCAGCGCACGCTGGATCGGCAGCAGCAGCAACGGCGCGGCCGTCGCGCGCACGTCGCGGACCTCGATGACCTGTCCCTCGGCCGATTCGTCGAGATTCGCGGGCCGTAGGTCGAACATCGGGTCGCCGACGGCGGAGGGCAGCGTGGCCGAGCGCAGCGCGGCCAGCGACGGCGACAGCGTAGTCGCCTCGTGCGCAGGCGAAATCGGCTCCGGCAGCGGCGCGATCGGCGGCGGCGGGATCACCTGATCGATGAGTTGTTGTAGCGCGGGCAGCAACCCGCCCGGCGGCGGCGCGGGCGGCGGCTCTGCGGCGGCGGGGACGGCCAGGACCGAGCTGGCGGCGAGCAATGCCACAGCAATGGCACGCGAAATCTTCATGGCACACGCCTTCGGGTGCGAACGGCAACGTCGTCTGGCACCCGGGCGCACTGGCCTTCGACCCCCGAAATGTCCCCTGTCAGACCGGGAGCCAGGACGTCAGGCTACGTCAGCGCCCTGGACTGGACGCAGTAAAGCGTCCGAGTTGTGTTGTCGCGTATCCATATCGCAACAACCGGCCGAGACCCTTTCCGGAGAGTGGGTCCCGGCTCGGCCGTTCTCGTATCGTCGCTCAGCAATTGCTCGGCGCCGGCTCCCCTCGGAAACGAGCGTCCAGCCAGTTCAGTGCCGCGGGAATACCGAGCACCGCCGCGGTCAAATGGTCCGGCACCGGGATCTCCTCGGTCTGCACCCTGGCGCCCGCCGAACACCATCGCTTGTCGGTGTTGACCACCGCGTCGATCGGGATGAGGCCGTCGATCGGCGAATGCCATTCGAACACCGGCGTCTTCGGCACGCCGTCGTAGAGTTCGAGGCTGTTCTCCTCGACCACGGCGCGCGCGGTGTTGTCGGTGATCATCGAGGTCGTCTTGGCGAAGTCCAGCGCACCGTGACCCGCCCCCGTCGAGAGGATGTCATTGGTGCAGCTGTTGGCGATCTGCGCGCGAGCGGCCAGACCACGTTCGTTCAGCTGGTCGCTCAGCGGGAAGCGAGTCGGGTACTCCCGTTCCAGCCCGAACCCGGCGGCGAACGCCAGACCGAACACCGGGTGCGGGTTGAGCCCAAGCCCCTCGAGCATCTTCACCAGATTCATCGGCACGCCGCCCATGGCCGCGCCCGCGATGTCGAGTTCCGGCGCGTACTTCGGCTGCAGAGCCGCGGCCCACGCGGTGGCCATCCCGCCGCCGGAGTACCCGACCATCGCCACCGGGCTGCGCTGCACCCCGAGTTCGTTGACCTGCTTGACGGCGCGGATCCCGTCGAGCGTGATCTGCCCGCCGAGCTTCGCGGCGCCGTAGGCGAAATTCGGGCCGAGGTGGTCGGGCAGCGCGACGCTCCAGCCGCGCGCCAGCAGCACGTTCCAGCCGGGCGCTTCCCGCACGACGAGGTTCGGGTCACCGGTGTAGAGCACCCGGGAGACGGAGCACTCCGAGCCGAGCCCGTTGATGATGTGCTGGAACGACAGCAGCGGACCGTCCGCGCGATGCGCCTTCGGCGTCAGCACCGTGGTGGTCGCCGCGATCGGTTTCCCCTCCGAACTCGTCGACCGGAACCGGATCACGGTCACCGTGGTCTCCGGGAAGATCGCCAGCGGCGGCATCACCCTGGTCGCGATCACGTCGCCGGGCTTGCGGTCGGCGATGTCCGCGGGCGTCGCGTAGAAGGGATCCGGATCGGGTTCGGGATACAGCGGCGCGCTGGTCGCCGCGCCGGCCATGCTCGCGATCAGCACCAGCCCCGCGGCCATCGCTCCGATCGCACGTGCGAGACGTCTTCGCCCCACTCCCCTACCCAACGAACGTGGGCCCTGACTCATCGACGTGTGCCTCCTGAATCGTCCGACGCTGTGCTCATCCTCGGCAACATCACCCGCGCTGGGTACCGCCCGACGCGATCATGTTGACAATTCACAAGTTTGGGTCGCCCTGGCTGTGCCCGCGATGCGCCCCGGCTGGTGACTGTACCCCACGACGCCACGTCCGTTCTGTGACATTTCCAGCCGATAACCTGCAACATGTTCTCAGCAGTGGCGGCCCTTTACCGTCAGTCCTACCGGCGCGGCTGCCGCGCAGGCCGGAAGGAGACAGTGGCATGGACGGCACTGTGCGCAGACTCGCTGACCGCGACGACACCCGAGAACCGCCGACCCGGCGTATCACCGTCTACTTCGACGGGCCCACTCCCGAGGACGCGCTGGTCCTCGAATACGCGGCCACCAAAACCGAGGCGTGGGAGTTCACCTCGGCCGCCGCACACGCCGGGCTCACCGTCACCGTCGACGGCCAGGTCCGTCCCGGCCTGCGCAGGCTACCGTGTCATTCGCTCTGGCGCTGAGTGAGCGGGCTCAGGGCCGATCGAGCACGCCACGCAGGAAGTCGAGCGCGTCGGGAAACGCCTCGCGCGCCGCGCCGAGATGATCGCCGGGATACCAGTCCACCCGCAGATCGGTGCCCGCGCAGCGCAGCTCGGCGATCAGCTCGAGGGTCAGCGGCGCGGGCACCTCCAGATCCGTCAGCCCCTGACCGAGGTACAACGGCACCGAGTAGCCGCTCGTCGGCACCTTCAACATCGCGCGCACCGCGGCCAGCAGCGCGGGGTCGTCCAATGGCCGCGACAGCATGGCCCCGATGCCGATACCGGACACCTGCGCGTCCGCCTCGGCGGCGCAGTCCGCTTCCACGATGCGCAGGACGTCCCGGCCCACCGGGGTCAGGTAGCCGTCGATGTCCAGCTCCGGCGCACTGGCGCGCAACCCGGCCAGCAGCATGCCGAAATAGGTCGTCGTCTTCTGCAGCGGCAGCCGCGGCAGCCAAGGCCCCGCCAGCGGGAACACCACGTCCAGATTCGACGGCGCGCCGGTCGCGGCCGCGCCGCGCAGATCGAGTTCCGGCGCGTCGCCGGGCGCGAGATGGGCGGTGAACAGCGCCGCGTGCCCGCCCTGCGACTGACCGAACACCGCCCAGCGGGTACCGAGCGAAGGGGCGACCGCCCGTGCCGCGCGCACGCCGTCGATGATGCTGCGGGCCTGGGCGGGACCGTCCAGATAGGGATGCACGCCGGGGGTGCCGAGTCCGACGTAGTCGGAGATCACCACCGCATAGCCCGCGCGCAGCAGATCCGGGTACACCGACGTCAGGTAGTAGTCCCGGGGTCGCAGCGTGAACGCGCACTCGTCGGCGATCCCGGAAGTGCCGTGCGCGTAGGCGACGATCGGCCAACCCCCTTGCGGCGGAGCGCCTTCGGGCAGATACAGCACTCCGGTGCTCAGCATGGGCCCGCGCGGGCCACGCGACCGATACGTCAGCCGTTCGGCGGTCGTCGCCCCTGCCACCTGCAGACGGTCCGCCAGGTCCGCCAGGTCCGTCACGGTGCCGGGCGCCTCGTCCACCCCGGCGTCCGCGGGCCCGGCCAACGCGACCGTCACCGAGACCACGACGCCCGCCGCCCCCACCATGAACCGTCCACACCGCACCGACCGACTATCCCCAGCCGCGGCCGCACCGGCAAGCCACCACAATCGGTGGCCCGGCCGGGCGACCTCGCCGGGACCGCCCTGGCTCGCTAGGCTCGGATGAGCACGCCGGAAACCGGTGCCGAGGAGAACACAGGAGGCTCGACCGTGGCGCAGCGGTACCCGTATCGCCTCGTCACCCGGCGCCGCGCCGCCGTACTGCTCGCGGCGGGGCTGCTGCCTCTGCCGATCGCCTGTGGAAACGATTCGCCCGATCCTTCGGCGGACACGACCACGACCGCAGGCACCACGACCACGACCGTGCCGACCGCGCCGATATCGATACCGCCGGCCGCCGTGCCGTCCGTCGACCCCTACGCGGGACAGCCGCTGATCGATCACGTCGCCTGGACCGAAGCGATCGACGGACCCCGGCTGCTCGTCTTCCCGACGCAGGCCGGTCGGCGGACCACCTTTCCCGGCTCGGACGAACGGGCGTGGCAGGAGGTCGTGGCCGAGTCGGCGGACGCGGACGCACCGGGCATGCGCGATCAGTTCGTCTGCCACTGGGCGTGGGCCCGGCTGGTCCAGCCGGACAAGCCGAGCTGGAACCTGGAACCGTGGCGCCCGGCGGTGGGCTACCAGGCCACCGTCGAAGCGCGCTGTAATCCCGGCGGCCCCGAGCGCTGAGCGCGGGCGCCGCCCCGACCGGAAGGAGCGATCCATGCGCGTCGTCATCGCAGGCGGACACGGGAAGATCGCATTGCTGCTGGCCCCATTGCTCACCGCGAACGGCCACGAGGTCGCCGCCCTGATCCGCGACCCCGAGCACGCCGCCGACGTACGCGCCACCGGCGCCGAACCGGTGCTGTGCGATCTGGAGAAGGCGGGCACAGACGAGGTGGCGGATGTCGTAAAAGGCGGCGACGCGGCGGTTTTCGCCGCCGGCGCCGGGCAGGGCAGCGGCGTGGACCGGAAATACACCGTCGACCTGGGCGGCTCCGTCCGGCTGGCCGAGACCGCCGAGCGCACCGGAGTGCGCCGCTTCCTGCAGATCTCCACGATGGGCGCGGGGCGGCCGGTCGCTCCCGGTTCCGACGACGTGTGGGCGGCGTACATCGACGCGAAGACCAAGGCCGAAGACGATTTGCGCGAGAGAGATCTCGACTGGACCATTGTGCGCCCCGGCCGCCTGACCGACTCCCCCGGCACCGGTCTGGTGACTCTCGCGCCGGCCCCGGTCGGGCGCAGCGAGGTCCCGCGCGCCGATGTGGCGGCCGTACTGGCCGGACTGCTGCCCGCCGCGCCCGCATACGGGCTGACCCTCGAACTCGTCTCGGGTGACACTCCGATTAGCCAGGCAATTGCACATCTGACCGATTGAGCTGTCGCGCACCCCGCTACCGCCCTTGCCGATCGACCGCAACGGTCACGATGGGAGAACAACCGTGTTCAGTCGAATCGTCTCGATGAAGATCCGCCCCGGCTCCCGCGCCGAGTTCCTGGCAGCCATATCCCGCAGCGCCGACGCCTCCGTCCGGACCGAGCCCGGCTGTCTGCGCTTCGACATCTGCGCAGATCGGGTGGACCCCCACCGATTCTTTCTCTATCAGCTCTACACCGACGACGAGGCGGCGGAAGCACACCGTTTCACCGAACATTTTCTTGCTTGGCGGGCCGCGGCGGACCAATTCGTCGAGCCGGGTACACAGATCGATTACAGCACGGACGTCCTATTCGGCCGCGACTGAAATTTCGCGTCGGGCACCGTTTCCGCAAACTTCCGGCCGCGAAATACGCAGTGCGCACGTGCAATCGATCGTGCAGATGTGCTTGCATCTGAAAGGTACGGCGGCATAAACTCGGTCCCGCAACGCTTTACAGGGGACCATCAGGGGAGGCCGCGTGGGCGAGCCGAAGGCCGAAGCCGCCATGGGTTTGCCGCCGCCAGAAACAGGGGCATTCGAATGGAACATCCACTTACCGGCGGCCGGTTCGGATCAGCCGACACCGCACTGGCCGACCAGCCGGCGAACGGTAGACATATGAGCACATTATCGGCCCACAGCGGCCACACCGATACCGTATTTTCCCGAGAAACCGCCGTGGCATACGTGATCGATGCCGTCGAATCCACCGGGGCGGCGACTCGGCACGATTTCGATATCGACCGCATCGTCACCACCGCGCACGCGATGGCCGACGACTGGGATCTCGAGGCATTGCAGCCCGCTACATTCTGGCGAATCGCCTCCAGCTTCATCAAGCAGTAGATCGTCCCGCCGTCCGAGCCCGGCGGATAACGAAATTTTCGGCGGCTACCACCGCCGAGCGATTGGACAGCAAAGAAAAACCGAGCGGCCACCTCCGATCTGGGAGGTGGCCGCTCGGCGTATCGGGTCTTCGGCGGCGCCGAGACTACCGCGTGGCCTCAGCGCCCTTCGGCATACTTCTCCATGATCGCGATCGACTTGTCCGGGCGCTCGGCCTGCACACTGAGGCGGTCCATCACCGACAGGTACAACGCCAGGTCTTGCCGCCGCTCGAGATACAACGCGCTGGTCAACTGTTCGAGATACACGATGTCCGGCAGTTCGGCCTCGGCGAAACGCAGAATGCTGAAGGAACTGCCCGCCGCTGCGTGCTCCCCCGCGGTGAACGGCAGCACCTGGATCGTCACATTGGGCAGCTTCGCCAGCCGGACCAGATGCAGCATCTGCTCTCGATGCACCTGCGCGCCACCGACGGGCCGCACCAACGCGGCCTCGTCGAGCACCGCCCACACCACCGGCGGGTCCGAGCGGAAGAGGATTTCCTGCCTGCGCTGACGCACCGCGACCCGCCGATCCGTGTCGGCGTCCTCGTACCCGAGCGATACGACCGCCCGGGCGTATTCGGGCGTTTGCAGCAGTCCGGGAACAAGATGCGACTCGTAGGTGCGGATCTTGCTCGCGGCCTGTTCCAGGCCGAGGTAGGTGCCGAACCACTGCGGCAGCAGGTCGCTGTAGCGATGCCACCAGCCGGGCTCGTTGGCCTGCCTGGCCAACTCGAGGAACGACTCGCGCTCCTCGGCATCGTGAACGCCGTAAAGGGTCAGCAGGTCGCGGATGTCGCGTTCTTTGAAGCCGGTACGGCCCAACTCGAGACGACTGATCTTGGCGTGCGATCCCCGGATCGCATCACCCGCCGCTTCACGGGTGATGCCCTTCTTCTCCCGAAGCTTGCGCAGCTGGCCGCCCAATGCGATGCGTAGCACGGTCGGACCACGTTCCGCGACAACGGATTGCACATGACCATCGTCATCGGGTTCAGCGATCATCGAGTTCGTCTCCGATACTCCGGGGGTTGCCCACAGTGTGTCACAACCACCTGTCGCGAGACACACCGCACCGACCGCTAATGTTACCGCTCAGCTAGTCAAATAGTCGAACTCCCCGGCCTTCGCGCCGCGGACGAACGCGTCGATCTCCGGACGCGTGTAGATCAAGACCCCACCTTCCGGGTCCCGCGAGTTACGTACTGCCACCTGGCCGTTGGCCGTTTCGGCCACCTCGACGCAGTTGCCGCTCGGATTACTGAAGGAACTCTTTCGCCAAGTTCCGATGATCTCGTTGGTGGATGTATCCGACATCTTCCCCACTCCTCCGTTACCGCAGTCAGGCGATTCGGTTCGTGCAGATGCACGTTCAAACGTTCTTGCATCTGCACCGACACCGGACGATAGCACGAAGTTCGCCCTCTGTGCGCCCGCGGATCGGCGTCATCGGGCGACAGATCTGAAACACGATCACCTCGACCCGGAAACACCGAGATCAGCTCCCCGATCCACCCCTCTGGACGCGCGCGAATCTTGTACTGTCACAGTGCACATCGGATGTACCAGTCATTCGCGACAACCCCACGCACCCACCTGCACGTCAGTGCCGCGGACCCGTTTCTGCCTAGGAGTACAACCCCATGACCGAAGACCACAGCCCCCTCATCCGAACCGACATACCCCACTCCGCGCGCATCTGGAACTACTGGATGGGCGGCAAGGACTACTACGAGATCGACCGCATCGCAGGCGATGCCGGGATCGAGGTGGATCCGGACATCACCACCATGGCGGTGCAGTCGCGCCAGTTCCTCATCCGCGCGGTGCGCTACCTCGCCGGGGAGCAGGGCATCCGCCAGTTCCTCGACATCGGGACCGGCCTGCCCACCATGCAGAACACCCACGAGGTCGCCCAGAGCGTCGCGCCGGAGTCCCGGATCGTGTACGTGGACAACGATCCGCTGGTGCTCACGCACGCGCGGGCGCTGCTCACTTCCACCACGCCGGAGGGCGTCACCACCTACATCGACGCCGACTACCACGATCCCGAGCGGATCATCACCGACGCCAAGCACGTCCTGAACTTCAACGAGCCCATCGCCGTGATGTTCATGGGCGTGCTCGGCCACGCCAAGACCTACGACGAGTTGCTGCGCATCGTGCGCACCGTGCTGGACGCCGTGCCGTCGGGCAGCTACCTGGTGATGTGGGACGGCACCGACGACAGCAAGGCGTATGTCACCTTGTGCGAGAACTACACCGGCACCGGTGGCACTCCTTATGTCCCCCGCCCGCAGGCTCAGATCAAGGCCGTCTTCGACGGCCTGGAGTTGGTCGAGCCGGGCTTCGTGTCCATCACGCAGTGGCGCTCGGGCGCCACGGAGGTGGGCGAGTCCCGTCCGATCTCCGCCTACGGCGCTGTCGCGCGCAAGCCGTAAGGCCCCTGAACGCCAAACCGCAAGCGGCACAGCGGCGGTCGCCGGTCACCACCGGCGGCCGCCGCCGGTTTTTTTCTCTGACCGATCGTGCAGATGTACTTGCATTTGCAAGCGACGGAGGAATAGACTCGAACTCGAAATCGGGGAGGTACGCAGGGAGTTCGAGTCTGCGCTACCAGTACGTCGGCCTCCCCGCCGCACGTCGGACGCGAGGGGTAGTCGAATGATCGAGCCATTTCGAACTTCCCCCCGGGTTGCCGTCATCGATGGCGCCGGCGCCGAGCCCTTCCGTCAGTACCCTGCGCCCGAGTTCGCCGCGACGGATTGCAGTGTGGAGCCCCGCGGCCTCACCTACCGGCAGGCCCGCGACATCCTCTACGCCCACGAGGTCCACGGTCCGCAGTGCAGGCAGTGGCTGGCGGCAGCCGCGTATCTGTCAGCCGGGCTGGACGACGAATAACAGGCCACACCCCGGCGCGCGAATGCCTCGCCGCTTCGTAAACCCTGCTCCAGCACCGTAATCCGGGCCGCGTGCTGCGCGTCCGTCATCGGGTCACTATGGAATGCGGAGCGATCCCGAGCGATCTCACAGATCACTCCCGGTCCACACAGCCCTTTCGTATAGTGATCGATCGACTCGGGCGCGATTTCTCGCACGCCCGACGTGGCATTGGGGAGCGAACTCGTCATGACCTACTCCGCGTTGGATCTGTCCGCCGACTCGTCCGACCCGGTGCTGGAAATCGGTGGACAGCCGGCTTCGGTGCCTTTGCAGAACACCGACAGCGTGGCCTCGCACATGGTCGGATATTTCGAGAACGTCATGGCGCCCTGCCGCACCCTGCCCGGCGAGCAGATCCGCGGTGACGTCACGAAACTCACCCGCAGCTGCCTGAACCTCGCCGCCGAGATGTTCGACCGGCGCACCGTGCCGGACGAGGAGCAACTCGGCCCGGTGCGCGCGGCCGCCGCCCGCTGGGCGCGCGAGGGAGTGCCGTTGAGCACCATCCTGCGCGCCTACCACGAAGGATTGCGCATCGCCTTCGGTCTGGTCACCGCGCCCGCCGAGGCCGACGACGTCGAGGAGGTGCTGGTCGCCGCCGATCTGCTCCTCGAACTGCTCGAGGCGATCACCGCGGCGGTGTCCGATGCCTACGTCGACGAACAGCACCTGGTCGCCAAGGAGCATCAGACGGCGGCGCAGACGCTCGCCTCGGCGCTGCTGAGCGGGCGCGGCAGCTCGGCTCTGGCCCGCCAGACGGGTATTCCGATCGCGGAGGCGTATCAGGTTGTCGCCCTGTCGATTCCGGAGCATCCGGACGAGCGCGATCCGCGCGTCGACGGGAACGTCGCGGCGCGCCGGAAACTGCGACGGCTACAGTCCGAGCTGGCTACCGTGTTCGCCTCCCGCGCGCTCGCGCTGCTCAGCGCCAAGGGCGGCACACTGCTCATCCCGTCGGGCGACGAGGCCGAGACCGTCCTCACGGCCGCCACGCTCGAGCTGCTCGCCGTCGCCGCCGAGGTCCCGCTCACCGCGACCGTGGTGCCGACCGACACCGATCAGATCCCCGAATCGGCCGATCAGGCACACGAGCTGCTCAATCTCGTGCGCGTCGGCGTCCGGCCTCCCGGTCTCTACCAGATGTCGGATCTGGCGGTGGAGTATCAGCTCACCCGCAGCGGCCCGGCCACGCGCCGGATCGCGACCATCCTCGACCCGCTCGACGCCCATCCCGAGCTGTTCGACACCATGCGCGCCTACCTGGGCAACGACATGAACCGGCAGCTCACCGCGCGCCAGCTCTTCGTGCACCCGAACACCGTCGACTACCGCCTGCGCCGCATCGCCCAGCTCACCTCGATCGACCTGGCGACCTCGGCGGGCATCTCACAGGCGGCGATCGCCCTGCTGGCCCGGGATCTGGACCGCAGCGTCGCCCGTCGCCTGTGACGTCCGCGCCGTGACCTGATCGTGGCCTGTAACGGATTCGTGCTGGTCACCGGGCCGTGAACTTGCGATCCTGGTAGTGCCGCGACGTCTGGATGGTGAAATATGCGAATTTCGGAGATCCTGCACAGAAAAGGCAGCGACGTGGCCACGGTCGCGCCCGATACGACGGTACGCACACTGCTCGCCACGCTGGCCGAGCGGAACATCGGCGCTGTCGTCGTCTCACCCGACGGCAACACGATCGCGGGCATCGTCTCCGAGCGCGACGTGGTACGCAGTCTGCACGCGTGGGGCTCGGACCTGCTGGACATGCCGGTCTCGGCGATCATGACCTCCGCGGTGCGCACCTGCGCGCCCGAGGACCGGGTCGACGGCCTGCGCCGCACCATGACCGACCACCGCATCCGGCATCTGCCGGTGGTGCACGAGGGCAGGCTGGTCGGCATCGTGAGCATCGGCGATGTGGTCAAGAGCGCGATCTCGGAATTGGCGGACGAACGCGAACACCTCGTGGAGTACCTGCAGGGCAGATATTAGAGCTCGCTGAGGTTCCCCAGATCGGCCGAGAGCCAGTGCTCCGGCCGCAGGAAGACGGCGACCTGCTCACCGTAGGCCTCGGCCGCCTTCAGGTAGGTGTCCACCGATTCGGCGGGTACGTACCGCGCGGCCATTTCACGGTGCATCTCGTCGGTCATCGGGGTGATCCGGGTGACCGGGCCCTCCACGCTCACGTAGCGGACCGTGGGTTCGGCCTGCTGCACCATCAGACCGAACCGGCCGGTCTCCCGGATGTAGCGCATCTTCTGCGACTCAGGGCCGGTCAGGATCCAGGCCTCGTCACCGGGACTGTATTGGTACCAGATCGGGACGGTGAGCGGGCCACGACCGGTGCCCGCGGCCACCGAGAACGCCGCGATATGCGGCTGCGCTAGGAACTCTTGACGCTCTTGCAGGGTCAGAGGCATACGTTCCAGGCTAGTCGTGAAAGCCTTTGTCCACGACAAAACTTCGAAGTCCGTACCGAAAATGCGTATCGTGGGTGACGTCCGAGTTACCGGTGGGAAGGGAGCGTCACGTTGCGGTCCCCCACCCCGAGATCGCCGGTGACGAGGACGGAGGACATTCCCCGGCCGCCGGAAATCCCGACGTTCGCGCCCGCCGCGGTGCGGGCGCTGTTCCCGGCCATCGCCGGCGCCTCCGAGGTCTATTTGGACAGCGCCGCCACCACGCAGAAGCCGCTGCCGGTGATCGAGACCATTCAGCGCTACCACAGCAACAACACCGCCAACGCAGGCCGCGGCACCTACCCCTGGGCCACCGGTCTCACGGCTCGGATCGCCCGCGTCCGCGAACACGCCGCCGCGTTCATCGGCGCCGAGCATCCGGACGAGGTGGTCTTCACCGCGGGCGCCACCGCCGCACTCAACGCCGTCGCGCTGTCGTGGGGTCTGACGGCGCTCGCCGACGGCGACGAGATCCTCTACAACGCGAGCGATCACGCGTCGAACGTGTACCCGTGGCAGCACTTGCGCGGGCTGCTCGCCCGGTTCGGACGCCGCATCCACCTCGTTCCCTACCGGGTGACCGCTGCGGGCGAGGCGGACACCGACGACATCCTGGCCAAGATCACCCCGTGCACCCGGCTGATCACGACCGGGCATCTGCACCATGTCTTCGGCGGTCTGAGCACTCTCGAGGAACTGCGCGGCCGGATCGATCCGGCGATCCTGCTGTGCTTCGACTGCTCGCAGAGCGGCGGCCATCTTCCGGTCGACGTCACCGCGCTCGGTGCCGATTTCGCGATCTTCGCCGCGCACAAGATGTTCGGTGCGCCCGGCACCGGGATCCTCTACTGCCACCGGCGCGTGCACGACCGGTTGACGCCGTTCCTGCCCGGGGGCAACTCCGGCGTCGAACCGGGTCCCGGCGGGCTGCGCCCGGGGCCGATGCCGTCGCGGCTGGAAGGCGGAACGCCCGACATTCCGGGCATCCTCGCCCTCGGCAGTGCGCTGGAGGTGCTGGAATCGTTCGGTCTCGACGCCGTCGCCGCGCACAATCGCGCCCTGACCCTGCGGCTGATCGACGGGCTGCGACCGGTTCCCGGCCTGGAGTTCCTGCCCGGCCCGGCGCACGCGACCTGCGAGGTCGGCTACGGCATCGTCTCCTTCACCCTGGAGGGGATATCGGCCGCCGACGCGGGATTCGTCCTGAGCGAGTTCGGTTTCCTGGTGCGCACCGGTGCGCACTGCGTCCCCGCCGAATCCGACGGCGCGGGCTCGGTGCGGGTCAGCACGCACATCTACAACACGCCCGACGAGATCGACCGATTCGTCGCGTGCGTGCGAACCATCGCCGAGGAGGTCACGTGAGTAACGACATCCCCCGCTACGACCGGCGGGCCGCGTCCAGGGTGCTGGCCGACTTGGCGCAGCCAGGGCTGTTCACCGAACCGGTACCCGCTCCCCGACATCGGCGATTCGAATACGCCTGTACGGCATTGGGTCTCGAGCCGGACAGCCATCTCACCTACTCGCAGCGGCTGTATCTGGAGCGGTTCATGCGGCCGTGCCGCGCGGACCAGGTGACGAGCGCGACGCATCGGATCGCGTGGACCGACAGCGCGGGCATCCCGAATACCGGGCACTTCCGTGCCGGTGGTCTCGGTCCGTCGGTGCCGATCGCGACGCGCGAGACGGTCCTGGCGTTGTGGCGCCAATTGGACGCCGACGCCGATTTCGCCGCGCGGGTCGCGGCGCTCGGACCTCGCGAACACGCCGTATTAGCGGGCACGACCACCGACCACGATCCGCGCGACATCTTCCGGGTCGGCATCGAGGCGGCGGGGCGCGTGCTGGCCCAGCACGCGTTGCTGGCGGACGCGACCCCCTACCGCGACGCCGCCGAATTCGCCGAAGGGCTCCGCGTTTCCGGGATCTTCGCCGCGGTCGCCACGCGATGGTTCTGGGAATTGCAGGCCTCGACCTACCGGCGGGGCATGATCCCGGTGACGCTGGTCGCGCAACCCGACGGCACCGTCCGCTATTCGGCGGAGACGGTGGCGACCCTGCGCGCGATGAAGGACGCCACCATCGCCGACGCGCACGCCGTGATGGAGCGCGCCACCACGGCCGAAGGCCTCACGGTGGCCGAGGCGATCGCCAAGTACCACGACGACCTCGACCTGATCTCCCGGCAGTACGCCCTGCTGCCAGAGGGCAGCCATCCGGCCTGCCCGGCCGCCATGCCACACCAGCTCGACAGCGGGCATTTCAGTCTCCTCCCGCTGCTGGTCGACCGATTCGTCGCGACGTTCACCGAGATCGCGGGCCGCTGCGCGGTCGCCGAGGTCAGCGCCGAACTCGACGAGGCGACCGCCGACCGGGTCGCGACCGCCGAGGACCAGGTGTTCTACGTGCCCGATATGACCTGCAAGCACTGCGTCCGCACGATCGGCGGAGTGCTGGAGTCGATGGACATCCGCGTGGTCGAGATCGACCTGGACAGCAAACGGGTGGTGGCCGAGTTCCGCAGCCCGCGCAATCGGGCCCGTGCGTTCGAGGCGATCCGGGACGGCGGCTACAACCCGGTCGCGCAGCGGCCGGACGACGCGCCGCGGGCGTCGGACCCCGAGCCGTCGGAAGCCGCCGTATGACGCCGTGGCCGCCGGCGCTGCCCGCGAAGCTCCACCCGATCGTCCGCGCTTTTCTCGACACTCCCGGCCTCCCGACGCAAACGCTGACGAGATTCGGATCGCCCGCGCATCTGGTGTTCCCGCAGGTGTATTCGGAGAATCTCCTGCGCCTGCGTTCCGTGTTGGAGCGGAGCCTTCCCGGCCACCGGATCTGTTACGCGCACAAGGTGAACCAGTCTCGCGCGTTCGTCCGCACCGCCGAACGCGAGGGCATCGCCGTCGACGTGGCCTCACCGCACGAACTGTCCAGCGCCCGCGCCGCCGGGTTCGATCCGGCGCGCATCGAGGTCACCGGCCCGAAAGGGGAAGCCTTCCTGCGCGAACTCGTCGACCGAGGGGTCACGATCAACGTGGACAACCTCTGGGAGCTGGGCCGCATCGCGGAACTGGCCGGACAGCAAGCGGAAGTGCCTGTGCTACTGCGAATTTCCGGATTCGACGCGGGACAGGTGAGCCGGTTCGGGATACCGCTCGCGCATGTCGAGCAGGCATTCGATCTGCTGTCGGCGCGGCGCGGGCGGATCGCCTTCCTCGGCTTCGCCTTTCACCTCGACTCCGGCGACCTCGGTGAGCGCGTCCGGGCGATAGACACCTGCCTGCGACTGATCGAGCGCGCCTATGATCACGGACTCACCCCGTCCGTGCTCGACATCGGCGGCGGCTTCCGGCAGGTGTTCACCGCCGACGCCGAGCGGTTCGACGCCTACGTGCTCGCGCTGCGCGAATCGCTGCTCGGCCGTGGGGAGCCGATGACCTGGGGCAGCAACACCTTCGGCTACCACGTCGCGGGCGGGGCCGTGCACGGCACACCGGTGTTCCACAAGTACGCCAACACCGTCGCCGCCGACCGCATGCTCGCCGATCTGCTCGACGCTCCGCTGGAGCGGCACGGCGGACGCACGGTGGCGCAGGTGGCGGGCGACAATCTGCTGGAGATGTGGCTGGAGCCGGGCAAGGCGCTGGTAGATCACGCGGGTATCACGGTGGCCACAGTCGAGTTCGTCAAGGAGGTCGCCGACGGCAGCGTGCTGGTGCACGTCGACCTCAGCCGTGATTCGGTGACGCCCGCCGATCAGGAGGTCATGGTCGACCCGATCCTCCTGCCCGGCGATGACGCGACCGCGGGCGACCGCGACACGGGTCCGAAGGGCGTCTACCTCGCCGGGCGGCTGTGCCTGGAGCGCGATCTGATCACCAACCACAAGGTATGGCTGCCCGCGCGGCCCCGGCCGGGCGATTCGGTGGTGTTCCCGAATACCGCCGCCTATCACATGGACCTGTCCGCCGCGACGGCCTCCATGCATCCCCTGCCCGCGAAACTCGCGGTCACCCGGACGCCCGACGGGTTCCGGGTCGTGCACGACGCCGACTACGAGCCCGATTTCCCCGTCGAGTCGTCCCGGCCGCGTCACATCGCGCCGCACGCCACCGACCTCGTCAACCGTCCGGTCCGATCCGTCGAGGCCCCCTGATGCGATACGACCACATCACCGAACTCATCGGCAACACGCCGCTGCTGCGGCTCGACCCCGCGGTGCACGGGCTGGCGAATGTCGAACTCTACGCGAAACTGGAGTCGCACAACCCGTTCGGTTCGGTGAAGGACCGGGTGGCCTGGGCGATGCTGCGCGACGACCTGGCGCGGATCCGCGCCGAGGGCCGGACACTCATCGAGGCGTCCAGCGGGAACACGGCCAAAGCGCTGCGCGTCCTCGGCGCGATGTACGGGATCGACCTGCGCGCGGTGACCAACCGGATCAAAGTGGGCGAGGTCCGTGATCTGCTGCAGCTGTTCGGCACCGAGATCGTGGAACTGCCCGGCCTCTCCGAGTGCCCGGACCCGACGACGCCGAACGACGTCTACTCGGTGATCGAGGCGACCATGGCCCAGCAGCCCGCTACGTACCGGCATCTGTCGCAGTACACCAACGAGAAGAACATCGAGGCGCACCATCACGGCACCGGCCGGGAGATCCACGAGGACCTGGCCGCCGATGGCATCACCAGGATCGATTATCTGATCGGCGGGCTCGGCACCACCGGTTCCACCAGGGGGACCGCTACCTACCTGCGCAAGCACAATCCCGAATTGCGCACCGTCGCAGTGGTTTCGGAGCGATCGGACTTCATTCCCGGCATCCGTTCGGAGAGCGAGATGTGGGATGTCGGGCTGTTCCAGCCGGAATTCTACGACCGGATCGTGACCGTGGCGGCGGGCGACGCCGTGGACGCGACGCTGCGCCTGGCGAGCGGATACGGCGTCCTGGCCGGGCCGACCAGCGGTGCGAGTTACGCCGCCGCGCTGGAGACGCTCGGCGCGCTAGATCTGTCCGCGAGGGATCCGGACGATCCGCTCGTGGCGGTGTTCATCGTCTGCGATCGCCTCGAACCGTACCTGTCGTACATCAAGAAGCGCAGGCCGGAACGGTTCGGCCGCGCCGAACGCGAAGCGGCCCCGACCGAGGAGGAGCTGGCGGCGGTGCCGCGGCTGTCGCCCGAGCAGCTCGCCGAGCTGGACCGGACCGGACGCCCGACCATCGTGGACAGCCGTGGCGCCATGGCCTATCGGATCGGGCACGTCCCCGGCGCGTTGAACATCCGCGACGACCAGCTCGACGACATGTTCGGGCACGGCATCCCGTTCCCGCGCTCGCGCCCCGTCGTCTTCGTCTGCCCCGTCGGTGAGCTGTCGGTGCGGTTCGCCGCACGGGCCAGGCGAGCCGGCTACGACGCCACCAGCTTGGCCGGTGGCGTGGTCGCCTGGCGCGATGCGGGGTTGCCGCTGGAACGAGGCTGATCGCCCGCGGGCTCACCGCCGCCCGGCGGACCAGTCCGTCAGCAACGGGGTGACCGGACCCCGGTAACCGGCGGCCAGGAGTTCGACTGTGGCGGCGAACAATTCGGTGAAAGCGACCGCGGTGCCCCGCTCGAACAGCGCGGCCGGGTAGATGAATACGCCGTCGATGCCCGCGGGCGCGCCGAGCCGGTCGTACCGGTCGACGAGACCGAATTCGAGGTCGTGCTTGGCGCGGACGATTCCGGTGTCGACCTCGGTGATGCTCACTCCGCCGGAACCGTCCGCCGCGGGCTGGGCGGCCGCGCCGCGCTGGAGGATGAGCGTCGCTTGGAACAGCGGGCAGGCCGCGTCCTGCAGCAGGCAGCGCTTCAGCCGCTGGCCGGGTGTATCGGGATGGGCGAAGGCGGCCAGCGCCACCCCGCGCACCTGATCGAGCAGTTCCTCCGCGTCGGCGGCGCGGTCGAGCCGGACGCGCATCAGCACGTCGTCGGCGAAGTTGCCCACCAGGTCGTCGAGCAGCCGGTGATCGCGGCCCGCGACCGCGGTGGCCACCGTCACGTCGGCGCTGCCGGAGAAAGCGCCGACGGCCACCGCGAACGCGGTCTGCAACACCATGAACAGGCTGGCTCGCGCCGCGCACGCCCGATCGAGCAGCGCACGGTGCACACCGGCGGCGAACGCGACCGGTACGACGGCACCCGCGCTCGCACCGCCTCGGCGGATGGCACGAGGCCGGACGCAGGGGAAATCGAGCACCGGCGGCCGACCGGCCAGGGTGTTGGCCCAGTACCGCAACTGCTGCGTGGCGCGGCTCCATTCGTCGGAGTAGTCACCGAGCTGGGCGTGCTTCCACAAGGTGTAGTCCGCGTAGTCGATCGGCAGCGGCGGCCAGTCCGGCGCGGCTCCGTCCTGTCCGGCGAGGTAGGCAGTGCCGAGATCGCGCAGCAGCGGGGCCACCGACCGCCCGTCGATCGAGATGTGGTGCACGACCAGCACCAGCACCACCTCGTGCGGTCCGAGCACGCACAGCCGGGCGCGAAGCGGCAGGCCGGTCTCCAGATCGAACTCGATCGCGGCGAATTCCGCGATATGCCGCGGCAATTCGGCTTCGGTGGCCAGGACGACGTCGGTCCGCCCCCCGGCCTCGTCCGCGGGGACGATCACCTGGGCCGGGCCCGAGGCGGTCCTCGGGTAACGGGTGCGCAGCGGTTCGTGCCGGGCGACGACGTCGTCGATCGCGGCGACGATCCCCTCGGGCCGCAGTGCCGGTCCGGACAGTCGCACCGCGCGAGTCACATTCCAGTCACTCGAGTTCCCGGCCCGCGCGGCGTGCCACATCCGTTCCTGCGCGGGGGCGAGCGGGATGTGCGCCGGACGCGGCCCACGGGCCAGCGGCAGCGGCCGCCGCGGCGGCGGGACAGGCCGAACCGCCGGTCGTACGGGGCGCATCCCCGCATGCCCGAGTACGTGACCGATTCCTTCGGACGAGATCGCCGCAGCGGAGTTGTGCACGCGCCGTCACCTCCACTACCGAACCACCGAGCAACCCAGGGAAGGTAACCAGGTCGAGTAAACCGTCAGTTACCGCACTGTGACGGCGCGGAATCCAGTTCGGCAAGACCGGGGAGGGCGGGGCGGGTGCGCGCGGCGCCGGGGCGCGCCGCCAGGCACTATCGTTGGGCCGTGCAGACAGGTCAGGACGCAGACGACGACGGGGGCCCACGGATCTGGGGTGGGACGACGCTCACCGAGCGCAGGGAGACGCGGCGGGCGGCGCTGTTGGAAGCGGCGCTCGATCTGATCGGCGAGTCGGGCGCGAGCGGGGTCACCATGCGGGCGGTGTGCCGTAAGGCCAATCTCACCGACCGCTACTTCTACGAAAGCTTCGCCAGCCGCGACGAGCTGCTCGACGTGCTCTACCGTCAGGTCGCCGAGGAATTCCTCGAACCCATGACGGCCTTCGCCGCCACCGACGACCCGTCCCGCGATCGCGCGCTGTCGGAGATCCTGGTGGACAAGGTGCTCGCCGACCCGCGCAAATCGCGGCTGTTCCTGGTCGAGCCGTATTCCAGCACCGGGCTCGGGCAGACCACCTTCGCGGTGATGCCGGTCTTCACCCGGATCATGCAGGACCATCTGTTCGGCCACATCGACGATCCGGTCAAGCGCAGGCTGGCGGCGGTGACCATGGCCAGCGGGAACGCGGGCATGTTCTCGGCATGGCTGAACGGCTCGCTGCGCGCCACCCGCGAGCAGATCATCGAGCATTGCCTCGCGATGCTCACGGTGTACCGCTCGCTCTACCGTCCCTGACCGCCCCGCGCGTCACCCGGTGCGGCCGGACGGTAGGTCCCCGGACCGGCCCCGCCAGTACGCCAGCGTGTTCTGCGTCCGGATGGTGGCGCCGTGACTGGGGCCGAGAGCGCGCAACTCCGCGACCAGCAACACCTCCAGTTCCGCGACGGCGCGGGTCAGGTCGCCGTGCCGGGCGCGGCAGCCCGCGAGTTCGTTGCGGGTGTCGAAGGTGTCCGGATGGTCCGGGCCGAGCACGCGCAACCGGTCGCCGAGCAGTTTCTCCAGGTCGGTGATCGCGCCCGCGAGATCGCCGCTGTCGGCGCGGTAGGCGGCCAGTTTGCCGCGGGTGAGCAGCGTGTCGGGGTGGTCCGGTCCGAGCACCCGCAGACGATCGTCGAGCAGCCGGGTGAACTCCGCGCCCGCCCCCGACAGATCACCGCTGCGCGCGCGGAACGCCGCGAGGTTGTTGCGCGCGCCGAGCGTATTGGGATGGTCGGCGCCGAAAACGCGCAGATAGTCGGCTACCAACTGCTCGAATTCGGCCCGTGCGCCTGTGAGATCGCCGCTTGCCGCCCGCCAGTACGCCAGGCTGTTGCGGGTGCGCAAGGTGTCCGGGTGATCGGCGCCGAGCACGCGGGCGCGGTCGGCGCGCAGCTGTTCGAACCGGTCGATCGCCCCGGCGAAGTCGCCGACGTCGCCGCGATTGGACGCCAGGTTGTTCCTGGTGCGCAAGGTTTCGGGATGGTCGGGCCCGAGCAGGCGCAGCCGGTCGGCGAGCAGATGCTCGAACTCCTCGCCCGCGCCGGAGTAGTCGCCGCAGCGGGCGCGGTAGCTCGCCAGCTTGTCGCGGGTGTCCGAGGTGGCCGGATCGTCGGGTCCGAACACCCGCAACCGGTCGGCGAGCAACTGTTCGAAATCGGCGACTGCGCCGACCAGGTCGCCGCTCTCGGCGCGGTGATATGCCCACCGTTCCCGCGTGATGAAGGTGTAGGGATGGTCCGGTCCCAGTGACTCGGCGAAGTCGGGCGTCCACGCCGCCCACAGGTCGCGGTCGTCGGCCGACCTGCCGGTCTCCAGTTTCTCCAGGAAGTCGATGGCCAAGGCGGCATCGCCGTAGGCCAGGCAGTGGCGTACGGCCGCGCCGCGCGCGTAGTCCGCGGCCCGGTCGCCTCCGTCGGCCTGGATCGCCGCGACCAGGGCGCGGTGGGCGTCCGCGATGCGCACGCCGAGGCGGTGGCATTCCGCGCCCAGCGCGGGCAGGAACGCGCTGTGGGTCACGCCGAGCGACTCGCGAACGGTGCCGGGATGACTGCGGGTGACCAGGGTGCCGAGATTCACGGCGATGTCGCGGACCCGGGCGGCGCTGAGGTCGACGCCGAGCGACAACAGCGCCGAATCCAAGAGCTCCAGCGGCAACACCGGCCCGACACCCGCCGCGACCAGCACACCGAGCAGAGCCGCTGTGTCACCGGTGGTTTCGGGATCGAGCCCGCGCAGCGCCGTCTCGACCCGCAGCGCGATGACCCGGTCGAGGCCGATCCCGGAGGCCACCGCGCCGTCGGTCAATCCCGAAGCGACCTCCAGCAGGATGCCTGCGACCAGCCAGCCGCCCGCCACCACCCGCGAACCGCTCGCGTCCGTGGGGGTCTCCGCCAGCAGCCGCTGGATCCAGCCGATCCAGTCGACCGGGCCCAGCGGCGCCGTGCCGCGCGCGGAATCCACCACGGCGGCGATGTCGTCGGCCGCCGGTTCGGCGATATCGATGCGGTACATGTGCGCCAGCCCCGGATCGTCCTCCACGCCGGTGCCGGGCCGGATGCCGACGATCACGCGCACGTGCCGAAGATCCTCGCGGCCGGTCAGATCGGCGATCGCGGCCACGAGCAACCGCCTGGTCCCCTCCTGCGGCTGGTTCAGTCCGTCGAACACCAGGGTGACCCGGCGGCCCGCCGTGGACAGCCGCGCCAACGGGCGGCGGACCAGGATGTCGAAGATGTCGAACTCGTCCCTGGGCCGGTGCGCCCTGGCCGCGCGCGCCGCCTCACGGAAGCCGGGCACGCGCGCGTCGAGCTGCGCGGCCAGCTCAGCGGCCACGGACTCCACCGAACTGTTCACCGTCAGGAACACCGCGGCGGTGATGTAGTCGGGGGTGACGGCGAGCCCGTCGACCAGGCTGGGGCGGATCAGCATCGCCAGCAGCGTGGACTTGCCCACGCCCGCCGGACCCAGCACCGCACGCAGCCGGTGGCTGCCCGCGTCGACGATCGCGTCGAGACGCTCGCGCACATCGGGCGTCAGCAGCAGACGCCGGGTGAGCTGGTCGACGAATCCGGCCGCGGAGCGTCCGCTCACCGCGTCGCGGTGGCGCGCGGTGTTCGGCACCAGCCACAGCCCCGGGTCGACGCCCTGTGCCGTGGACACCGCGCCGGAACTGAACGACAGATGCTGCGGCTGTTGATGGGTGCACTGCACGGCGATCGGATCGACCAGGTCCGAGGGCAGCAGGTTCTCCCCGCGCAGCGGCAGGCCCAGGTCGAAGGTGGCGAGCATGGTGCGGGTGAAGCATCCGGAGTACGCGGGCCCGTCGCCCGAGGCGACCAGCAGTTCCATCCGGCCGCCCGACTGCGCCAGCAGATCCGTCCACCGGCGCGCGGCCCCTTGGACGCCCTGCCCCGCCTCGCAGGCGTCGACGAGCAGCACGAGCCCGTCCAGCGCGGCGCGGTCGAGCCGCTCGCGGATCTCTTGGGTCAGGTGAAACGCGTTGTGCGAGGTGGGATCAGCGGGTGAATCGTGGCCGAGCAGGTAGAAGTCCTCGGCGCTGGTCGCCACGCCGTGCCCGATGAAGCCGAGCAGCAGGGTGGCCTGCCGCTGCGATGCCGCCGTGAAGGCCGCGTCGACGGCCTCGAGCAGTTGCGCGGCAGTGGGATTCAGCACCGGGCCGTCCAGCTCGATGGCGGGCCGCCACCCGCCCGCTGCGGTCAGACTCCCGTACAAGCCGTTGGCGAGTTCTTCGGTGAAACCCAGATCTCCCAGCGCCGCGCATTCCGATCCCACCACCAGCGCCAGCCGACCTCCCATGCAAGAAACATACTCGCGCCGCCGCGCCGTTCCGCCGCACCGATACCGAAAGGCGCTGTGCGAGACGTAGGGTGACGGTCCGAGAGCCGGAAGAAGGAGATCGCGCGATGACCGACCCGGTGGTGGGTTTGACGGGTACGCTCACATCGCCGATCCGAGGTGCCGGGACGCTGAGCGAGGTCCTGGTCGCGATTCGCGGGGGAACCGAGCTGTACATCGCACAGTCCGCCGAGCCGATCCCGGCCGGTGCGACCGTGCTGGTCATCGCGGTCCATCCGGGGCGCGTCGTCGACGTCGTCCCGTGGATTCCGCTCACCCCGGACCCGGCCGCAGAAACCTGAAAGAGCAAGGGAGACAGACGTGCTGGGCTACCATGTGCCGGACCCGGACGAGGCGATGCTGGTCAGCGGCGGCAAGAGCCGCGACAACACGCCGTTCAAAGTAGTCATCGGACGCGGCGCCTGGGTGATTCCGCTGTTCCGCAAGGTGCGCTACCTGTCGCTGGCGATGTTCGAATCCGAGATCAAGGAGCGGTGCGTCACCAAACAGGCGATCCAGCTCGACGTCCGCGCGGTGATCGCGTTCAAGGTGGCCAACGACACCTCCTCCATCGTGAACGCCGCCCAGCGGTTCCTCTCCGAACAGGAGCGGGAGATGTCGGTGCTGACCGGGCGCATCTTCTCCGGGCACCTGCGCTCGATCGTCGGCTCGATGACGGTCGAGGAGATCATCCGGGAGCGGCAGAGACTGGCCGACGAAGTGCTCGTCGCGTCGAAAGTCGAGATGAGCAACATCGGCCTGTGGGTCGATTCGTTCCAGATCCAGTCCATCGACGACGGCAACCTCGGCTATATCGCCGCGCTCGCCGCCCCGCACAATGCCGCCGTCCAGCGCGACGCGCAGATCGCGCAATCGCAAGCCGCGCAGGCGGCGGCGCAGGCCGAGCAGGAATCCCAGCGCAGGCAGGCGGAATATCAGCGCGAGACGGCGATCCTGCGCGCGCAGTACCAGCGCGACATCGACAAGGCCAACGCGGAGGCGGCGCAGGCGGGCCCGCTCGCCGAGGCGATGGCGTTGCAGGAGGTGCTCACCGCCCAGGCCGAGCAGGCGCGCAAGGAGGCCGAGCTGCGTGAGCAGCAGTTGCAGGCCGAGGTCGTCAAACCCGCTCAGGCGGAAGCGGATCGGGTGCGCATCCTGGCCGAGGCGGAAGCCGACCGGACCCGGATCCAGGCCGAGGCGGCCGCGTCGAACAACCGCATCGCGCTGGATCAGTTGTTGATCGAACAACTTCCGGAAATCGTGCGGCAGGCGTCGAACGGGTTGGCGAACGCGAATCTCACCGTGCTGAACGGACCGGACGGAGTCAGCGAACTGGTGAACGGAATGGTCGGTCAGGGACTGACCGTTTTCAATTCGCTGCAAAAGGCGCTTTCCTCCGACGACGGCGAAAAGGCGCGTTAAAGTTGCCCAGTAGCGACGGCGACGAGGAGCGGGTGTTGGTGTCCATCGGGAAATTGGTGTCGTTCGACAGCTCTCGGGGATTCGGATTCATTCGGCCGGAGGACGGTGGACCCGATGTGTTCGTCCACGTCAACGACATCGGCCTGGACGAGGACGAGTTGCGACAGGGACGGGTGTTCGAGTTCGAGGTGACCGAAGGCGACCGCGGACCCAAGGCGGTCAATCTCACTGTGGTCGGCGGGTCGTCCGCACCCCCCGCCCGGCACAAGGGTAAGGACAGGGCCGGTTCGGGACAGCTCACCGTCGCCGAGCACCAGCGCCTGATCACCGAGCTGCTCCTGGACGCCAGCCCCGCGCTCACCGCGGGTGAGATCCTCACCATCCGCGACCGGCTCACCGCGTTCGCCGACCAGCACGGCTGGCTGGAGAACTGACCGGCGAAGTCCACGAACCTGTCGGGGCACCCGCCTACGATCGAGCCGAGGCCGCGGCCGCATACCGATGAGTTCGGTCCGCGCGCACCGTCGACATTGGTGAGGATCGAACCCGAGGAGGATCGCGTGGATCTACCGGTGATGCCACCAGTGCGGCCGATGCTGGCCAAATCCGCGCCCGCGGTGCCGCGCGAGCCGGGCCTGAGCTACGAACCCAAATGGGACGGTTTCCGTTGCATCGTGTTCCGCGACGGCGCCGAAGTGGAACTCGGCTCGCGTAATGACCGGCCGCTGACCAGGTATTTTCCCGAGGTCGCCGAATTGCTGAAGCAGGCGCTGCCGGACCGCTGCGTGGTGGACGGCGAGATCGTGGTGGTCACCGAACAGGGTCTGGATTTCGACACCTTGCAGAACCGGCTGCATCCGGCCGCGTCCAGGGTCGCCAAGCTGGCCGCGGAGACGCCGGCCAGTTTCGTGGCCTTCGATCTGCTCGCCCTCGGCGACAAGGATCTGACCGGGGAGCCGTTCATCGAACGCAGGCGGCTGCTCGAAACGATCCTGGACACCGCGCTCGCGCGCGTGCACCTGACTCCGCTCACCCACGATCCCGACGTCGCCGAGGACTGGTTCACCCGTTTCGAGGGCGCGGGGTTCGACGGCGTGATGGTCAAATCCGACGACCTCGCCTATCTCCAGGACAAGCGGGTGATGCTGAAGGTCAAGCACGAGCGCACCGCCGACTGCGTGGTGGCGGGTTTCCGCTGGCACAAGGACGGGGCCGGGGTCGGCTCGCTGCTGCTCGGACTTTTCGACGACGAGGGCCGCCTGCACCACGTCGGCGTGGCCAGCAGCTTCACCGCGGCCCGGCGCAAGGAACTGGTCGAGGAGCTCGCGCCACTGCGGGAGAACGCGCTCGACAACCATCCCTGGCGGGATTGGGCCGACGCCGCGGCGCAGGCGGCGGCGGAGGGCAAGATGCCCGGCGGCGTCAGCCGCTGGACCGGCGGCAAGGATCTGTCCTGGGAGGCGTTGCGGACGGAGCTGGTCGCCGAGGTGCGCTACGAGCACGTGCAGTCGGGACGGCTGCGCCACGGCGGCAGGCTGGTGCGCTTCCGCACCGACCGGACGCCGGAATCGTGTACCTACGCGCAGCTGGACGAGGTCGCGCCCGCGGAATTGAGCACGCTGTTCGGCGAAGGCGCGGCGCGATGACCGAGTCCGTCGACATCGAGACCGACGGCCGGACCGTCACGATCAGCAATCCGGGCAAGATCTATTTCACCAAGCGCGGCGAGACGAAACTCGATCTGGTGCGTTACTACCAGGCGATCGCCGAGCCGTTCCTGAATGTGGTCGGCGGGCGTCCGCTGCTGCTGGAGCGGTATCCCGACGGAGCGTCCGGCAAGTCCTGGTTCCAGAAACGGGTGCCTAAATCCGCGCCGGACTGGCTGCACACCGTGGAGGTGTCCACACCGAACGGCACCACCAGCGACGCCCTCGTCGCCCACGATCTCGCCCACATCCTGTGGGCGGTGAACCAGGGATGCCTCGGGTTCCACGTCTGGCCCAACCGCGCCGACAATCTGGAGATCGCCGACGAGCTGCGCATCGACCTCGATCCTTCGCCGGGCATCACCTTCGCCGATCTCCGGCACGCCGCGATACGCACCAGGGATCTGCTCGCCGAACTCGGCATCGAATCCTGGATCAAGACCTCCGGCTCACGCGGCTTGCATCTCTACTCGGCGCTGGAACCGAAGTGGGACGGTTATCAGGTGCGGGCCGCCGCGGTGGCGCTGGCCCGCGAATTGGAGCGCCGGTTCCCGGAGGACATCACCGCGCAGTGGTGGAAGGAAGAACGCGGCAACCGGGTCTTCATCGATTTCAATCAGAACGCGCCGCACAAAACGGTGTTCGGCGCCTGGTGTGTGCGGCCGAAGGTCGGCGCGCAGGTCTCGACGCCGATCAGCTGGGCGGATCTGGATTCGGTGGTGCCCGACGAGCTGACCATCGCGACCGTCCCGGCACGCTACGCCGCATCGGGCGACCCGTGGGCCGATCGTGCGCCCCAGTCCATCGCCCCGCTGCTGGAGATGTCCGACCGGGACATGGCGGCCGGTCTCATGGACGCGCCGTGGCCCCCGCAATATCCGAAGATGCCCAACGAACCGCCCAGGGTGCAGCCGAGCCGCGCCAAGAAGGCCGAATAGCGAGCGTTATTCGGTCCACAACACCCAGGTGCCGCTGCGGCCGCTGAGTTCGCACACCAGGGCCCGGCCGTCGGCGGTGCGTCCGGTCTTCGCCCCGGAGGCGTCGCACTTCGACCCCGCTTGCTGCACGGCGGTCGCGACGACGTGCGGGCCCGCCCACTGGTAGCCGCCGGAGGTGGTGAGGCAGATCAGGGTGCCACCGTCGGCGGCGCTGCCGATCTGGCCGAGCTGCGCCTCGCTGCACGACGAACCTTTCGTGACCGGTCCCTGGCTCGCTGACGGCGTAGTGGTCACAGCGGGGCTCGGCGCTGCCGCCGTGGTCGTCGCCACCGGACGCTCGACGGTCGTGGGCACCGACGCGACGGGCGTGGGCGCGATCACGGACTGACGGTTCATCACGTCCGGCAGCCGGTTGCCCGTCAGCAGGACGAACCCGGCCACCGCGGTGATCTCGGCGACGCCGAGCAGCAGCGCGAACATCGCCATGACCCGGCCGCGCGGGTGACTGAAGGCGATGAAGCCGAACACGATGGCGACCGGGAACAGCCCCAGCAGCGCCCCCACGAGCGCGACGATCGCGTACGGATTGACGATCGGCGGGATCTCCACCCGCAGTCGGCCGGTTCGGCGGCGGCTCGGCGGCTGCTCGGGCCAGCGCTCGTCCTCCTCGTCCGCCCAGCCGCCGTCGGGCTCGGGCTCCGACCAGCGATCCTCCGGCCGCGCCTGCGGCCAGCGATCCGTATCACGCCGTTCTGCCCGTGTCATTCAGGTCCCTCTCCACACCAACACCGCGCAGGAACCTCGGACTGCCCGGACCCGCCCCGATATACCGACACAGAATAGGGCGCGCGCGGCGAAAAGTTGATTCGAAGTGTCGGATATTTGTGATCGGGCCGTAATAACAAACGTGTCGCAACTCTCGCGAATCTGTTAGCCGAGGCGCATGCTGGTCGACATACGACCCACCTGACCGCGGCCTTTCTCCAGGAGGATCCATGTCCGATAAGACGACCTCGAGCGGCCGGGATACCCCGCATTGGCATGCCAGGGCCGGAGATTTGCTCGACGACAACTTCAACCTCCCGGGCATCGTGTTGTGCACCCTCGGCGTCGTAGCGCTGGCCTGTACTCTGACCGCCGCCGGATACGGGTTCACCGGCTGGACCGGTGTCGGTGTGGTCGTGACGGCCGCGCTGTGGATCACCGGCGTCGGCGCCCTGCTCGTCGAACATCACCGGGAACAGGCGATCGAACTGAAGCACGGCCGCCAGGGCCACGGGCCGGGCGCCTTGCGTCCGATTCGCTACAGCGGGGAGCGGTGATCCGGGCCGCCGGGTGACTGCCTGCGGTCGACCTTGGGCAGCGATTCGGTGACCAGCGTCAGCAGCATGTCGCACAGCAGCTCGTGCACCTGCGCGCGGGTGAGCGTGCCGCGCGTGATCCATTCCCGGCCCGCGACCTTGACCAGACCACCATAGGCACGCACCATCGCTCGCAGTTCGGCGTCGTGTGCCGAATCGGCGAGGCCGACCATCAGCAGCAGGCGCTCGGCCGCCGCGTCGTCGGCGGCGTCGAGAATCTGCTGCACCTCGGGATCGTCGCCGACGCCCTCGTGGCTGGTGACCTTCACCCAGGTGCTGCCGTGCTCGGCGATGGTGTCCAGCAGCCAGCGCACGCTGGCATCGACCCGCTCACGCCAGCTGCCGGTGGGCACGACCATGTTGTCGAGCTTGGGCAACGTCACCATGCGCCGCACCACCGCGAGATAGAGGTCGCGCTTGTTGCCGAAATAGTGGTTGATCAGACCGCGCGCGACGCCCGCGCGCTGCGCCAGTTCGGCGGTGGAGACGGCCGCGTACGGGCGCTCGCCGAACATGTCGATCGCGCAGGCGAGGATCTGCGCGCGCCGCTCGTCGGGTTCGAGCCTGCGGCGGCGCGGTAGCGCCGGGTCGGCGCCACCGTCCGCGGCCGCACTCCTGGTGTCAGAGAGACCGGGCAATGAGATCCTTCATCACCTCGTTGCTGCCCGCGAGGATGCGCAGGACGCGGGCGCCGGTGTAGAGCTGGGAAATCGGATACTCCGTCATGTAGCCGTAGCCGCCGAACAGTTGCAGGCAGCGGTCCACCACGATACCGAGCTGATCGGTCAGCCAGTATTTCGACATGGCAGCGCTGGGAATGTCGAGTTCACCGCGCAGGTGCTTGTCGATGCAGTCGTCGAGGAAGGTGCGCGAGACCTTGGTGACGGTCGCGCACTCGGCGAGTTCGAACTTGGTGTTCTGCATGGCGAACAGCGGTTTGCCGAACGCTTCGCGGCCCTTGGTGTAATCGACGGTGAGCTGCACCGCCTTCTCCATCATGGCGACCGCGATGATCGCCGTGACCAGGCGTTCCTGCGCGAGCATCTGCATCATCTGGTAGAAGCCCTGCCCCTCGGCGCCGCCGAGGAGGTTGGACGCGGGCACGCGCAGGCCGTCGAAGAACAGCTCCGCGGTGTCCTGGGCCTTGCCGCCGATCTTGTTCAGGATGCGCCCGCGCTCGAAACCGGGAGTGTCGTCACCGACTTCGGCGAAGATCAGCGAGACACCGGCCGCGCCCTTGGTCGGGTCGGTTTTGGCGGCGATGATGATGCCATCGCAGAGCCAGCCGTTGGTGATGAAGATCTTCGAGCCGGTGATGACGTACTCGTCGCCCTCCAGTACCGCGCGGGTCTTGATGTTCTGCAGGTCCGATCCGGTGCCCGGCTCGGTCATGCCGATGGAAAGCACGATCTCGCCGCTCGCGGCCTTGGGCAGCACCCGCCGCTTGAGTTCCTCGGAACCGAACTCGTACAGGTACGGCGCGATGATCGAGCTGTGCACGGGGATGCCCATCGATCCGTCCCCGGCGCGGGCCTGCTCCTCGATGATGGCGGCTTCGTGCGCGAACGTACCGCCGCCACCGCCGTATTCGGCGGGAATCGCGGGACACAGCAGGCCGAGTTCACCGGCCCGGTTGTACAGCGCGCGATCGGGGTGCCCTTGCGCGACGAATTTCTCCTCATGAGGCACGACCTCCTTCTCGAAGAAGGTCTTCGCCAGGTCTCGTACCGCCTCGACCTCGTCGTCACTCCACGCCGCGCGCGCCATCGCTGGATCCTTTGCTAGCTCCGGTCCGGCCCCTTCGCCGGTTACGGCTCAGATTCCCGAACTATTGGCGAGTTGTCAACAAGGAAAGCGAGCCGCCGTCACGGCCACCCGGAGCGCCCGGATGACCAGGCCCGACCGCGAGTGGAGGCGGGCAGCCTGCCGAGTGCCGACGAGAAACCGCCGCCCGTGCCGCGATTCCGGTGGTGAGCTGCGCCATATTCGGACGTTTTACCTTTCCCTCCAAGGGTCAATCCTTCGTACTGTCCGTATCGGAATTACTGACATCGGGCACGACGGCGACGTGCCATCGGATCGGCAGCCGGCAGCGAATGAGGTAAGGACATGACCGAACTGCTCGACACCACCGAAACGCCCCGACCGGACCGCACCTGGACGGTCGACCGGGACGGCGCCGAACTCGCCGTCTTCGAATGGGGTGATGCCGCCGCGGAGCCCTTGGTGCTGGTGCACGGCCTCACCGACACCCATAGCGTGTGGTCCACGGTCGCGGCCCTGTTGGCCGACGGCTTCCGGGTCATCACCTATGACGTTCGCGGCCACGGTGATTCGGCCGTTCCCGCCGTACTGTCGGAATATCGCCTCGGCACGCTGGCGGAGGACTTCTTCGCGGTGATCGACGCCGCCAGCCCGCGCAGGCCGGTGCACACATGCGGCCACGGCTGGGGCGCGGTGCAACTGTGGGAAGCGGTCTGCGACGAGCGTGCCAACACCCGCATCGCCTCGTTCACCGCGATCGCCGGACCGAACCTCGATCATCTCGGCCTGTGGCTGCGCGCGCTGGCGCCCCGCGCCGGCCGCGAACTCCGCGATCTGGGCTGGTGGTTGCACGGTGCGCGCTGGGCGCTGACGCCCGGTCCCATGGCCCGCAGGCTCTACCCGCCCCGCCTGCGCGGCCTGCTCGTGCGCGGGCTCGGGGGAGTCTCGCCGCTGCCCGCGCGGATCGCGCGCACCTGGCGTGGCGATCTGCTCGCAGGCGCGCGCATCGCGCAGGCGAATCTGCTGCACCACCTGGGCAAGCCGCGGGTGCGCAGGACCGCCGTCCCGGTCCAGCTGCTGGTCGACACCACCGACCCGTTCGTCCCGGCCGCCGTCTACGACGCCTCCGCGCGCTGGGTCGACAAGCTGTGGCGCTGCGCCGTCCCGGCGAATCACTGGCTGCCGATCACCGAGCCGTTGTTGGTCGCCGAGGCCATCGCCAACTTCGTCGACGACCTGCGCGCCGACCGCGCGGCGATCACCCCGCGCAGCAGCTGACCACGGCGTACCGGACGGGGCGCGGGCGACCGGTCCGGCGAGTTTGCGACAATGGGCCGGTCGTCTGCCCAGCTCGATGAAGGATGTCCCCCGCCGCGATGGCCGAAAGCATGATCGATCCCGAGGACCTCGCGACCTGTCTTCGGGTCCTGGAGCAGGCCGGAGCGCTGGAGAAGGACCATCCCGACTCGGTGGCGGTGCAGCGCGCGGTCGGGCACATGTTCAAGAAGCTCAAGCAGCGGCGCCGCTCGGATGCGCGCGCGGCGGTGTCGGCCGCCGACCGCGCGGTGGTCGCCGCGACCGCGACCGGCTCGCCGAACCGGATCGATGACGAGACCGCGGGCATCCCGATCAGCTCCACCACCACCGGAGCCAGCGCGGGCACGCTGATCCGCCCGCGTCCCTGCTACATCTGCAAGCAGCGCTACACCCGGGTCGATGCCTTCTACCACCAGCTGTGCCCGGACTGCGCGACGCGCAGCCACACCAAACGGGACGCTCGTACCGATCTGACCGGAAGGCGGGCACTGCTCACCGGCGGCCGCGCCAAGATCGGCATGTACATCGCGCTGCGCCTGCTGCGCGACGGCGCGCACACCACCATCACGACCCGCTTTCCCAACGACGCGATCCGGCGTTTCGCCGCGATGGACGACAGCGCCGACTGGTTGCACCGGTTGCGCATCGTCGGCATCGATCTGCGCGATCCGGCCCAGGTGGTCGCCTTGGCCGACGATGTCGCCGCCCAGGGCCCGCTGGACATCCTGATCAACAACGCCGCACAGACGGTCCGTCGCTCCCCCGGCGCCTACAGCGCTTTGGTCGAGGCGGAATCGGGTCCGCTGCCCGCGGGCGCGCTGCCGGAGGTGGTCAGCTTCGGCAAGACCATGCAGGCGCACCCCACCGCGCTGACCGCCTCGCTCACCCCGGCACTCACCGCCGCCGATGTCGCCGAGCTGGCCTTGGTCGCCGGATCGGCGACGCCGGAACGGATCGCGCGCGGCGTCGCGATCGACGCGGGCGGCCTGGTGCCCGACCTCGCGCACACCAACAGCTGGGTGCAGACCGTCGCGCAGGTGGATCCGACCGAACTGCTGGAAGTGCAGTTGTGTAACTCGGTCGCGCCGTTCATCCTCGTCTCGCGCCTGCGCCCGGCGATGGCGGCCGCCGCGGCGCGCCGGAAATACGTCGTGAACGTCTCCGCCATGGAAGGGCAGTTCTCCCGCGCCTACAAGGGCCCGGGACACCCGCACACCAACATGGCCAAGGCGGCGCTGAACATGCTGACCCGCACCAGCGCCAGGGAGATGCTCGAGCAGGACGGCATCCTGATGACCGCGGTCGACACCGGCTGGATCACCGACGAGCGCCCGCACTACACCAAGCTCCGCCTCGCCGAAGAGGGTTTCCACGCCCCGCTGGACCTGGTCGACGGCGCGGCGCGGGTCTACGACCCCATCGTGCAGGGTGAGAACGGGATCGATCTGTTCGGCTGCTTCCTCAAGGACTACCAGCCTTCCCCGTGGTAGCGGCCGACCCGGGACCCGCCGCGCGAGGGAAGGTTACGCTGGAGGCGTGCTCTACCGGCTGTTGGCCGACGCCACCGCCGTCACGCATTTCGCGTTCGTGGCCTACGTGGTGGTCGGCGGGTTCCTCGCGTGGCGCTTCGGGCGCACGATCTGGCTGCACGTGCTCGCGGTCTGCTGGGGATTCAGCACGATCGTGTTCGGCATCGACTGCCCGCTCACGTATCTGGAGAACTGGGCGCGCGAGCGTGCCGGGGAGCAGCGGCTGCCGTCGAGCGGCTTCATCGATCACTACATCACCGGCGTGATCTACCCCGAAAGCGCACTCGGGCTGGTGCGGGCAGTCGTGGCCGCGCTGGTGGTGGCGTCCTGGATCGGCTATGGGTGGGCGCTGCGCAGGCGGGCCACCCCGGCCACCCGTGTGCACGCACCGCACTGACGAGGCGGCCCTGCTCAGGCGGCGAGGTGGCGCTCCACGAAGCTCGCGACCTGCGCGCCGTGCTCGTCCAGGTAGAAATGCCCGCCGGGGAACGTCGCCCGATCGAATCCGCCGCTGGTGTGCGCTCGCCATTCGTCGGCCTGTTCGGGTCGCATCGTCGGGTCCTCGGTGCTCACCAGCGCCGCGATGTCGACGCGCAAAGGTTCTCCCGGCTGATGACGATAGGTCTCGACCGCTCGATAATCCGCGCGCACGGCGGGCAGCACGAGTTCGGCGAGGCCCGGCTCGGCGCGCAGCATCTCCAGTGGAGCGGGATCCGAGGCCAGCCGTACCAGCTCATCGATGAGCGCGTCGTCGGAGGCCAGGTGCAGCCGCTGCGTCTCCTCGAATGTCGGTGCGGGACGGCCGGAGACGAACAGGGTGGCCAGCGGCTGCCCGGCGCGCTCCAGCCTGCGCGCGGTCTCGAACGCCACGGTCGCGCCCATGCTGTGGCCGAACAAGGACAGCGACGCGATCTCGCCCTGCGCGAGCACCTCTCGCGCGATCCGGTCCGCCAGTGCGGCCAGGTCGGTGATCAGGTCGTCGCCCAGCCGGTCCTGCCGCCCGGGATACTGGACCGCGGACACCGCGACACCCGGCCCGAACCGCTGTGCGAGATCTCGGTATGCCGTGGCCGAGCCTCCGCCCGGCGGGAAGCACAGCAGGTGATGCCGCACGACCGCCTCGGATCGCAGCGTCCGCAACCACTCCGAGTCGGTGATACCGCCTGCCATGTTCGATCTCCCTTCTCCGTCGCATGTCCCGGCACGCGGCCGGACCAGACCACGGTAGTCGCCACGGCCGCCGCATCGGGTGAAGCCTTCAGGCGACCACACGGTCGCCAGGTCGGGTACGACCGCGCGATCGGCCGCAGCCGGGCCAGCCCCGGCGGGGCGGGTATAGCGATCCGACGACTCAGCCGATGCGGAACGCGTCCGCGTTACGGGCACACCACTCCGCGAACGAGCGCGGTGGGCGTCCGATCAGCTGTTCCACCGTGTCGGTGCGCAGACCGACGGTGTCCTTGCGCATCACGGCGAATCCCTCGACGATGGCAGCCGCCAGAACTTCCGGGGCGCCGCCGGGAAACCGGGCGCGAACCGCCTCATCCGCCGTCGCGACCTCGCGCACAGTGATCGTGCGCCCGAGCGTCCCGGCCAGGATCTCGACTTGCTCGGGCACGGTGAGCACCTCGGCGCCGGTGAGGGTGTATTCCCGGCCCGCGTGCCCGTCCCCGGTCAGGACGGCAGCGGCGACGGCGGCGATGTCGGCCGGATCGATCGGCGCATGCCTGCCCGGGCCGATCGGGTTGAGTACGTAGCCGTCCTCGCGGAGGGTCGGGATCCATTCCAGCGCGTTGGTCATGAATCCGCCGGGGCGCAGGAACGTCGCGGGGATACTCGAGGCGCGGACGAGTCGCTCCCGTTCGTGATGCCAGCGGCCCATGGCGGGCATCGGATCGCCCAGGACGTTGATCGATGACAGCTGCACGTTCCGGCGCACCCCGGCGGCTGCGGCGGCCTCGACCGCATGCCGGACCGGTGCGACGCCGATGCCGCCCCTGATGCCGGAATTCCTTGACCTGCACGGCAAGACCAACAAGGCCGTGCGCGCCGCCGCCGAGGCCGCCCTGCGCGGGCACGGACTGCATCTCGGCCAGGATCACCTGCTGGCGGCGCTGTGGGAGCGCGACGGCAGGACGCCGGGAGAACTCGCGGCCACACTGAACGTCAGCACGCCCACCGTCGTCAAAATGGCCACCCGCATGGCGGAGGCCGGACTGCTCGAGCGCCGCCGGGACGACAAGGACAGCAGGCTCGTCCGCCTGTGGTTGCTCGACGAGGGCCGACGCCTGCGCACCCCGATCGAAGCGGAACGCCGATCTCTCGAAGATCGTCTCACCGCGTCCCTCACCTCGGCAGAACGCGACAACCTGCTCACCGCGCTGGCCAAGATCCACCGCGCCGCAAGCGGACTCATCGACGGGCCGGTCGAGCACTGACGACGCTTGTGCTGTGGCACCCGACCCGATCGGCCCCGGCGAGATCCAGGCCGGTCACGGCGTGAAGGTCTGTAGATGGTCCACGGTGACGAAAGTGCTCTGCGGGCTCGCCGCACGCACCGCCGCTCGTAGCGGCTCCAGACCGCCCCAGTCGCGAGCAGGTTCGGTGAGTGGATGGTCGAAGTCGTCCCAGTGGGTGGGCAGCACGTAGCGCGGGTTGCCGGTGGCGCGCAGCAGGCGCCCGACGTAGTCCTGGATCTTCCCGCCTCCAGCGGGCAGCAGCAGCACGTCCGGGCGCAAGCCCGTCAGTTCCGACTCGATGTAGTTCGAGCCGCCGAAGTTCAGCACGCTCACGCCGCCGCCGCTCACCTCGTAGGCGAGTGTGCCGCCCTCGACCAGATCACGAATCACCCTGGGCTGCGGCAGTTCTCCCGCGCCCAAGCCTGGACGGGTACCCGCGAAAGCCACCGTGGCGCGCGCCCCGGATGCGGAGTGCAGCGAACGCAGCACCCGGATGGTGTATCCGTCGAAACGGAGGAACTCGCCGCCCGTCGCCAAGGCGAGCTGTTGCTCCGGGGCGCCGAGCGCGGCCATGAGGTTCAGGTGCGTCTCGGTGCCGAGCACCGTCGCTCCGGTCTTCTTCGCCAGATACGGTACGTCGGTGAAGTGGTCGTAGTGGCCGTGGGTGACCAGGATGTGATCGGCGCGCAATTCACCGCTGTCGACGTAGTGGTCGATCAGCGCGGTGTCCACGGTGATCGGCGTCTGCGGATCCGCGCCCTCGGCCGTGTAGGTTCCGGTATGGAACCTGGTCAGCCAGGGGTCGATGAGCACGACCTTGCCCCCCGGCAGGCGGATCTCCCAGCTGTTGTTGCCCCACCACCGCAGCGTCACCCCGCCGGGCGATCCGCCCCCGGGAACCGAAGTCGACGCACCATTATCGTCGGAATCCGTTGTAGCACAAGCGACTAGCCCTGCTAGCGCGGCCGCGCCCGCCGTCGCGCCGAGAAATTCACGCCGTCCGAAACCTGTCATGCGGGCACCACACCACATGCCCTGCGGCCGTGTCCAAGACCGGTGTCGACGCTCGGTGATATCGAAAAGGATATCGTCGCAGCGTGGATCAACTGCGCCAGCTCCGGTATTTCGTCGCCGTCGCCGAGGAATTGCATTTCGGGCGGGCCGCCGAGCGGCTCGGCATCGCCCAGCCGCCGCTGAGCCAGCGCATCCGCCGCCTGGAGGCCGACCTCGGCGCGCGTCTGTTCGAGCGCGACAGCCGCCGCGTCGAACTCACCGAGGCCGGGCATATTCTGCTCGCCGAGTCGCGAGACCTGCTTGCGCGCTGGGAGCGGACGAGAACGCTGGTCGGGAAGGCGCATCGGGGCGAGATGGACGCCGTGCGGATCGGAGTGCCGCCCGAACTGGCCGGGCGGGTCCTCGCCGCGCTGCTCACCGCGTTCGAGGCCAGGGACGTCCGGGTGGATCTGCAGGAACTGACCACCGCCGAGCAGGTCCGGCTGCTCGCCGACCGCCAATTGGACGCCGGGGTGCTGCAACACCCGGTCGACGTGGTCGGCCTGGAACTCGGCCCGGTGGTGGAGACACCGCTCGGCGTGGTGCTGCCCCGCGATTCGCCGCTGGCCGCGCGGTCGGCGCTGGAACTGGCCGACCTCGCCGGGCACGGCCTGGTGATCTTCCCGCGCGCGGCCGCGCCCGGACTCTACGACGCCACGCTGCGCCGCTGCTGGGAGCACGGCTTCCGCCCGGTCTCGGTGCAGCACGCGCGCAATCCCGAATTCGTCCTGGGCATGGTGCTCTCGGGGCGGGGTGTGGCCTTCGACCAGGGGATGGTGGCGCAGAAGGAACCCCGCGTGGTCTGGCGGCCACTGCCGGAGGGCACGCTGAGTCATCGGTTGTCGCTGGCCTGGCCGGTGGGCGTGGCGCATCCGCTGGTGGGCGAGCTGGCCGAACTGGTCGTCGCGGTGCTGCAAGGCGACGGCGCGTCACGGCCGAGTCCGGTCGCGGACCCACCGCAACGGCCATGGAACGTCGTCTACGGCCCGCCGTGAACGATCCGGCCGATCGCCTCGACGGCGGCTGCGCCGATGGCGCGATCCACCTCCGGCAGCCGCTGCGCCAAGGTCGCCGCTCGGGTGAAAACCGCTACGGCATAACGCTTTCCATCCGGATACTCGACGACGCCGACCTCGTTGCGCACCCCGGGCAGCGTCCCCGTCTTGGCCCAGACCTGCACGTCCGGCGGAAAGGCGGCGGCGAGCCGGTACCAGTTCACCTGCTGACGCATCAGATCACGCACCCACCGGCACGCCTCCGGTGCGCCCGCCTCGTCCCGGGCGATCATGCTGAGCAGCCGCGCCATCTCCCGCGGGGTGCTCGCGGTGGTGCGCCGCGGGTCCAGCGCGCGGGTGCGCAGCACCTGCTCGGCGTCGAGCGCGGGAAACCGGCGGGCGAACTCGGCCGCGTCGGCCGCGCCGATGTCCTCGGCCATGGACTGCACCACGGTGCGCGGCGGACCCACCACGCGGGTGGCGGCGAGGCCCAGTTCGCGCAGCAGCGAGCGCACGTTGTCCAGCCCCACCCGGTTGAACAGCAGGTCCGCCGCGGTGTTGTCGCTGACGGTGAGCGCGAAGTACGCCGCGTCGCGCAGGCTGAACTCGACGTCGTCGGCGCAGCCCGCGGTGCCGACGCCGCCGAGCCGATCCGCCGCCCGCGCCCGCACTCGGTCGGCGGGGTCCAACTGTCCCGCCGCTACTTGCCTGGCGAACTCCAGGACCAGCGGCACCTTCACCACCGAGGCGAGCACCACCGGTTCGTCCGCCCGGACGCCCGCCTCGGCGCCGCAATCGACGCACCGGGCATGCACCCACCCCTCGACGCCGACAGTCCGAAAGATCTCCTGCACCGATGCAGCATCCCCGTCCGCGGTGGCGGATACGGCACCGGGGCGTGCCGGACGGCTCAGGCCCCGCCGGGGCTCGTCCGCGCGATTCGCTGTTCGAGTTCGGCGATCCGCTGCCGATAGTCGGCCAATTCCGTAAGACGAGAACTCATCTCGTCGGTCAACTGAGCGATCCGGCCGAGGTAGCGGTGCGCGGGGCGGTCGGCCCAGTAGGCGCTGGCGCGGCCGTACTCCACCGCACGATCGACGTCGCCCGCGGCGACTCCCGCCGCCGCCGCGTCCGTCGTCGCCGCCGCGAGCGCGGCCTCGAGCTGCTCCACGCGCAATCGCGTCGCCTGGTCGTGACCGGCGGTGCCGAGTGCCGCGCGCTCGGCGGCGAGGTCCTGGATCTCCCGGAGGTACCCCGCGTTCTGCGCGTCCTGCACGGCCATCAGCTCGTAGTCGAGTGTGATCGGCGCGGAGCGGACCCGGTCCGGGAGCAGAGCCGCACGCGGCCGCAGGTCGATGCCGAAGACCGGCACGCGTTCTCGCGCGGGTGAATTCGGCTTCTTTCTGATCGTCGGCACCGTGTATTCCGCGCTTCCGGCGTAGACGTTCGTCATCGTCGATCGACCTCACCTATGGCCGACGCGCGGCAGTTCGGTGCGCCGGCCATGCTCTGCCCCTCTGCCCGCACGCGACGGACAGGTCATCGGATCGGCGCTGCGTCACCGCGCCGGCTGCTGCGGTGCAGCATGTGGACATGCTGGCCGATACGTCCGGTCTTCGCGCCCCCCACTATTTTCACTGGCGAGAAGTGCGCTCGGACAGTCTCTTTGGTGTGACATGGTGCTGCCACGGCCCGCATCCACCACCATCCGAGACGCCGGAGCCTCGAGCTCGTCAGCATTTCATCCGCTATCCCGGCCTCGCCCTTGTGCGATCCCGCGGTCGCCGTTCGGGCCTGTCCATGGGTTCCACCTGGACGGGCGCGCCATCCGTTCGTCGACCACCCCGCCGCATCGAGGCGCGGCGCGCCCGCATGCGGGTCACCCTGGTCGCCGACCCGAATCGGCGCAGGTGACACCACAGAACGACGGTGCGGCGCGGAAGCCGCGGACCGCATCCGGCGCGGCTGTGACGACCACCGCACCCGAGTTCGCCGTACCGCCAACTACGCTGAAGCGAGTGAACACGCACGCACGGCTCGTCCAGGACTACGAGGCCGGTATCGGTGTCACCGCCTCGCCCATCTCCTCCGCGCCCGATCCGGGTAGCAATCTCGCCGCGACACTACCGGTCTGGGCACTCGCCGCCGGTTCGGTCGCGGCGCTGACCGCCGCGGCGAACCGCATGCGGGCGGCCCGCGGTCTGGCCCCGGTGGCGCATCGCATCGACCCGGCCCGCATCACCGCGGCCTTCTCCAGCGAGCGTCTCTTACGCATCGGCGGCCAACTGCCGACGCAGTTCGCCGACCTCTCCGGCTTCTTCCCCACCTTCGACGGATGGGTTCGCACGCACGCCAACTATCCGCATCACCGGGCGCGACTGCTCGCCACCCTCGGCTTGCCCGACTCCGTGCCGGTCGATCTCGCCGTCGCCCGAATTGCGATGGTCCGCGCCTCGGATCTGGAGGAACAGGCCTCCGCGCAGGGCGCTATCGCGGTCCGCGTCCGTACCGAGGACGAGTGGACCGCCAGCCCGGAAGGACAGGCCGCGGCGGCGGGCCCCTTGGTCGCGATCGACCGGCGCGCCGACCGCGGGGAAGCCGGATTGCCTACGGGCGCCGCACCTTTGCAGCCGCTGCGGGGATTGCGTGTGCTCGATCTGACCAGGGTGATCGCGGGCCCGGTCGCGACGCGGGCGCTGGCTTTGCTCGGCGCCGAAGTGTTGCGGGTCGACCCGCCGCAACTGCCCGAGATCCCCTGGCAATTCGCCGACACCGGTCAGGGCAAGCGCTCGGCGTTGGTCGATCTGCGCACCAGTGGCCTCGATGATCTGATCGCCGCCGCCGACGTGCTGATCACCGGCTACCGGCCGGGCGCACTGGAGCGCGCCGGGGTGCGGGCCGCCGCCAGGCCAGGGCTGATCCACGGGCGGGTGTCCGCCTGGGGTGAAGCCGGGCCGTGGGGTGAGCGGCGCGGCTTCGACAGCATCGTGCAGGCCGCATCCGGCATCTCGATCCTGGAGGGCGCGCCCTCCGTGCCAGGAGCGCTGCCCGCCCAGGCGCTCGACCACGCCTCGGGCTACCTCCTCGCCGCCGGAGTGATCGACGCCTTGGTCGCGCGCGCGGGCGACGGCATCGGGCGGGACGTGCGGGTGGCTCTGGCCCGCACCGCGTCCTGGCTGCTCGGCGCCCCCGACCGCACACCGCGTCATCCGGCAGCCGCGGAGCCGAGCGCAGCACAGGTGGTCCGACACGGACAAGTCGTCACCGCGCCCCCCGTACTCCCCGAATACCCGGACTACGCCTGGCCCGCACCCGCCTACGGCGCGGACCGTCCCGCTTGGCCCCTGCCGACCCACTGACCCGTCCCGCTGAGGCGCCGCGAGATCCTTCGCGGCGCCGACCAGTGGCGCTCGCGGTACCGCGCCTGTGCCCCGTCCCCGTCGGTGCTGTCCAGGAGCACTAATCCTCGACCCCGGCCAGTGCGGCGACCGCCTGCGCCAGGCGGTCGCCGTCGGGGAGGTTCGCGTCCGGAGCGATGGTTTGCAGTACGCCGAGGCCCTGGACGAGTACGAAATACAGTTCGCCGATCGCCTCGGCCTGGTCTTCGCTCAGCTGCGGGTGCGCCGCCCGCAGCGCGTCCGCCATCTCCCGGTAGGCCCCGGGCAGGCTCTGCGCGAAGAACTTCCGCGACTCCGGCGAGCGGGCGACGCGAACCAGGTTCTCCATGCTCGCCAGCATGCTGTCGTGGTTCTCGGTGAACACCGCGGGCATGCCGTTCCACATCGTGGCGAACGCTGCCAGCGGCGTCACACCACTACCCTCGCGGATCTTCTGTTCCATGCTGTCGCCGATCGCGGTGCCCAGCGAGTCGGCCAGGGCCTCGGTGATCAGCTGGTCTTTCGAGCCGAAGTGGTAGCCGATCGCCGCCAGGCTCACACCGGCCGCCGAGGCGATGTCGCGGGCGGTCGCCTTGGCGACGCCCCGCTCGATGATGACTTTCCGTGCTCCCGCCAGCAGATCCTCGCGATTTCCCATGACTCGAGGCTACAACGTCTAAGACATATGTACCAGACGTATGTACTACCGCCTGCCATCACCGAGCTATCGGCCACCTCGGCGACGCCCCGGCACCCCGGCTCGCTAGTCTCGTCCCGTGCGGCAGAAGATCATCCTGGACGTCGACACCGGCATCGACGACTCGCTCGCGCTGCTGTACGTGCTCGGCTCCCCCGAGGCCGAGATCACCGGAATCGCCGCCACCGCGGGCAACGTTCCGGCGGCGCAGGTGGCGGCGAACAATCTGGCCTGGCTGGACGTCTGCCACGCGCCGGACATCGAAGTGGCGCTCGGCGCGGCCGAACCACTCGCGATCCCGCTGCGCACCACCGAGGACACGCACGGACCCCAGGGCATCGGGTACGCCGAACTCCCCCGGTCGGCTCGCCGTCTCTCGCCGCGATCGGCCGCGCGGATGTGGGTCGAGCTGGTGCGCGCGCATCCCGGGGAGATCGTCGGCCTGTGCACCGGGCCGCTGACCAATCTCGCACTCGCCTTGCGGATCGAACCGGAGCTGCCGCTGTTGCTGCACCGCCTGGTGATCATGGGCGGCGCGTTCAATCATCCGGGCAACACGACGCCGACCAACGAGTGGAACGTGCACGTCGATCCGGAGGCCGCCAAGGAGGTCTTCGACGCGTTCGCCGCGGCCCCCGCACAGCGCAGGCCGATCGTGTGCGCGCTCGACATCACCGAGACCATCGAGATGCGGCCCGAGCACCTGGCCCGCCTCGCCGAGCGCGCGAAGAGCTATCCGGTGGAGGTCGTCTCGCCCGCCGATCCGCCCGAGGCCCGCTCGGCGGCGAGCAATCCGATCGTCCGGCACGTCACCGACGCGGTGCGGTTCTACTTCGATTTCCACCACGGCTACGACCTGGGCTACTTGGCCCACATGCACGACCCGTTCGCGGCCGCGGTGGCGCTGGACCCGGCGCTGGCCCGTACCCGCCCGGCGACGGTGGACGTGGAACTGGCCGGAACCATCACCCGCGCGACCACGGTCGCCGACTGGACGGGCATGTGGGGCCGGGAACCCAACGCCGACATCGTGATCGGCACCGACCAGAAGCTGTTCTTCGAGCGACTGATCGCCCGGGTCGGCGACCTCGCGCGCACGGTGCATCCGCCCGCCGCACAGGAGGTCCGGTGACCGACGCCGACGACACGACCTACCTGGCCGCCTTCCGCACCCGGCTCGGCCTGCCCGGAATCGTCGACGTCCATACGCATTTCATGCCCGACCAGGTGCTGCGGAAGGTGTGGGCCTACTTCGACTCGGCAGGTCCGTTGACCGGCCGCGCCTGGCCGATCACCTACCGCGCCGACGAGCAGGTCCGTTTGAAGACGCTGCGCGACTTCGGCGTTCGCGCGTTCACCGCTCTCGTCTACCCCCACAAGCCGGACATGGCCGCGTGGCTGAACGAATGGACCGCAGACTTCGCGGCGCGCACGCCCGATTGCCTGCACACCGCCACCTTCTTTCCTGAACCACCGGCCGCGAGCTATGTGCGGGAGGCCGTCGAACGCGGCGCCCGCGTCTTCAAAGCGCACGTCCAAGTCGGCGGCTACCATCCGGGCGACCCGCTGTTGGACCCGGTGTGGGGCCTGCTGGAGGACGCGCGCGTTCCGATCGTCATCCATTGCGGTTCCGGCCCCGCGCCCGGAACGCACACCGGGCCGGAACCGATCGCCGGTGTGCTGCGGCGCTTTCCGCGCCTGCGGTTGATCGTCGCGCACATGGGCACGCCGGAGTACTCCGAATTCCTGGACCTGGCCGAGGCCTACGCGGACGTGCGGCTGGACACCACCATGGTGTGGACCGATTTCTCCGAGGCCGACGCCCCGTTTCCGGTGCACGAACACGGTAGGCTGCGCGCCTTCGCCGACCGCATCCTGTTCGGCAGCGACTTCCCGAACATCCCACATTCCTACGGTCATTCGATCGAGGCGCTCGAACGGCTGGATCTCGGTGACGACTGGTTGCGCCAGGTCTGTTACCGCAATGCGGCGGCGCTGTTCGGCCTCGAATGACCGGTGTCGACCGGCTCGGGTCGCCATGACCGTGAGCGCTGGGCAGTGCGGGCACCAGCCCGACCGCACCTGGCCGCCGCGGTTGTCACCTACGGCGTCTGGAACGGCCGAAGAACACGCTCTGCCTCGGCAGCGGTCGGCGGCGGCTGCCGTCGAATGCCCGGCGTCGCCGGTGTGTTCGAATATCGGACGTGATCTCGAAGTCGATCGTGGTCGTCGTCCAGCTACTGGCCTGGCTTGCCGCACTGGCCGGGTGCGTGGGGCTCGCACTGCACTTCAGTGGGTCGCAGTCTCGGATGTTGGTCTTGGCGGCTTCGGGTGCGCCGTATCTGATGGGTTCTGCCGTGCTGGGGGCGGTGGCGTTCGTCGCCATGCGGCAGTGGAGCGGTGCGGCGGTCGCGATCGTCGTCGTCGCCATCGCGGCGTGGACGCAAGCGCCGCTGTACGTCGGCCGTTCCGGCGACGCGGACGGGCACACCCTGACGGTGATGCAAGCCAATCTCCTTTTCGACGGAGCCGATCCCCGGGCGCTGGTCGACGAGATACACGCGAGGAACGTCGCCGTCCTCACCGTGAACGAACTCACGCCGACGGCAGTCGAGGAACTCGGCCGCGCGGGACTGGACCAGGTCTTGCCGTACCGGTTCGTCTCACCGGGAAGGACAGCGACCGGGACGGGAATATGGAGCAGCTACCCGCTGACCGAAACCGTCGAGTACGACGGCTTCGTGCTGAACCAGCTGTCGGCGACCGCCGACGTTCCAGGCGTCGGCCCGGTCGCGGTGTACGCCTTCCATCCGGTACCGCCGGTGTACGGCACGCGGGTCTGGGCCGACGAATTGTCCCGGCTGCGGGTGATTCTCGACCGATCACCCGCGGATCGACCGGTGCTCGCCGGCGGCGATTTCAACGCGACCTACGACCACCGGCAGTTCCGCGCGATGCTGTCCGGCCGCTTCGCCGACGCCGCCGAGCAGGCGGGCGCCGGACATCTGGTCACCTATCCGACCGACAAACGGTGGCCGCCCCTGGTCGGTATCGACCACATCCTCGTCGCCGACGGTAGCGCGGTCGCGGTGGAGACCGTGGGACTCCCCGGCGCCGACCACCGTGCCTTGGTGGCGCGGATCCAGCTGAACGCGCGGTAGGCGTTGGATCGGATCCCGGCGGCTCAGCGGCCGTCGAAGGCGTTCAGCAGTTCCTCGGCGGCGAGCGCGGCGGTGAGGGTGCCGTCGCGGACCTGCTTCTCCACTTGCGCCCGCATGGCTTTCACGTCCGGGTTGTCCGAGAGCCTGCGCAGCAGCTGGTCGTGCACCATGGTCCAGGTCCAGTCCACTTGCTGGCGACGGCGCTTCTCGGCGAATTCCCCGGCGTCGGTGAGCACACGACGATGTTCGAGCACCGTGTCCCAGAACCGGTCCAGGCCGACGCCTTCCAAACCGCTCATGGTCAGCACCGGCGGCCGCCACAGCGCGTCGTGCGGGTGGATCAGCCGCAGCGCGCCCGCGAGTTCCCGGGCGGCGGCTCTGGCCTCGACCTCGTGTTTGCCGTCGGCCTTGTTCACCGCGACCAGGTCGGCGAGTTCGAGCACGCCCTTCTTGATCCCTTGCAGCTGGTCGCCGGTCCTGGCCAGGGTGAGGAAGCAGAACACGTCGACCATGTTCGCGACGGTGACCTCCGACTGGCCCACCCCGACGGTCTCCACCAGGATCACGTCGTATCCCGCCGCCTCGAGCAGCACGATGGTCTCGCGTGTCGCCTTGGCGACGCCGCCGAGCGTGCCCGCCGTGGGCGAGGGCCGGATGTAGGCCTCGCGCTGCACCGACAGCCGCGCCATCCTGGTCTTGTCGCCGAGGATGGAACCGCCGGTCCTGGTCGAGGACGGGTCGACCGCCAGCACCGCGACCCGGTGCCCCCGCTCGATCAGATACATGCCGAGCGCGTCGATGAAGGTCGACTTGCCGACGCCGGGAACGCCGGTGATGCCGACGCGGTTGGACGGCGCGCCCCCCGCGCCCGCCTCCGGCGTCACTTTCAGCAGCAGCTGCTGCGCCAGCGCACGGTGATCGGCCCTGGTGGATTCCACCAACGTGATCGCCCGCGCCAGAGCGGCACGCTCGTTGGCGCGGACCGCCGCGGCGAGGGCGTCGACGTCGATCGCCCGGCGCGCGGTCACCTTCGGGGTGTCGCGCGCCGGGGAACCCGCTTCGCTCATTCCGTCGCGGCGGAATCCGCGGCGCCGCTGCCGAGTTCGTGACCGAGTTCGGCGCCGAGCTTCTTCAGCAAGTCGATCGCCGCGTCCGCGATCACCGTGCCGGGCGGGAAGATCGCCGCCGCGCCCGCCTGGTAGAGCTCCTCGAAGTCACCGGGCGGGATGACGCCGCCGACGATGACCATGATGTCGGGGCGTCCGACATCGGCCAGTGCCTGCCGCAGGGCGGGCACCAGCGTGAGGTGGCCCGCAGCCAGCGACGACACACCGACGACGTGCACATCGTTGTCGGCCGCCTGCTGCGCCACCTCTTCCGGGGTCTGGAACAGCGGGCCCACGTCGACGTCGAAGCCGAGGTCGGCGAAGGCCGTGGCGATCACCTTCTGTCCCCGGTCGTGGCCGTCCTGCCCCATCTTCGCGACGAGGATGCGCGGCCTGCGGCCCTCGGCCTCGGCGAATTCCTCGACCAGCTCGCTCGCCTTGGTGATGTTGGTGACCTTCCCTGCCTCGTCGCGGTACACACCGGAGAGGGTACGGATCTCCGCCTGGTGGCGGCCGTATACCTGCTCCAGCGCATCGGAGATCTCGCCGACGGTGGCCTTGGCCCGTGCGGCGTCGATGGCCAGCGCGAGCAGGTTGTTCGCCATGCCGCCCTCGGAAGAGGCCGCGGCGCGGGTCAATTCGGCCAGCGCCCGCCGTACCGCGTCGGGGTCGCGCTCGGCGCGCAGGCGTCGCAGCTTCTCGATCTGCTCGGCGCGCACCCGCGAGTTCTCGACCTTGAGGACCTCGACCTGCTGGTCCTCTTCGACCTGATACTTGTTGACGCCGATCACCGGCTGCTGGCCGGTGTCGATCCGCGCCTGGGTGCGCGCGGCGGCTTCTTCGATGCGCAGTTTCGGGATGCCCTCGCCGATCGCCTGCGCCATGCCGCCGTGCGCTTCGACCTCCGCGATATGCGCGCGGGCGCGGTCGGCCAGCTGGTGGGTGAGCCACTCGACGTAATACGAGCCGCCCCACGGGTCGATCGGGCGGGTGGTGTTGGACTCCTGCTGGATCAGCAGCTGGGTGTTACGGGCGATGCGGGCGGAGAAGTCCGTGGGCAGCGCCAGCGCCTCGTCGAGCGCGTTGGTGTGCAGCGACTGGGTGTGGCCCTGGGTGGCTGCCATCGCCTCGATGCAGGTGCGCGCGACGTTGTTGTAGGCGTCCTGCGCGGTGAGCGACCAGCCGGAGGTCTGCGAATGGGTGCGCAGCGACAGCGATTTCGCGCTCTTCGGGTTGAACTTCGCGACCAGCTCACTCCACAGCAGGCGCCCGGCGCGCAGCTTGGCGACCTCCATGAAGAAGTTCATGCCGATGGCCCAGAAGAACGACAGCCGCGGCGCGAACTTGTCGACCTCCATGCCCGCGTCGATGCCCGCCCGGATGTACTCGACGCCGTCGGCGAGGGTGTAGGCCAGTTCCAGGTCGGCGGTCGCGCCCGCTTCCTGGATGTGGTAGCCGGAGATGGAGATCGAGTTGAACTTCGGCATCTTCGCGCTGGTGTAGGCGAAGATGTCGGAGATGATCCGCATCGATGGCTTCGGCGGGTAGATGTAGGTGTTGCGGACCATGAACTCTTTCAGAATGTCGTTCTGAATGGTTCCGGCCAGCTGTTCCGGCGCGACGCCCTGTTCCTCGGCGGCCACGACGTACAGCGCCAGGATCGGCAGCACCGCGCCGTTCATCGTCATCGAGACGCTGACCTGGTCCAGCGGGATGTGGTCGAACAGCTGGCGCATGTCCAGGATCGAGTCGATGGCGACGCCCGCCATGCCGACGTCGCCTTGCACCCGCGGATGATCGGAGTCGTAGCCACGGTGGGTCGCCAGGTCGAACGCGACCGACAGACCCTTCTGGCCCGCCTGCAGGTTGCGCCGGTAGAAGGCATTCGAGTCCGCTGCGGTGGAGAAACCCGCGTACTGGCGGATGGTCCACGGCTGGTTGACGTACATCGTGGGGTACGGACCGCGCACGAACGGCGCGACACCGGGCACGCTGTCGAGCGGATATCCTGCGGCCGCGATCGCGTCCCGGTCGGCCTTGGTGAACACCGGTGGCACGTCGATGCCTTCCGGGGTCGACCACACCAGCTGTTCGGGGGCGTACTGGTTGGCCGCCGCGGCCGCGCGCACGTACTCCGTCACCTGCGCCGCGTCGACCGCGGCGGGCTCCGGCGCGCCCTCGGCCAGCGGCACGTCGGCGAAACTACCGATCACGTGCTTGATCTCACGAGTGGTCATCAGGCTCCCACCTTCTCGAGCAGGCCGGACAGCGCGGCGACGGCGTCGATGCGCGCGGCGAGGAATCCGTCCGGGCGTTGCGCGTCGTCCAGGTCGGCGACGGCCTTCGCCGCACCCGCCAGCAGCACGGTGGGCACGCCCGCGGCGCGCAGTTGCCGCACCGCTTCACCCGCTTCCGATCCGTAGCGCGTATCCGAGCCACACAGCACCGCGATCGGCGCCCCCGCTTCGGCGGCCGCCGCGGCGATTCCGTCCACCGCGAGCGGACCCGGATTGATCGACTCGATGCCGCCCGAAGCCAGCAGATTCGCGATGAAGGTGACCCGCACGTTGTGCTCGGCCACCGAGCCGAGCGGCACCAGCATCGCTTTCGGCCGCGCGCCGTGCTCTGCGAGGTAGGCGTCGGAGCGGTTGCGCAGCTGCTCGAACGCGGCGCCGTAGCGGGCGACCCGGCCGGCCTGCCGCGCCGCCTCGGACAGCGGCTGCTCGGCGAGGTTCGGGAATTCGTTCACGCCGGTGACGGCGGTCTTGCGGTGCGCGACATCGGCGTCGCGAGCGGCCTTGGTCGCCGCGACCCGCTCGGCGAGCAGCCCGGACTCCAGCGCGGCGAGGTAGCCTCCGGCCGCCTCGATCTCCTGGAGGAACTCCCATGCCTTCGCCGCCAGCGCGGCGGTGAGGTCCTCGACGTACCAGGAGCCCGCACCCGGATCCTGCACGTGGCCGAGGTGCGATTCCTCGAGCAGCAGCAGCTGAGTGTTGCGGGCCATCCGATCGGCGAACGCCTGCGACACGCCGAGTTCGCCGGGCGGCAGGGCGGAGTCGAACGGCAGCACGGTCACGGTGTCGGCGCCGCCGATGCCCGCGCCGAACGCGGCGAGCGTGGTGCGCAGCATGTTCACCCAGGGGTCGCGCTGACTCATCATGGCGGCCGAGGTGACCGCGTGCTGGGGCGCGCCGCCGAAATCCGGTGCTCCGCAGACCTGCGCGACCCGCGCCCACAGCCGCCTGGCGGCACGGAACTTCGCGATGGTGGCGAACTGATCGTCGGTGGCGGCGAACCGGACCTCCAGCTGTCCCAGCGCGTCGGCGATGTCCAGGCTCTCCGTCAGCGACCGCAGGTAGGCCAGGCCCGCGGCGACCGCCGCGCCCAGTTCCTGGGCGTCGGAGGCGCCCGCGTCGTGGAAGACGGTCCCGTCCACGGTGATCGCACGCACCGTTTCCGGTCGTCGCGCCGCCTGTCCGGCCAGTGCGACGGCCTCGGTGAGACCGGTGTCGGCCGGGCCGGCGAAGCGGCTGGTCAGAGGCGCGGCGCCGAGCGAGACCCGGATGCCATCGCGCGCTGGCGCGGTGTAGCCGTCGAGCGCCGCGAACACCTGCGCCGCCGCGTCGGCGACGTCGCCGCCCGCGTCCAGCGTGAGCGGGGCGAGTTCGAAGAGCAGGCCGGTCAGGGCGGTCGGCAGATCCGCCACCGGTACGCCGCGCTCGCCGGCACCGAGCCAGATCGCGCTGATCCCGTTCTCCAGCGCGGCCAGGATCTCGCGGTTCGCCGCCGCGGCGTCGCGCTGGGCGAACCGGGCGCTGACGAACCAACCCCGGTGCACGTCGCGAGTGGCGTCTCGGCCGCGAACGAAGGGGAACGTTCCGGGCAGGGGCTGCTCCGGCAGCTCATCGCGCCGGGTGTAGAGCGGGGCGACCGTCAGCCCGTCATAGGTGGTCTCGTCGAGCAGTCGCTCGGGCTCCTCGGGAAGTTCGCTGACATCGACGCGGCGAGCCTTCGCCAGCACCCCGGCAACACCCTTGCGCCATGCGCCGTATTCGGGCACCGGGTCGGCCCCGGGATCTGAAGCAATCGGCATAGCTTGCTGTTCCTCTTCCTCACCACGGGCGCACCGCCAGTGCGCGCCCGATACCCTCACATTCGCCCAGCTCAGCGACTACTTCGGTTAACGGGCATTCGTCCCGCTTCCACTGATGCTAGCGGGCGGATTCCCAGCCGGTTGACCCTGCCCGCCACTACCAACCGGTAACCTGTCGCCCGTGACGAGGCTGATCCGTGACCCGCGTATCGTCGCGCTGATCGTCGGCGCGGTCGCGCTGTTCGGCGCGGCGCTGCTGGTCCCGCTGCCGTCGCCCCGCCAGGTGCAGGACTGGGCGACTTCCGTCGGCCCGGTCTTCCCGCTGCTGTTCTTCCTGGTCCACGCTCTGGTGACGGTGGCGCCGATCCCGCGCACCGTATTCACCGTCAGCGCCGGACTGCTGTTCGGCCCGCTACTTGGCATCACGCTCGCGGTGAGCGCGACGACCGTCAGCGCGGCCCTGGCCATCGTGCTCATCCGCGCGCTCGATCGCAATCAGGTCGCCGCCCGGCTCACCCATCCCGCGGTGCGCGCCATCGATGTACGTCTCGCCCGCCGCGGCTGGCTGGCGGTCGGCTCGCTGCGGCTCATCGCGGCCGTACCGTTCTCGGTGATCAATTACTGCTGTGGCTTGTCCTCGATCCGGTTCTGGCCGTATCTGTTCGCCACGGTGCTGGGTGTGCTGCCCGGCACGATCGGCACCGTCATCCTCGGCGACGCGCTCACCGGGACCACCCATCCGGCGATGCTCGCGCTGTCCGGCGCCTGCCTCGCGGTCGGACTGGCCGGTCTGGTGGTCGACGCGCGATGGAAGACGACAGTCCCCGCTTCGGTAGACATCGCCGAACCCGTCGCGGCTGCCGACTGAGCAACGCTCGATCCGTGACCGATTCCACGGAACCGGGGTCACGTCCAGCATTCCCGCCGCACAGCCCGACGGGAATGCGGGAAATTCAGCGGTGCCGAGAACGAGGATGAATCAGTAATAAGGGACTAAGCGCCCGTCCGCTCTCCAGTGCACGGTTCGCGTGCGGCACCGCAATTGACACTACAACCGCGCCATCGCCGGATAGGGCCGCAGTGCAGTTCGCCCCCTACCGCGTCACATAAGCCTCTGCCGCGACAGCTCCGCGCACCGACCCTTATCAATTTCGTAAAGTCGGCAACTATTTGCCGCTCTGCATCGTGGTTTAGGTGTACGCGAACGAACCGGTCGGCTTAAACTGATTTCCGGTCGGGTCTGGAGGCAAGGTGATGACCGTTCAGCGACCGCAGTTCGACCCCGACCGTGGATCGAACACCGCACCGGACGTGTCGCCACCAGAGCCTGTACCGCTGTCAGCCGGACAGCGGGGGCTGTGGCTGGCGCAACGCTTGAGTCCGGACGTCCCGATATGCGAGGCGCAATACGTCGAGTTCCACGGCGAGCTCGATCGTGAGCTTCTGCGTTCGCTGATAATTCGCGCGGGTCACGAGTTCCAGTCAGGGTATTTTCGGCTGGTCGAGGTGGACGGCACCCCGCATCAACTGTTCGACCCGTCACTGGCTTCGACGGGGCCGGTAATCGATACGCGTGCCGAACCGGATCCCATGGCGGCGGCATTGAAGTGGATGCACGACGAATACACCGCACCGCTGGATATGGCTCGGGACCGGTTGTGGGCGGGGGCGCTTCTGCAGGTCGGCGACCGGCATTACCTGTTGTACAACAGAGCTCACCATGTCGCGGTGGACGGCTACGCCGCGATGACGATGTTGAACCGGCTCGCGGAGTTGTATACGGCCGCCGTGGAGGAACGGCCGCCGGAACCGAATCGGGCGGCGGACCTTCGCACACTGTACGAGGCCGACCGCATGTATCGGGAGTCGAAGCGGTTCGCCGACGACCAGGCATATTGGGTGGACAAGCTCGCCGATGTCGCCGATGACGAATCCAGTCTGGCGACCCGCTACGCGCCGCCGCGTGCGGACAGCGTGGTCGCGATGGCCGAACTGCCGACGGCGCTGGTGGGGCGGATCGCGGACGCCGCGAAAGCGCTCGACGCGAGCCCGGCCGCGGTGGTGATCGCCGCGTTCGGTTGCTATCTGGCCCGGATGACCGGCCGGGACGAGGTCCTCGTCGATGTTCCCGTCTCCGGCCGAACCACGGCCGTCCTGCGCCGGTCCGGCGGGGTGTTCGTCAACCTCGCGCCGCTTCCGCTCGCACTCGGCGCGGAAGACACGGTCGCGACGCTGGTACGGCGGGTTCAATCCGACTTGGTCGGCGCGTTGCGCCACCAGCGGTGCGGCCTCGCCGATATTCGCGCCGCCACCGGATCGCGCGGGCAGCGGCGGTTCGCGGGCCCGATGGTGAACGTCATGTTCTTCCCCCAGAAGATCCGCTTCGGCGAGTTGACCGGGGACTTCCACATCCTCAGCTCCGGGCCGGTCGAGGATCTCCTGGTCAACCTGTATCAGACCGGAGAACCGCCGCGGACGATCCTGCACTTCCTGGCCAATCCCGACCGCTACACCGGCCCCGAACTGTCCGCCCACCACAGCGAGTTCGTGGAGTTCCTCGACGAGTTCGCCGCCGCCACGCCGGCCACCGACCTCGCGCGGATCCACCCCGGCAGTGCGCGCGAAGCGGCCCGGATCCGAAGCCGCCGCGACGACCTCGCGTTCTGGCGCGACGCCCTCGCGGACCTTCCGGAGGAGTTGTCGTTGCCGGTGGATCGTCCCCGCCCCGCAGTGGCCTCCCACCACGGCGCCACCACCACCTACACCCTCGACACCGAACTCATCACCGCACTACACACCCTCGCACGCCAGCACGACTGCTCGGTGTTCATGGTCATCCACGCCACCCTCGCAGTCCTGCTCGCCCGCCTCAGCAACAGCACCGACATCCCCATCGGCACCCCCATCGCCGGACGCGGCGACCCCGCCCTCGACGACCTCATCGGCATGTTCGTCAACACCCTCGTCCTACGCACCCACATCAACCCCCACGAACCCTTCACCGACCTACTCACCCGCACCAGAAACACCGACCTGCAAGCCTTCCAACACGCCGACATCCCCTTCGAACAACTCGTCGACCACCTCACCCCCCACCGCACCCGCTCCCACCACCCCCTCTTCCAAACACTGCTCGCCTTCCAAAACCTCGACCAACCCCACCTCCACCTCCCCCACCTCGACATCACCCCCACCGAACCACCCACCCCCACAGCACGATTCGACCTACAAATCATCCTCACCGACAACCACAACGGCGAGATGACCGCCACCATCACCTACGCCACCGACCTCTACAACCCCACCACCATCGACACCCTCACCCACCGATGGCTCCACATCCTGCACGCCATCACCACCAACCCCACCCAACCCATCGCCACCATCGACATCCTCGACCCCACCGAAAAAACCGACCTCCTCACCCGCACCGGACCACCACCCACACCACCGACCACACTGCCCGACCTCCTCACCACCACCGCCCACAACCACCCCCACAACACCGCCATCATCCACAACAACCACCACATCACCTACCAAGAACTCGACCAACGCTCCAACCACCTCGCCCACCAACTCCTCCACCACCACATCGGCCCCGAAGACATCGTCGCCATCGCCATCCCCCGCTCCCCCGAAACCATCATCGCCATCTGGGCCATCACCAAAACCGGCGCCGCCTTCCTACCCATCGACCCCACACACCCCACCCAACGAATCACCCACATCACCACCAACTCCCACACCACCATCGGCCTCACCACCACCCCCACACACCCACACCTCCCCCACACCATCAACTGGCTCACCATCGACAACACCCCACCCACCACCACCCCACCCATCACCGACAAAGACCGCGTACGCCCGCTGCGCGTCGACGACATCGCCTACGTCATCTACACCTCCGGATCGACCGGGCTGCCCAAAGGCGTCGCGGTCACCCACCGAGGGCTCGCCAGCTGCGTCGCCCAGCACCGGGATCTCGCGTGTATCGAATCCGCTTCTCGGGTACTGCACGCGGCTTCACCGAGCTTCGATCTGGCGATACTGGAAATGCTGTCGGCGCTGAGCGGCGCGGGTTCGGCCATGGTCATCGCGCCCAGCTCCGTCCAAGGCGGCGACGACCTGGGCGAACTGCTCGTTCGCCAGCGGGTCAGCCACGCTTTCCTCACACCTTCGGTGTTGTCCACCCTCGACCGAACCCGACTGCCGCTACCGGATTTGAGGTGTCTGCTGATCGGTGGCGAAGGCCTCGGCGCAGAGTTGGTCGAACGCTGGAGCGGCGACCGGGACATTCTCAACGGATACGGCCCGGCCGAGGCAACCATCGCCGCCACGCTGAGTGGCCCGTTGGTGGCGGGTGAGGCCGTCACCATCGGCCACCCCATCCCCGGCACCCACGAATGGGTCCTCGACCAACACCTACAACCCGTACCCACCGGCGTAGCAGGCGAACTCTACATCGCCGGACCACTCCTCGCCCGCGGATACCACCACAACCCAGCCCTCACCGCCGAACGCTTCATCGCCTGCCCCTGGCTACCCGGCACCCGCATGTACCGCACCGGCGACCTCGTCCGCTGGCAACCCGACCACACCCTCCAACACCTCGGCCGCACCGACTTCCAAGTCAAAATCCACGGCCAACGCATCGAACTCGGCGAAATCGACACCACCCTCACCACCCACCCCACCGTCGACTACGCCACCACCATCGGCCACCACGACGACAACGGAAACCACACCCTCATCTCCTACGTCGTCCCCACACCCCACCACACCATCGACACCACCACCCTCACCCAACACCTCACCACCCAACTACCCACCTACATGATCCCCACCGCGATCATCCCCCTCGACCACATCCCCCTCACCCCCACCGGAAAACTCGACCGCACCGCACTACCCACACCACCACCCACCGACCACAAACCCTACCGACCACCACGAACACCCCTCGAACACACCATCACCCAAGCATTCACCGACATACTCCACACCAACACCATCGGACTCGACGACTCCTTCTTCACCCTCGGCGGCGACAGCTTGGGCGCGATGCGGATCGCGGCGCGAGTCGGGTCCGCGCTGGATACCGAGATCCCGGTCCAGCTGCTGTTCGAGGCGCCCACGGTGGGGGAGCTCGCGGCCCGCGTCGAACGGCATGTCGGCCAGGGGCGGCAGCGCCCGCCGCTGATCGCCGGGCCACGCCCCGAGCTCGTGCCGCTGGCGCCTGCCCAACAACGGATGTGGTTCCTCAACCAGTACGACACCAGCTCGGGGGCGTACAACTTGCCGATCGTCCTGCGGCTGCGCGGCGAACTGAACGTCGACGCCTTGCGATCGGCTCTGGTCGACGTGCTACGCAGACACGAGTCGCTGCGCACGCGGTACCCGGATCACGACGGAAAGCTGATCCAGCTGATCGAACCCGTCGACGAAGTCGATCGCGAGCTGGCTCTGGTATTCGTTCCGCCGAGCCGGATGGCCGCCGCGGTAACCGAATTCGTGAGCGAAGGCTTCGATGTGAGCGCCCAGGTGCCGGTGCGCGCCCGATTGTTCCGGGCCACCGGCGGCGCGGAGCCGGAATACGTACTGGCCGTCGTGGTGCACCACATCGCGGCGGACGGCTTCTCCATGACGCCACTGGCTCGCGACGTGACGACCGCGTACGCCGCGCGGATCCGCGGCGAAGCACCGTCGTGGACGCCCCTGCCCGTCCAGTACGCGGACTACGCGCTGTGGCAGCAAGCCGCTCTCGGATCACCCGACGATCCGGAATCGCTGAGCGCCCGGCAACTCCGATATTGGACCGAGGCTCTGGACGGCCTCGTCGAGGAGTTGTCGTTGCCGGTGGATCGTCCCCGCCCCGCAGTGGCCTCCCACCACGGCGCCACCACCACCTACACCCTCGACACCGAACTCATCACCGCACTACACACCCTCGCACGCCAGCACGACTGCTCGGTGTTCATGGTCATCCACGCCACCCTCGCAGTCCTGCTCGCCCGCCTCAGCAACAGCACCGACATCCCCATCGGCACCCCCATCGCCGGACGCGGCGACCCCGCCCTCGACGACCTCATCGGCATGTTCGTCAACACCCTCGTCCTACGCACCCACATCAACCCCCACGAACCCTTCACCGACCTACTCACCCGCACCAGAAACACCGACCTGCAAGCCTTCCAACACGCCGACATCCCCTTCGAACAACTCGTCGACCACCTCACCCCCCACCGCACCCGCTCCCACCACCCCCTCTTCCAAACACTGCTCGCCTTCCAAAACCTCGACCAACCCCACCTCCACCTCCCCCACCTCGACATCACCCCCACCGAACCACCCACCCCCACAGCACGATTCGACCTACAAATCATCCTCACCGACAACCACAACGGCGAGATGACCGCCACCATCACCTACGCCACCGACCTCTACAACCCCACCACCATCGACACCCTCACCCACCGATGGCTCCACATCCTGCACGCCATCACCACCAACCCCACCCAACCCATCGCCACCATCGACATCCTCGACCCCACCGAAAAAACCGACCTCCTCACCCGCACCGGACCACCACCCACACCACCGACCACACTGCCCGACCTCCTCACCACCACCGCCCACAACCACCCCCACAACACCGCCATCATCCACAACAACCACCACATCACCTACCAAGAACTCGACCAACGCTCCAACCACCTCGCCCACCAACTCCTCCACCACCACATCGGCCCCGAAGACATCGTCGCCATCGCCATCCCCCGCTCCCCCGAAACCATCATCGCCATCTGGGCCATCACCAAAACCGGCGCCGCCTTCCTACCCATCGACCCCACACACCCCACCCAACGAATCACCCACATCACCACCAACTCCCACACCACCATCGGCCTCACCACCACCCCCACACACCCACACCTCCCCCACACCATCAACTGGCTCACCATCGACAACACCCCACCCACCACCACCCCACCCATCACCGACAAAGACCGCGTACGCCCGCTGCGCGTCGACGACATCGCCTACGTCATCTACACCTCCGGATCGACCGGGCTGCCCAAAGGCGTCGCGGTCACCCACCGAGGGCTCGCCAGCTGCGTCGCCCAGCACCGGGATCTCGCGTGTATCGAATCCGCTTCTCGGGTACTGCACGCGGCTTCACCGAGCTTCGATCTGGCGATACTGGAAATGCTGTCGGCGCTGAGCGGCGCGGGTTCGGCCATGGTCATCGCGCCCAGCTCCGTCCAAGGCGGCGACGACCTGGGCGAACTGCTCGTTCGCCAGCGGGTCAGCCACGCTTTCCTCACACCTTCGGTGTTGTCCACCCTCGACCGAACCCGACTGCCGCTACCGGATTTGAGGTGTCTGCTGATCGGTGGCGAAGGCCTCGGCGCAGAGTTGGTCGAACGCTGGAGCGGCGACCGGGACATTCTCAACGGATACGGCCCGGCCGAGGCAACCATCGCCGCCACGCTGAGTGGCCCGTTGGTGGCGGGTGAGGCCGTCACCATCGGCCACCCCATCCCCGGCACCCACGAATGGGTCCTCGACCAACACCTACAACCCGTACCCACCGGCGTAGCAGGCGAACTCTACATCGCCGGACCACTCCTCGCCCGCGGATACCACCACAACCCAGCCCTCACCGCCGAACGCTTCATCGCCTGCCCCTGGCTACCCGGCACCCGCATGTACCGCACCGGCGACCTCGTCCGCTGGCAACCCGACCACACCCTCCAACACCTCGGCCGCACCGACTTCCAAGTCAAAATCCACGGCCAACGCATCGAACTCGGCGAAATCGACACCACCCTCACCACCCACCCCACCGTCGACTACGCCACCACCATCGGCCACCACGACGACAACGGAAACCACACCCTCATCTCCTACGTCGTCCCCACACCCCACCACACCATCGACACCACCACCCTCACCCAACACCTCACCACCCAACTACCCACCTACATGATCCCCACCGCGATCATCCCCCTCGACCACATCCCCCTCACCCCCACCGGAAAACTCGACCGCACCGCACTACCCACACCACCACCCACCGACCACAAACCCTACCGACCACCACGAACACCCCTCGAACACACCATCACCCAAGCATTCACCGACATACTCCACACCAACACCATCGGACTCGACGACTCCTTCTTCACCCTCGGCGGCGACAGCATCATGTCGATCCAGTTGGTCAATCGAGCCAGGGCGGCGGGTGTGGTGTTCACCCCGCGCGACGTGTTCGACCGCAAGACGGTCGCCGGGCTGGCCGAGGTCGCCGTCCGCGGCGGCACCGCGGCGACCGCGCTCGCGGCCGAACTGCCCGGCGGAGGCGTGGGGCCGGTGCCGGTCACGCCGATCGTCCGGTGGCTGCTCGAGCGGGCCGGGTCGGGGTTCGGCCGCTTCTCGCAGGCGGTGTTGCTCGGACTGCCGCCGGGGATCGACCGGCAGCAGCTGGTGGGCACGGTGCAGGCGGTACTCGATCGGCACGACATGCTGCGCGCGCGGCTGCGCCCGACCGACGACGGAAGTTGGGCGTGGGAAGCCTTGCCCGCCGGGGCGATTCGAGCCGAGGACGTCATCCGTCGGGTGGCGATGCCGGAAGCCCCGGGAAGCGCCGAGTTCCGTGCTTCTGTGGCGGCGGAGTTGGACGCCGCCGCGGACCGGCTCGATCCGGGCGCCGGGGTCGTGCTGCAGGTGGTCTGGTTCGACCCGGTAGCCACGACGGAGCCGGGCCGGGCGCTGGTGGTGGCGCACCATACGGCCGTCGACGGAGTGTCCTGGCGGGTGCTGGTGCCGGATCTCGCGATCGCGTGGGCGCGGATCGAGTCCGGCGAACCACCTGAGCTGGCCCCGGTCGGGACGTCCATGCGCAGGTGGGCCCACGGGCTGGTCGAATCGGCCGGAAGCGCCGAGCGGCGCGCCGAATTCGGATTCTGGAAAGCGATGGCCGCCGGAGACGATCCGGTGATCGGATCCCGCCCCCTCGACCCCGCGATCGATGTCGCCGCCACTGCCCGCACGGTCGAGATCGATGTTCCCCCCGAGGTGACCGAGGCGTTGTTGACCACCGTGCCCGCGGCATTCCACGGCGAGGTGAGCGACGGGCTGCTGGCCGCGCTGGCGGTGGCGGTGACGAGGTGGCGGCGCGAGCGCGACACGGTCGCCTCCGGCGATCTCGCGGACGTCGTGATCGGTTTGGAAGGGCACGGCCGCGAGGAGCGCGCGGTCCCCGGCGCGGATCTGGCGCGGACGGTCGGCTGGTTCACCACGAGTTTCCCGATGCGCCTCGACCTGTCCGGCATCGATGTCGACGACGCGACCGCGGGCGGGCCCGCGCTGGGGGCAGCGGTCAAGTCGGTGAAGGAACAGTTGCGCAAGGTCCCGGACCACGGGATCGGCTACGGCTTGCTGCGGTATCTCAACACCGATACCGGACCGGAACTCGAGAGCATGCCGACACCGCAGATCGGATTCAACTACCTCGGCCGCGTCGCCACGAAGATGCCCGGAGGAGCGCCGTCGGCCGGATGGCTACCGGTGGACGACGGCGGGGACCTCTCGGGCGCAGAGTTCACCGGTGCGCTCGATCCGGACCTGCCGATGTCGGCGGTGCTCGACATCAACGCCCTCGTCCTGGACGACGGCGACCGGCGGCGGCTGCGGGCGAGGTGGTCGTATCCGGACGGGGTGCTCACCGCCGACCAGGTGCACGAGGTGGCGGAGTCGTGGCGCCGGGTACTGACCGCGTTGGCGGCATACAGCCGCCGCGCCGGGACCGGCGGACGGACGCCGTCGGATCTGGACCTCGTCGATCTCACCCAGTCCGATATCGAGCGGCTCGAGACCGGATATCCGGCGCTGAGCGATGTTTGGCCGTTGACTCCGTTGCAGGAGGGATTGCTGTTCCATGCGGTGTTCGCCGAGGAATCGGTGGACGCCTATGTGGTCCAGCTGGTCCTCGAACTGGGTGGGCGAGTCGATGCGCAGCGGCTGCGCCGAGCCGGGCAGGCGCTGCTGAACCGGCATGCGAATCTGCGCGCGGCGTTCGTCACCGACACCGGGCCGGTGCAGGTGGTCGACGAAGACGTCCAGGCGCCATGGACGGAGCTGGACCTGTCCGGGCTGGACGACGGGGAACGGGATCGAGAGTGGACTCGGCTGATGGCCGAGGACCGCGCGACCCGGTTCGACCCGTCGCGCGCCCCACTGCTGCGCTGGATGCTGGTCACCATCGGGCCGGAGCGCTTCCGGCTGGTGCTGACCAACCATCACCTGTTGCTGGACGGCTGGTCGATGCCGCTGCTCCTGAGGGAGTTGCTGGTGCTCTACGCCACCGACTGCGACGACGCGATGCTCCCTCGTGTCCGGCCCTATCGGGACTTCTTGGCGTGGCTGGCGCGGCAGGACCCGACCGCTTCGCTCGACGCCTGGGCCCGTGCGTTCGACGGCGCCGACGAGCCGACTCTGATGGCTCCATCCGACCCCCGCCGCCGCTACACCGAATCACGAGATGTCCTCGGCGAATTGACCGAGGAACAGACCGCCGACTTGACGAACCTGGCGCGGGCACGCGGAGTCACCCTCAACACCGTGGTCCAGACGGCCTGGGCGATTGTGTTGGGCGCCTTGACATCCCGGACGGATGTCACCTTCGGCACCACCGTCTCCGGGCGGCCTCCGCAACTTTCGGACGTCGAATCGATGATCGGGCTGTTCGTCAACACGCTGCCGGTGCGTGTCCGGCTCGACCGCACCGAGAGTTTGGGGCAGCTGCTCGACCGGATCCAGGCCGAACAAGCCGCGCTGCTCGACCACCACTACGTGGGCCTGACCGACATCGAACGGGTGGCCGGCCCGGGAGCGGTGTTCGACACGATGACGGTGTTCGAGTCCTATCCGGTCGATCGTGGCGGGCTCACCGCGGACACCGACATCGCGGGCATGCGGCTGCTCGATGTGAGCGGCACCGACGCGGCGCACTATCCGATCGGCGTTGTCGCCCAGGTCGACACGCGATTGCGTCTCGACATCAAGTACCTGCCCGATCTCTTCGACCACGACATGATGGACGCGACGCTGCGTCGAGTTCTGCGCGTGCTGGGCGCGGTCGCCACCGACCCGGATCTACCGCTGTCCCGGCTGGATCTGCTGTCCTCCGCGGAATACCGCGAGTTGGCGCCCGTGTCGGGTCGTCCGACGGTGTCGGCGCAGGTCTTGCCGGATCTGCTGGCCGCGGCGGTGGCGAACGATCCGGGTGCGGTCGCGGCGGTGTGCGGCGATCGCCGGTGGACTTACGGCGAACTGGACGCGGAGTCGAATCGCCTGGCACGCATGCTGATCGGCCTGGGAGCGGGCCCGGAGACGAGCGTCGCGGTCGGATTGCCGCGGTCGTTCGAGTCGGTGCTGGCGGTCTGGGCCGTGGCGAAGTCCGGGGCGGCGTTCGCGCCGATGGATCCCGAGTATCCGGCCGGCCGCATCGCGTTCATGCTCACCGATTCGGGTGTGGCGGTGGGGATCACGCTGTCGCGATGGCGGGATCGTTTCCCCGGATCGGTGCGATGGCTGGCGCTCGACGAACCGGCGGTCGAAGCGCAGCTGGCGGGATTCCCGGCAGCGCCGGTGAGCGACGAGGAGCGAGCACGGCCGGTGCGGCCCGACCACGCGGCGTACGTGATCTACACGTCCGGGTCGACGGGAGAGCCGAAAGGCGTGGTGGTGTCGCACAAGGGGCTGGCGAATCTGGTGGACGATCAATGTACGCGTTTGGGTGTCGGGCCGGGCACGCGGGTGCTGCACGCCGCGTCTCCGAGTTTCGACGCGGCGGTACTCGAATACCTCTGGGCGTTCGCGACGGGCGGGCAACTGGTGATCGCGCCGCCGACTGTCTACGGCGGGGACGAGCTGGCGCAAATCTTGGCGCGGGAGCGGGTTTCGCACGCGGCGCTGACGCCGACGGCCTTGGCGACGGTCGATCCGGCCGGGCTCGGAGGCCTCGGGACGGTCGTGATCGGCGGCGAGGAACCCCCACCGGAGTTGGTGTCGCGGTGGGCGCCGGGCCGCAGATTGTTCAACACCTACGGTCCTGCCGAGGCCACGATCCAGACCGACGCCGGGCGCCCGCTGGTGGCGGGTGAGGCCGTGACGACCGGCAGCCCGATCCGCGGGGTGCAGGAGATCGTGCTCGACACCTGGTTGCGGCCGGTACCGGTCGGAGTCGTCGGCGAGTTGTATCTGGCGGGTCCCGCTTTGGCGCGCGGCTACCGCAACCGGGTGGGCACGACCGCGTCTCGGTTCGTCGCGAATCCGTTCGCGAGGCCGGGGCAGCGCATGTACCGGACCGGTGACCTGGTGCGGTGGCTGCGGTCGCCGACCGGACATCTGACGCTCGACTACATGGGCCGGACGGATTCTCAGGTGAAGATCCGTGGTTTCCGCATCGAACTCGGCGAGGTCGAATCGGCGCTGCTCGCGTACTCGGGTGTGGCGCACGCGGTGGCAGCCGTGCGCCGAGGCGCGGTCACCGGCGACCGGTTGATCGGGTACGTGGTCCCCGAGTCCGGGGCCGAGCTCGACACGGACGCGATTCGCGAGTTCGCCGCGGAGCGGTTGGCCTCGCACATGGTGCCCGCGACCGTCGTGGTGATCGACGCGCTGCCGAGGACGGCCAACGGCAAGCTGGACCGCACCGCTCTGCCCGAGCCCGACTTCACCCCCCGTGCCGGATCCCGGCCACCGGCCACCGAGCTCGAGACGACGCTGGCCGGACTGTTCGCGGAGGTGCTCGGACTCGACGAGGTCGGCGCGGACGATTCGTTCTTCGCCATGGGCGGCGACAGCATCATGGCGATTCAGCTGGTCGCGCGCGCCAAGGCGGCGGATCTGCTGTTCTCCGCACGCGACGTGTTCGAGCACGGAACGGTCGCCGAACTGGCCCGGGTCGCCGTGCGCGACAGCACCGAGGCCACCGCCCTGCCCGCCGAACTGCCCGGCGGAGGCGTGGGACAGATACCGCTGACGCCGATCATGTGCTGGATGTTCGAACGCGGTGGCTTCGACCGTTTCAGCCAGTGGGCGATGCTCACGCTGCCTGCCGGTATCGACAGCGCCGGAATCGGCGCCACTGTCCAAGCGGTGCTCGAACGCCACGACATGCTGCGAGCCCGGCTACGCCCGGACCCCGCGCACGCGTCCGGCTGGGCGCTGCACGTATCGCCGACCGCCGCACCAGCCGCGGGGCTGATCCGGCGCGTGCCGGTAACCGCGGCGCCGGACAGCAGCGACTTCGCCGCGATCGCCGACGCCGAGGCGAACGCCGCGGCCGAGCGCCTCGACCCCGCGGCAGGCGTCGTGCTGCAACTGGTCTGGTTCGAGTGGGCGCGACAGCCGGGACGGCTGCTGATCGTCGCGCATCACCTGGTCGTCGACGGCGTTTCGTGGCGCATTCTGGTTCCCGACCTCGCAATCGCGTGGGCGCAGATCAGCGCGGGGCAACCGCCGCGGCTCGCGCCTGTCGGTACCTCGATGCGACGCTGGGCGCATGCCCTGAACACCGCCGCCGCGCGCCGGGACGAACTCGAGTGGTGGCGCACCACACTCGACGTCGCGGACCCGCCGATCGGCGCACGCCCCATCGATCCCGCGGTGGACGTGCAGGCCACCGTCGCGACCGTCGAGGTGAAGCTGCCCATCGCGGCGACCCGCGCGGTGCTCACCACGCTGCCGGAGGCCTTCCGCGGCAACGTGGACGACGCGCTGATCGCGGGGCTCGCTCTGGCGCTGACCCGATGGCGGCGCGAGCACGGCGACACCGCGCCGGAAACGCTGCTCACCCTCGAAAGCCACGGCCGCCACGACACGGTGCTCCCGCACGCCGACCTCTCGCGCACCGTCGGATGGTTCACCACCACCTATCCGGTGCGACTCGACTTGTCCGGCATCGACATAGATGACGCGTTCGCCGCCGGACCCGCCGCCGGGGCTGTCGTCAAATCAGTGAAGGAACGTTTGCGGCAGGTCCCCGATCACGGGATCGGATACGGCCAGCTGCGATACCTCGACGCCGATACCGCCCGCATCCTGCGTGCGCTGCCCGCACCGCAGGTGAGCTTCAACTATATGGGCAGATACGACACCATTCCCGCCGCGTTGCGCGAGGCCGGGTGGATGCCCGCCGGAGGCGGCGGAGTCCAGAACCCCGACGCGGCCGCCGCATCCGTGCTGGGAGTCAACGCGGTCGTCACCGACACCCCGGAAGGGCCGGCTCTCACCGCCGCCTGGGACTATCCGACCGGTCTGTTGACCTCCGACGAGGTCACCGGCCTCGCGGAACTGTGGCGCGACGCGGTGACCGCGCTGGCCGACTACGCGTCCCGGCCCGGCGCCGGCGGGCTCACCCCCTCCGACCTCGACCTCCTCGATCTGAGCCAGGACACGATCGACCGGCTGGAGCGCCTGCACCCGGCCCTGGACGACATCTGGCCGCTCACGCCGCTGCAGACCGGGTTGCTGTTCCACGCTCAGCTCGCGGACGGCGCCCTCGACGCCTACATCGTGCAACTCTGCATGGAACTCGGCGGGCACGTCGACGCCGAGCGGCTGCGCCGCGCCGCGCAGGCGCTCGTCGGACGGCACCCCAACCTGCGGACCGCGTTCGTGCGCGACGGCGCGGGTGAAGCGGTCCAAGTGGTGCACAAGCACGTCGACGTGCCGTTCACCCTCATCGACCTGGCCGAGCACGACGATTCCGCCGCCGCGCTGGATCAGCTCATGGCCGCCGACCGGCGCGCCAGCTTCGACGTGGCGGCGGCGCCGCTGCTGCGAATGACGTTGGTGCGCATTGCCCCCGAGCGATACCGGCTGGTGTGGAGCATGCATCACATCCTCGTCGACGGCTGGTCCACGCCACTGCTCATCCGGGAGCTGCTGACCCTCTACGCCTGCGACGACGACGCCACGGCGCCCGCTCCGGGCCGTCCCTTCCGTGACTACCTGACGTGGCTGCACGCCCAAGACCGGAACGCGGCGGAAACCGCGTGGACGCGGGCACTCGACGGCGTGTCGGAGCCGACGCTGCTGGCGATCGCGGACCGCGGCCGCAGGCACACCGCCGCCACGCGCGAGGTACAAGTTCAGCTCGGCGAAGACCGCACCTCGGCGCTGGTCGCCACAGCCCACCGACAGGAGGTCACGCTCAACACCCTCGTTCAGGCCGCCTGGGGAATCGTGCTGGCCAACGCGACCGGCCGCGAGGACGTGGTGTTCGGCACCACCGTCTCCGGGCGCCCGCCCCAGATCGCCGGCATCGAATCGATGATCGGGCTGTTCATCAACACGGTGCCGGTGCGGGTCCGGCTGGACCACCGCGAAACCCTCGCCCAACTGGTGCGGCGAATCCGGACCGAACAAGCCGCGCTGCTCGACCATCACCACCTGGGCCTGGCCCAGATCCAGCAGATCGCCGGTCCTGGCGCGATGTTCGACACCGTGACGGCCTTCGAGTCCTACCCGATCGACTCGACCGGGTTGTCCGAAGACACCGACATCGCAGGAATGCGTGTCCTGGGCGTGCACGGACGCGATGCCGCGCACTACCCGCTCGGCCTGATCGTGCACCAGGACAACAGATTGCACCTGACCTTCAAATACTTGCCCGACCTGCTGACCCGGCAGCAGATCGACGCCATCGCCGACCGTGTGCTGCGCGTGCTCGACACCGTCGCGGACCACATCGACCTGCCGCTCACCCGGCTACAGCTGCTGTCGCAGGCCGAGCAGGCCGCGCTGGTCCCCGTGCGTGGCCCGCGCGGCGCGGTGATGTCGGTGCTGCCGCAGGTGCTGACCGCCGCGATGGAACCGGAGACCGAAGCGGTGGTCTGCGACGGCGTACGACTGTCCTACCGCGAACTCGACGAAACCTCGAACCAGTGGGCGCGGGTGTTGATCGACACCGGGATAGGACCGGAATCGTTCGTAGCCATAGCGCTACCTCGCTCCATCGACGCCATGATCGCCGTGTGGGCGGTCGCGAAGACCGGCGGCGCGTTCGTCCAGGTGGAACCCAGCCATCCGCGCGAACGCAGCACGACCATCCTCACGGATTCCGGTGCCATGGTCGGGCTTACTCGCGAGCCCTACCGAAATCAGTTGCCGGACAACATCAAATGGCTGACCGTCGACAGCCCCTCCTTCGCGGCGACGTCGGCAGAAGTGTCCTCCGCGGCGATCGGCGATGCCGACCGAACAGCCCCACTACGGCCACAGCACCCGGCCTACCTGGTCTACACCTCCGGCTCCACCGGAACCCCGAAGGGCGTCGTGGTCACACATACCGGGATAGCGAACCTGGCCGCGGACACGCGGGAACGGTTCGGCATCACTCCGTCCTCTCGGATACTGGCTGTCGCCTCGCCGAGCTTCGACGTCTCGATCCTCGAATGGATCAGCGCCGTCTGCGGCGGAGCCACGCTGATCCTCGCCCCCACACCGGTCGGCGCCGGACTGTCCGAGCTGGTCCGGGCGGAACACGTCACCCATGCCGCGCTCACCCCGACGATGCTCGCCGCGATGAATCCCGACGGACTCGAAACCCTGGTCATCGGCGGTGAGCCGTGTCCGCCGGAGCTGGCGGCGCGATGGACGCCGGGCCGCACGGTGCTCATCAGCTACGGGGCCACCGAGACCACGGTCGTGAGCTGCGCAGGCACTCCGCTGTCCACCACCGTCGACGGCCCGATCGCCATCGGCGGCCCGATCCGCGGATTCACCGCCGTCGTACTCGATCGCAATCTCCGCCCCGTTCCGTTCGGAGTGGTCGGCGAACTCTATCTGTCCGGACCGGGCCTCGCCCGCGGCTACCACAAGCAACCCGCGACCACCGCGAGCCGATTCGTCCCCGCCCCGTACGGGCGGCCCGGGACGCGAATGTATCGCACGGGCGACCTGGTGGCGTGGACCACCGACCGAAGACTGCAATACAAGGGCCGCAGCGACCTGCAGTTGAAGGTCCAGGGCAACCGCGTCGAACCCGGCGAGGTCGAATCCGCGCTGAGCAGCTACCCCGACATCGCCTACGCCGCGGTCACCGTGCACACCCACCCCGACGGCACCGGCCGACTCACCGGCTACGTCGTACCGACGCCGCACACCACACCCGACACCGTCGCCATGACCACCTACCTCGCAACCCGCCTGCCCACCCACATGATCCCCACCGCCATCGTCGTCCTCGACCGGATCCCGCTCACCAGCACCGGCAAATTCGACTACAAAGCTCTGCCCGCGCCGGACCGCCCCCCGTTCCGCGCGCCGTCCACACCTCTGGAGACCGCCGTCTGCGAGGCGTTCGCGCGAACGCTCCAGCTCGAACGAGCCGGTTGCGACGACGGCTTCTTCGCCCTGGGCGGCAACTCGCTGGCCGCGACCCAACTGGTGGCGCGGTTGGAGGAGTCCACCGGGGTGCCCGTGCCGATTCAGTGGATCTTCAGCGACCCGACACCGCAATCGCTGGCCCGCCGCATCGAGGCCCGGCTGCGCGGGTTCGAGGAACCCGACCCTCATGACGCGCTCGCGGTGCTGCTCCCCCTGCGCGCGACCGGCGTCGAACCGCCACTGTTCTGCGTCCACCCGGCCATCGGTTTGGCTTGGGGTTTCAGCGGACTCGTGCAGCACCTCGGCTCGGAGCGACCCGTCCACGGGCTGCAATCCCCGGCGCTGACCGACCCCACCGCGCGGTTCGACACGCTCGACCAACTCGCCGCCCGCTACGTGCGGGAGATCCGGTCGGTCCAGCCGCACGGCCCCTACCACCTGCTCGGCTACTCGTTGGGCGGCACCATCGCGCACGCGATCGCCGTGCGACTTCGTCGCGAGGGCGAACCCGTCGCCACCTTGGCGATGATGGACACCCGCGTTGTCGACGCGGGCAGCGCGCAAGCTCCCCTACCCAGCCTCCGGGACATGCTCACCGAGTTCGGCGGCGTGGCCGGTTCCCGAATTCCGGCCGACCTCACCGTCGAGGCCGCGACCGACTTGCTGCACCGGCAAGGCGGTCTCTTCACCGCCCTCACACCCGAGCATCTCGCGACCCTGCACGGCGACTACACCCGGCTCATCGACCTCACCCGAGATCATCGACCGGCACTCTTCGACGGTGATCTGCTCTACTTCAGCGCCGTCGACGGCCACCCGGACGACGGCCCCTCTCCATCTCTAGCGTGGCAGGAGTACCTCACCGGCAGCATCTTCGAACACCGTGTTGCCGTCCCGCACGAAAGGATGACCGACCCCGAGGCGCTACGCGCCATCGGATCAACCCTGACCGAGCATTTCCGCCGCACCCTCGTCCCCCCACCGGAGCCTCCGATCTCAGCAAGGACCAGCCGATGATGAACACCGACCCCATAGTCGGGACACGCTCCGGCGTCCAGCCGGTCAACCTCTTCGCTCCCGACGCGGAAACAGGCCTCGCCGACCACCCCCGGTTCCCCGAACTCCGTCGGTGGACCCGCGAATACCTGTGCCATTCCCACCCGGATCTCGGCCGGCCCGGTCCTGTCTGCCCCTACACCAGCCACGCCATCACGCACAGGTACCTGTGGGCCGCCTACTTCGATGGACACGACATCGATATCGGGCGCATCACCGCGATCGCCGACGACCTGTACGACCTGTTCCCGGCCCTGCCACCGCAGGAGGCGCCCGAGTCGCTGTTCAAGGCCGTTCTCGCGGTCTTTCCCGACCTCACCGACTACGCCTCGATCGACGCGGTGCAACGACAACAGAAAACCAAATTCGTCGACGAAGGTCTGATGATCGGGCAATTCTATCCGGGTTGCACCTACCCCGGATTGCACAATCCGGCGTTCCCGGCGCTCGACGCGCCCCTGCCCATCCTCGCGGTACGCCACATGGCCCCTACCGACTATCCGTTCCTCGTCTCACGCCACGAATGGATCGACACCTACCTCAGGCTCTTCGCCCCTACCATTCCCGGATTCGTCGCCACGGCCATGTCCGTCAGACTCGAGCAGGCAATCGACGCCCAGAAAGACACTTCGTGAGTCGGTAGTGTGGGCGGGTGCGGACGCCCGGTGACCACCGCCGAGCCGGTCCCGGCGACCGGCTGGACAGCGCTCAGTCAGCCACGAGTTCCACCGGGACCGCGATGACGTCGACCATGGCCCCGTTGCGCAGCACGGTGACCGGCAGTTGCACGCCGATCGACTCGGCGAACAGCTGCCGCTGAATCCCCTGCGCGTCACGCACTTCCGACCGCGCCACGCTCAGCACCAGATCACCGCGGCGCAGCCCGGCCAGCTCGGCGGGGCCGCCACGGACCACCTCCACGATGCGCACCCCGGCGGCCTGCCCGGTGCGCGCGGCGACCGGCTCGGGCAGCGGCGCGGGCACGCCGACCAAGCCGAGGTATGCGCGCCGGACACGCCCCTCGGTGTGCAGCGTGCCGATGATCCGGCGCGTCGTCACGTTGATCGGGATGGCGAGGCCGAGCCCGATGCCCGCGACCGCGGTGTTGACGCCGACCACCCGGCCTGCCGAGTCCGACAGCGCGCCACCGGAATTTCCGGGGTTGAGCGCGGCGTCGGTCTGGATCACGTCCTCGATCACGCGGCCGGCGCGGCGGGATGCCACCGGAACCGCGCGCCCGAGCGCGCTCACCACGCCCGCGGTGACCGAACCCGCCAGGCCGAGCGGACTTCCGACCGCCACCACCAGCTGGCCGACCACCAACTGGTCGGCATCTCCGAGCGGCACCGCGTCCGGCGCGCCGCCGCGTGCGCGCAACACCGCGAGATCCGACAGGGGATCCACCCCGACGACGTGGAAGCGGGATTCCACCCCGTCGGCGAAGACCACCTCACCTTCGCGGGCCGCGCCGACGACGTGCGCGTTCGTCAACAGGAACCCGTCGTCGGTGAAGACCACCGCCGATCCGCTCCCCCGCCTGGTCCGCACGCTGGCCACGTGCGGCGTCACCGACGCCGCCACCGCGATCACCGTGCGGGAGTAGGCATCCATCGCGGCGTTGTCCACGCCGACCACCACCCTGTTTGCCGGAATTGCACTACTGCGTCCAGGATGCCCTCGCGCCGCGGACGACGCACGGTGTTCGCCGCAGGCGCAACCCGGCCGCGGGTGCGCCGGGCGTGTCGCCCGGAGACGGATCGCAGGTCCGGCCACCGGCCGCTACGCCGTGGGCACCCGGTCGAGGAAACCGTGCACCCTCGTGATCCGGTCGTCGGCTCCGAGGGAGATCACGTCCGAACCCGCGACCGGGGCGCTGCCGTCGGCCGCGGAGACCAGCTCCCAGGAGAAGCGGGCGATGTCGTGGTGGCCGTCGACCGCGCCGAGGCGACGGAACTCGAACCCGGGGAACTGCGCCTGCACGCCCCCGATGGCCGCCGCCAGCTGGGCGTGCCCGCGCACCTCCGCGAGCGGATCGGTGTACGCGCCGTCCTCGGCCCACGCGGCCGCCACCGCCGCGGCCCGGTCGTCCTCGTCGGTGGCGTTCCACGCGGCGAAGTACCGATCGACCGCTTCCTCGTAGCGCGACATAATGAATCCTCCTGTGCGGTAATGGTTTTCGGCAGCCGTTCGGTCTTCCGATCGGCTGTCTCCAACCTTGCCGCGCCGCGCGCCCAGAGTCGATTACGCGCGAGGTAATGATCGCCGGATAAGCGCGCGCGCCCGAGGGCTCAGCGCAGTAGGCCCCGCTTCTCGAGATAGGCCGATGGAATCACCGCCGCCGCCAGAGCCAGCAGCACGGTGATCAAAAGGCTCAGCTGCCAGGGCAATTCGGCGATGTCGAGCAGACCTGCGGCGTAGCAGCCGACGACCAGAACGGGCGGCAGGACGACCGCGGTGGTGACGGTGAACACCTTGACGATCTCGCTCTGCCGCACGTTCAGGCAGATCGTCACGGATTGCTGCAAGAAGCGGACGTTGTCGTACGCCGAGCCCGCATACTGCCCCACCCCGTCGATGTCGGCGAGCAGGATGCCGATCGCCTCGTCGAGTTCCGCCTTCCCTGACGACGTGTCGGCCATCAGATGCCGCGCGGCGCGGGCCAGCTGCCGCTGGGTCTCCTGAGTGCGCGAGACGATGCGTTCGGTCGCGTTCATCCGCGACATCACGCCGCGCAGGTCGGCGAGCTCGATCTCGCGCCGGTCCCGGCCCGTGATCGTCCGCTCGATCTCGTCGCGCAACGCCTCCATGGCGTCACCCGCATGATGTAGCACCCGCTCCGACGCCTCGTTCAGTGCCCACAGCAGCGCGTACATCACGCCGTGCGCGGAGCCGGCGAGCGCCGGGTCGCGCCGCATCTTCGCGACCGCCTTGTCGAAGGGGACGAAATGCTCGGACGGCTGCAGCGTCACGAGGAATTCACCGCCAAGGGCGAAGACGATCGTCTCCTGTTCGATGTTCTCGCCACGCTGGAATCCGGCCGTCACCGGAAAGTAGCGAAAGCTGTCGGTCTCCAGGACCTGATCGCGTGCGGACGTGAAGTCGATGCCGAGCCGTTCCCGCAGCACCGCCGCGGTGTCGGCGTCGTCGGCGGCGAGCGGAATCCAATGCTGCTGGAGCACTTCGGTATCGAAGTGGTCGGCGGTCACGGCACCGAGAAAGGTCGTCATCGACTACCGCTGCCCGCGGAAGGAGCGCACCGCGGATCCGGCCTGCTGTCGCCGTTCCGGATCTGTTGTGCGAGGCGATGTTTCGGCCTTCTCTGGCAATGTGGCCATAGTGGATGCTCCAATACTTGCTATCGTGCGGGGCTGGCGCGCTCCTCCGGTACCGAGGACGCACGCAGGGGCGAGCAGCGACGTGATCGGGCGGCGCCGCGGGTCGGGGGCCACGTATCGGCCGAACCCGGACGCGCCGCTCTTACGCGCCGGAGAGATGACGAAGGTTGAGGGTCGTACCGCGTCGGCCGATGGGCGCCGTTGCCCGGCGGGCGATCACGCACGCGGATCAACGACGCGCCGGCGCAACCTGTTTCGCGAGAGCGGCCCAGCTGTAGACGTCGATACTGTCATCCGGCATCTGCCGCTCACCTCGCTTCGTCGGTCGACCGGCGCACGAATTGCGCCATCCATCATTAGAAACCCGCCCATCGGGGTACGTCAATCAGTTGCGCAAGTGTTCGACAGCGCGCCACCCGATGGAAATCCAGCGACAGTGGCGAAGCCGGATGACAGCGGACGACAGCGGTTTTCGGCATGCTCGCCGCCACCGCGACGTCACTCCGCCACATCCACCCCGTACCGGCGCGCCAGCACCGCGAGATCCGTCGGATAACCCTGGCCCACCGCACGCAACCGCCAGACGTCGCCACGCAGGTAGACCTCGGCGAGCACCAACGTCCGTTCCTCGGTGGCCGCGTCCATCGTCGCGCGCGCGACAACGCCTGCCTCCGCGCCCGGCATCGCCTCGACCTCGATCGCGCCGACATCACCGAAGGTGGCCTCCGCGTCGTCCAACGCGGCGGCCAGCACGATCCGGCGGCAATATCGCGGCAGCTGATCCAGCCGTATCGCGACGGACTGCTCGTCGGGCCCCTCGGCGATGAGACGCACGCCCCGCGTCTCGGGCTGGTTGTAGAAGACGAAGTCGTCGTCACCCGCCACCTGCTCATCACCGTCGACGAGGAACGCGACCAGGTCAACCGCCCCGCTGCCGCTGTAGGCCCACGACGCCCGGATCGTCCAATCGATGCCGAAGTCGTCGATCGGTAGATCGATCACCTGACCACGAATCAGCGCAAGAGGCTCGGCGCCCGCGCGACGCGATGCCGACGACGCGTCGGAAGGCTGCGGCGCCGAGAGCAATTCGGCGCCGTGCACCGGGATGCCTAGTTCGGCGGCCCGTACGCAGCGCCGGTCGGCGTGCCCTCCGGTCAGCGCGAGCACGTCGGTTACCCGCCCGGACATGTTCACCGCCGCGGAGCCGCCGAGCTCGGCGATCCGTGACCGGACTGCGGCGGCACCGCCATGCGTTCCACCGAGCACCAGCACCCGGCGTCCCGCCAAGGGGCCACCGGGTGCAACCGGCACACGCGACGGTCGACGACGTGTCGAGGAAGTCCGCGCCACCTGATCGTCCTTGCGCTCACCCGGCTCGACACGCTCCAGCAACAACAGGAATCTGTTCTCGCTGACGATCGGGGTGCCGACCTCGACGGCTTTGCGAGCCTTGCCGCTGGTCGAATTCGGCGCGTTGGTGACGAGCACACTGGTGCGACCGCTCACCGCGCTGGTCACCTCTAGTCCGGCCGCTTCGGCACGGGCGACCAGGACGTCCCGATCGGTCGCGGTATCGCCGGTGAAGGCGACTTTCATTCCCTGGACGAGGGCGCCACCGGTCTCGAACCGGCCCGGATACGTGTAAGGACACGGTGTTTTCGGGCCCGTCCGCTCGGTCGGCAGACCCCACGCGCTCTGGTAGTTCTCCTTCGGTGGGCAGCGCAGCAGAGGCGGCGTGATGCCGAGCCGCGCCGCATCGGCGATCAGCGCTCTGAGCACACCGGCCAGGACGCGGGTGTCGTCCAACGCGTCGTGCGCTCTCGAGCGTGAAATCCCGTAATAGGCCGCGAGCGTGCCGAGTTTGCAATCCGGCGTCGGCGGCGCGACCCGCCGCGCGAGGGCAAGCGTGCACAATCGGCGCCCCACCGGCAGATCGGCGCCGGTCCTGCCGAATTCGCTGGCGAGGAATCGGTAGTCGAAGTGCGCGTTGTGCGCGACCATCACCCGGCCCGCCAGCAGGGCCGAAAGAGGTTCGCGCACGTGCTCGAATCGCGGTGAGCCGCGCAAGATCTCGGTCGTCAGGCCATGGATGTGCACCGGCCCCGGGTCGCAGCCCGGATCGACCAGCGTATGGAATTCATGGACGACCTGGCCGTCTGCGTCCAGGACCAATGCCGCCACCGAAAGCACCCGATGCTCTTCGGCCCGCAGACCCGAGGTCTCCACGTCGACAACGGTGTAGGCGCCGAAACCCGCCGTTGAAGGCGCTTGGCGCACAATCGCATTCCCTTGCACGGCCAACTCATCGTGACCACGGTCCCGAACGTTGCATTGATCGCACCTCGAATCCGGATACGCCGCACTCACCATGGACGAGGTCGAGGCACGGGCCGGGACCGACACGAACATCATCTACCGACGCCGGCCCCATGGCCGACCCTCCTGGGCCGCGCGATCGCACGAGGTGAAGCCGTCCCCGAAGCCCTGCATCCGCGGGTGCCACCGTGGCCCTGGGCCTGCTCCGCAACGAGTTCGTGGTCCGCGGTGCGCCGCGCTACGGGTTCGCGGCGCCGCAGATCGGCAACTCCAGCAGCGCGCTGGGAGCGCGTTGCGGCACCGAGGTGCCCAGGTAGTACTGAATCCACCCCGGATAGTTGCCCGAGTCCAGACGGAAGACTTGAACATGCACCGCGTGCTGTGTTCCGGTCTCGTTATCACGGAAATGCATCGCGGGCCGTTCTCTGCCGTAAACGGCTATTCCTTCTGCCCACATCCGGCGAAAGTCGGCGTACTCGGCGAGTTCGGCGAGCAGATCCGCAGGCCATTCCGATTCCGCCGCCGGTCCGATGAGGCCGCGCAGCCAGCGGACCATCAGACCGGCCTCCCGCTCCCATTCCACGATCACCCGGCGCGACAGCGGGTTGCCGAAAAACCATCGCAGGATGTTCATGTCGTCCACCAGGCCGGGAAACGCGCGCGCAAACGGCCTGTTACAGGCGAGAACATTCCATCGGGTATCGACGAAGCCCGCAAGGCCCGGCTCCTGCGCGACGAGCGCCTGCCGCATGTCCTCGGTGATCTCGGCGCACAACTCGGCTATCGACGGCGACCTGCTGATCGAGAGACCGGCCAACTCGTACAAGTGGCGGCGCTCCGCATCGGTCAGCGCTTTCACCCGTTTCAGATAACCGACCAACGCCTCCACGACGACCATGGTGGGACGGGCGCGCTCGCCGCTTTCCAGGTGCGCGACATAGCTCGCGCTCACTCCGGCCGCGAACGCGCGTTTCTCCCGCGACACCCGGCGTTCGTCACGTAGCCGGCGCAGCATACTTCCGAAGCTGGGCGGCTCGGGGCGGCCACTGTCGATTCTGCCCGATACTCGGTGCGTCACTGATCCACTCCTCTGACAACTGTGTTGAACGACGGGACACATCGAAGGAAAAGGTGATGCCAGCGAGGACGGCGACCGCAATCCCCTCCGGCGTCCGGATCGTTGAAAAGAACAAGCCAGGGCTACATTGCCGCAGCAACCCCCGGGAAGATCTTCTGCGCACCGATGTTAAATGCATTCGATCACGATATGAAACCAACTGGACCGGCATGTTAGACAGATCACACACCGTATGTGCACTGCGGTAACGGGTTGGCCTACAGTACTTTTCATTCCTCCCGGCGACCGGCACCGCCGCAACTTCCGTTCCTCGCCGACCGGATCACCACTCGCCGAAGAAATCCTCGCCAGGGCGGACACTGCGCGGTATGTATCCGCAAAAGGGTGCGTCGGGAAGATGGACATACCCGGGCGGATTGCATTAGATCTTGGTCGAGAAATTCCCGGGAACGATCCACGATTTCATTTTCGAGCCGATCACCGGCGGATCGAACTCCGTCATCACTAGAACAGGAGCATTCCGACTTGTCCGCACACGCTCATCCCACGCCGCGCATCACACTGGCGGCCAGCGGCGACGACGAACGAAGAACATTCGCGGTGTGCGCCGCCGAAGGCAGGCCGCTGTGGTACGGCCCCCTCGAACCACCGCCGGACGACATGGTGGCAGGCCGGCCCGCCTCCGCCCCGACAACCGCCGCGGCGCGCGGCATCTGGCTCGCGGGCCAGGCGAAGACGCAGGCCGGTCTCGGCCATGCGCTGCTGCGCCTGATCGTCACCGACCGGCAGCTCGACATCAGGGCGCTGCAACGTACCGCCGTGCTCACCGGCCTCGCCCTCGAATTCATCGTCACCAAAGAGAATCCGGCGCGTGGCTGGTGCAGCACCTACGGATGGCTCGAGTGGAGCACCGCTTCGCTGGCCGGTCTCGTAGACCGCCGCTCCGGTTTCGGCGTACGCCCTTACGTGGCGTCGGCCCCGGTTCGCCAGAGCCCGAGGAGGACACGCCGATGATCGGCGACATCGCATCCACCGACACCGTCCGGCACATCGATGCGGGCGCCACGTTGCGCACCGCGCTGGAAGGGCTGTTGGTCCACGATGGCGGCGAACTCGACGCCCGGCTACGCCACGCCGTCGCCGCCGTCGTACACCTGGCAGTCGACGCCCGCCCTGGACCACCCGACAGCACCGACGAGTTCCTGGGCAGGCTCGACACGGCGTGGCTGCTTGCCGCGTGGGCGGGGCACGATGTCGAACTCTCGCTGATCGCGACCCTCGCCGGAGGGACCGTGCCCGCGCTGTCGTGGTGTGAGTTGATGTTCACGACGGCGCTGGCGCCGTGGTCGGCTACCGACTCCGCACGACATGCCCGACAGATCTTCGCCGCCGACACTCCGGGTGCCTGACCGCACCGGAAGCCGGCCACAGTCCCCACCCGTTGCTGAAGTGGTCAGACGTCCAGCTCGAGCCGTCGCGGGTTCGGCCGCCTCGCCCCCTCCGGCGCCTTCCGCAGGTCGGCCGGACAGCGGGCGGCTCAGCCGTTCGCGCTGGACAGCGAAGGCGTCCGCGGCCGAACCCGCTTGCGCGGCGCATCGCCGGGTGCCGTGATCACCGAACCCGCCAGTAGGGTTGACCACGGCGTTGCCAGGCCGGATGCTCTTGGTTGGCCGAACAGCTCGAAACCGGACATTCGGACGATCTTCATCGTCGTAGCGCCGAGTTGTGGCGGCGACGACGCCGGTGCGGACCCGCCCCGGTGTCCGGTACTCGAGGGGAGATTCGCGTGACCTACCGCCTGACCGATATCGATTGCGTGAGTGCCCGTGGGCACTCCGCGCTAGGGGGAACCCTCGCGATACAGGCGGTCTGGCGCTACGACCGTGCGGTGGATCTGGCGGCGCTCGAGCATTTCCACGAGGCGTTGCGGCACGGCAGGCTGGGTAGAGCGGTCGCGCCCGCGATGATCCCCGCCGCCGGGGACCGGTGGACCACCCGAGTCGAATTCAGCCCGCTCGAGGTCGCCGAGGAGCCCATTCCCTCGGGCGATCTGGAGGCCTGGATCGCCGAACAGGGAAATGCCGAGTTGCGTACCTTCGGCGGGCCCGCGTGGCGGTTGGCGGCGACCCACCTCGACAACGGGGAAAGCGTGGTGTCGCTGCTGGTTTCCCACACGCTCGCGGACGGCCACGCGTTCTGCACGGCGGTCACGGACGCCGTCGCGGACAAGCGACTCGACTTGTCCTACCGCACAGATGAATTCGGCCGGATACGCCTGCTCGCCGGTGATCTCCGCGATGCCGCGCGGCGAGCCAGGTCGTTACCCTCCGCCGCCGGTTTGGCGCTGCGGTTGGCCGTCACCGGGCGCGGCGGCGGGACCGGGACCGCCGGCGACGCGCCGGACTTCCGGCTTCCGACCGTCACCGCGACGGTCCCGGCGCAGCTGTGGCATGCGGCGGCACGGGCCCGAGGCGGAACCGGCACCACCCTGGCGGTGGCGATGATGACCGCCATCGCGACGGAGGTCGGCCGCACCGACGAAGAGGGCCGGGTGCGCATGATGATGCCGGTCAGCACCCGCACCGCCGACGATCTTCGGGCGAACGCTCTGACCTCCATCGCCTTCGAAGTGGACGTGCGCGACTGCGCACCGGCCGATCTCGCTCCGCTGCGCGCGGTGATGAAGGAAAAGCTCACCGCGGCCGCGGCCAGCGGGCAGGACGTCCCGCCGCTGATCCCGGTCGCGGTGGCGCTGCCGCGCGGACGGTATGCCCGGCTGGCCCGCCAAGCCGCCACCGACCCCGCCTCCACGGTGTGCTCCAGCCTCGGCAAGCTCGACCCCGAAATCCTGCGCATCGACGGCAGCCCGGCCTCGGCGATGATGATCGGCCTGGTCAATCAGAGCCTCGACGCGCGGAGCGTCGTGACCGAACGCGGCGGCAATCTGTACGTCGCGCTGGTCGAGGCCGCGGAGAAGATCACGATGCGCGTCATGGGGTTCCACCCGCCTGCCCTGCTGGACACCGAGCAGCTCACCGAGCTGGTGCGGTCCGCGCTCGCCGAGTACGAGCTCTCGGCGACCTTCTGGTAGCACCTCGGATTGTCACCGCCATGTGGCACGATCGCGTAAGTGACCAGCCGACCCGCCGCCACGCAGCACCTGCACGACCTCGCGCGGCTGCGCCGCGTTCGCGACCGCATCGATCGCGAGTACGCGCAGCCGCTGGACGTGGAGGCGCTCGCGCGCGACGCGCACATGTCGGCCGGGCACCTCAGCCGCCAGTTCCGGCTCGCCTACGGCGAGTCGCCGTACTCCTATCTGATGACGCGGCGCATCGAACGAGCGATGTCGCTGCTGCGGCGGGGCGACCTCAGCGTCACCGAGGTGTGCTTCGCGGTCGGCTGCTCGTCGCTGGGCACCTTCAGCACCCGCTTCACCGAGTTGGTCGGTGTGCCGCCGAGCGTCTACCGGCGCGAGGCGGCGCGCGCCACGGCGGGGATCCCCTCGTGCGTGTCGAAACAGGTGACCAGACCGATCAGGAATCGAGAAGCACCGGTTACCGAGCCGCAATTAGCCTGACTGCCATGGACATCACCATTCACGCGAGCTTCCTGCCGCACGACGACGCGGACGCGGCCCTCGCCTTCTACCGCGACATCCTCGGCTTCGAGGTCCGCAACGACGTCGGGTACGAAGGGATGCGCTGGCTCACCGTCGGCCCCGCCGGCCAGCCGGAAACATCCATCGTCCTGCATCCCCCGGGCGCAGATCCCGGCATCACCGACGACGAGCGCCGCACCATCACCGAGATGATGGCGAAGGGCACCTATGGCGGCATCCTGCTGGCAACCAAGGATCTGGATGGCGCTTTCGAACGGCTGGCGGCCAACGACGCGGAGATCGTCCAGGAGCCGACCGAGCAGCCGTACGGGGTGCGCGACTGCGCCGTCCGCGATCCCGCGGGCAACCTGATCCGCATCCAGCAGCTGCGCTGACCGCCCGGCGCGAACCGATCGAACCGAGCCCGGCGACGCCGACCGCGCAGGCGGCCCCGCCCGACAGATGGAGACACGATGAGCACGGCCACGACGACGGACACGCAGTCGCCCGCGCCGCACGCCGCGGACAGCCACGATTTGATCCGCGTGCACGGCGCGCGCGAGAACAACCTCAAGGATGTCAGCATCGAGATTCCGAAGCGAAGGCTGACGGTGTTCACCGGCGTCTCCGGCTCGGGCAAGAGCTCACTGGTGTTCAGCACGATCGCCGCGGAGTCGCAGCGGCTGATCAACGAGACCTACAGCGCGTTCGTCCAGGGCTTCATGCCGACGCTGGCACGGCCCGAGGTCGACGTGCTCGAGGGGCTGACCACCGCGATCATCGTCGATCAGCAACGCATGGGTTCCGACCCGCGCTCCACGGTCGGCACCGCCACCGACGCCAATGCCATGCTGCGCATTCTCTTCAGCAGGCTCGGAAAGCCGCACATCGGCTCGCCCCAGGCTTTCTCCTTCAACGTCGCCTCGATCAGCGGGGCGGGCGCGGTCACGACCGAACGTTCCGGAAGGACCGTGAAGGAGCGCCGCAGCTTCAGCATCACCGGCGGGATGTGCCCGCGCTGCGAGGGCCGGGGCTCGGTGTCCGATATCGACCTCACCCAGCTCTACGACGATTCCAAGTCGCTCGCCGAAGGCGCGTTCACCATCCCGGGCTGGAAGTCGGACAGCTTCTGGACGGTGCGGGTCTACGCGGAGTCGGGTTTCGTCGATCCGAACAAGCCGATCCGCAAGTACACCAAGAGGGAGATGCAGGACTTCCTCTACAAGGAGCCCACCAAGGTGAAGATCGAGGGGGTCAACCTCACTTACGAGGGGCTGATCCCCAAGATCCAGAAGTCGTTCCTGTCCAAGGACCGGGAGGCGATGCAGCCGCACATCCGGGCGTTCGTGGACCGCGCGGTCACCTTCACGACCTGTCCCGAGTGCGACGGCACCCGGCTCACCGAGGCGGCGCGCTCGTCGAAGATCGCGGGCATCAGCATCGCCGACGCCTGCGCGATGCAGATCAGCGACCTCGCCGAATGGGTCGGCGGCCTCAGCGAGCCGTCGGTGGCGCCGCTGCTGGGCGCGCTGCGGCACACTCTCGACTCGTTCGTGGAGATCGGGTTGGGCTACCTCTCGCTGGACCGGCCCTCCGGCACACTATCGGGCGGTGAGGCCCAGCGCACCAAGATGATCCGCCACCTCGGCTCCTCGCTGACCGACGTCACCTACGTCTTCGACGAGCCGACCATCGGCCTGCATCCCCATGACATCCAGCGGATGAACAACCTGCTGCTGCGGCTGCGGGACAAGGGAAACACGGTGCTCGTCGTGGAGCACAAGCCGGAGACGATCGTGATCGCCGACCATGTCGTCGACCTCGGTCCGGGAGCGGGCACGGCGGGCGGCACCGTCTGCTTCGAGGGCAGCGTCGAGGGGCTACGGGCCAGCGGCACCGTCACCGGCCACCATTTCGACGACCGGGCCGCGCTCAAGGCCACCGTGCGCGAGCCGAGCGGCAAGCTCGAGATCCGCGGCGCGAAAGCGAACAACCTGCGCGATGTCGACGTCGACATTCCGCTGGGTGTGCTCGTCGCCATCACCGGCGTGGCGGGGTCCGGCAAGAGCTCGCTGGTGCACGGGTCGATCCCCGCGAGCGAAGGCGTGGTCGCGGTGGATCAGGCGCCCATCCGCGGCTCGCGGCGCAGTAATCCGGCGACCTACACCGGATTGCTGGAGCCGATCCGCAAGGCGTTCGCCAAGGCCAACGGGGTGAAGCCCGCGCTGTTCAGCGCCAATTCCGAAGGAGCGTGCCCCACCTGCAACGGCGCGGGCGTCGTCTACACCGATTTGGGGATGATGGCAGGTGTCGCCACCACTTGCGAGGAGTGCGAGGGCAAGCGATACCAGGCGTCGGTGCTGGAATACCACCTCGGCGGCCGCGACATCAGCGAAGTGCTCGCGATGTCGGTGCTCGAGGCCGAGGAGTTCTTCGGCACCGAGGCCGCCCGCACCCCGGCCGCGCACGCCATCCTGAGCAGGCTCGCCGACGTCGGGCTGGGCTACCTCAGCCTCGGTCAGCCGCTCACCACGCTGTCCGGCGGCGAGCGGCAACGGCTCAAGCTGGCCACGCACATGGCCGAGAAGGGCGGCGTCTACGTCCTCGACGAGCCGACCACCGGCCTGCATCTCGCCGATGTCGAGCAGTTGCTCGGCCTGCTCGACCGGCTCGTCGACTCCGGCAAGTCGGTCATCGTCATCGAGCACCACCAAGCGGTCATGGCGCATGCGGACTGGATCATCGACCTCGGTCCTGGGGCGGGACACGACGGCGGCCGGGTCGTCTTCCAGGGCACTCCCGCCGACCTCGTCGCCGCCCGCTCCACTCTCACCGGCGAACATCTCGCGGCCTACGTCGGCGCCTGACCGGGCGCTCGCGAGCAGGGTGGCGGCGATCGACGCCGCTACCCTGCCCCGAGAACGCGAGCCGTCAAGGCGAGCACGCCCTCCCGATGGCGTTGCGGGGAGGTCATGTCGGTGATCTCCGGACGCATGCTCGCGAAGATCGCCATGGCCAGGAACTCCGCGTCGGCATCCGGGACGACCTGGGCGATCAACTCCGCCAGCAGCGCCCGCCACGGCGCCCAGGTCTCGGACCGACAGCCGTCGGGCAGGGCGCGCGTCAACGGTTGCAACTCGACCACCGTGAGGTCGAACACCGTGGCGACGAACGTCTGTATCCGCTCGTCCACCGGCACGGCGGGATCCGCGGCGAGGTCGCGGACGGCCGCCCAAGCCCGGCCGGTCCGGTCGTCGAACAGCGCGCGAATCAGCCCTTCGCGGTCGGTGAATCGGCGGAACAGCGTGCCCTTCCCGACTCCGGCGGCTGCCGCGATCTCGTCCATGCAGACGTTGTCGCGCTGCTCATCGCAGATCAGACGCCCGGCTACGGCGAGAATCGCGGCCCGGTTGCGTTCGGCGTCGGCGCGCATCGCTGACCTCCCCAGTTGACATAAGCGGACCCGTAGTCCGTATCATAGCGGCACGCTAAACGGACCGACAGTCCGTATTCGGAAAGGTGAATCCCATGCGCGCAGTCCGCTATCACGAGTACGGCGGCCCGGAAGTGCTGCGAGTCGAGGAGGTCGACGATCCCACGCCGGGCGAGGGCGAACTGCTCGTCCGGGCCACGGCCACCGGAGTCAACTACTTCGAGGTGCAGGTGCGCGCCGGGGTGACCCCGGATCCGCTCGGCCTGCCGCTGCCGCACACGCCCGGCATCGAAGTAGCCGGGACGGTGGCCGCGGTCGGTCCCGGCGTCGAGACCCGCCGCATCGGCGAAAGAGTGGTCGGCACGGTCGCCTCCGGCAGTTACGCGGAGCTGGTGCGCATTCCGGCGGCGGCGGCCGTACCGCTCGACGATCGCCTCGGCGAGCATCAAGCCCTCGCGCTGCTCGGCCAGGGCGCGACGGCCGTTGGATTGATCGAAGCCGCGGAAATCGGGCCCGAGGACACGGTTCTGGTGGAGGCGGCAGGCGGAGGAATCGGAACCCTGTTGATCCAGTTGGCCAAACGAGCCGGAGCCCGGGTCGTCGCCGGTGCGAGCGGGACCGCGAAGCGGCAGCTGGCCGCCGACCTCGGCGCCGATGCCACCGTGGACTACACGCGACCGGGATGGACCGAGGAGGCCGGTCCGGTGTCGGTCGTGCTCGAGACCGTCGGCGGACAGACGGCTCGGGAGGCTTACAGCCTGCTCACGAAACCGCGCGCCCGCATGGTGGTCTTCGGCTCGGCCAGCGGCGTCGCGGTCGAGATCAGCTCGGAGCAACTTCTACCGGTCGGCGCCTCGCTGATTCCCTTCAGCCTCGGATATCGCCCGCAACGGTGGCCGGAGCTGGCCCGCCGAGCCGAGGACCTCACGGTGCGCGGTGAACTCACCCCCGTCATCGGCACGGTGCTGCCCCTGACCGAAGCGGCGACCGCCCATCGGGCGTTCGAAGACCGCACGGCCATCGGGAAGACCATCCTCACCCCCTGACCGCGTATCGGAAACGTGCGGCCATCGAGCTCGAACGGCTCACGGCAAGGTACGCCGACCGGCCGACGGGCGACAGCATCCGCACCGGTGGCGATGCCGCCGGTGCGAAATGCCGTCGCGGTGCCCCCGAACTTCCCGCGCGGCGCGTCAATCCCAGCTGTCGATCTTGACGTCGTGGGGATGCGGAGCGCCCTTCTCGGTTTCGATCAGCGATTTCAGGCTCAGCAGGTAGACCGCCCACTTGGTGCTGCAGTGGTGCATGAAGTCCACCGGCTCCTTCCACCCCCGGTGGGCGAAGAGCACGGTGGTGTAGTCGCCCGCCTGCTCGAGGCTCCAGTCCACCTGGGTCCCGATCCACTCATCAGGCCCGCCGACCACCTCCCACAGCACTCGCTTTCCCGGGTCGAGCTCGCGCACCCGCATGTCGAATCCACCTGCCGCGAAGCGGAATTCGAGCAAGCCGCCGAGCTCGCCGCCGTCCCCCTCGGTATCGGCCGTCCACCACCCGGCGAGCCCCTCGGTGGTGGTCAAGGCGGCGTAGACCTCGTCCACCGGCGACTCGATGCCCACTTTGTGCAGAATGTCCACCATTTCGATTCCTCTTTCCGTTGTTCTCGCAACCGCGTGATCTCACTGCTGGTCTTGTCTGCGCTGAATCGCCTCCGCGATGCGCTTGATACGCCGGAGCCTGGCGTCCCACGCCGCCCCGACCGCGGACAACTGAGCGACCGCGCGCGCCAGTTGCGCCTCGTCCACCCGGTACCGCCGCTCCCGCCCGGCGGGCGTGCCGTGCACCAAACCGACGCGGTCGAGCACGACGAGATGTTTGGCGACCGCCTGCCGCGTGACGGGCAGCCGCTCACTGAGGCTGGTGGCCGTGCCGTTCCCCTCCGCGAGGAGCAGATCGAGCATCCGCCTGCGCATCGGGTCCCCGATGGCGGACCACAGGTCGTCGTCGACCGCGGCGGTCACGGCGTCGACACCAGCCGCACGATGTACTCCCCGAGGCGGGGGACGAAGGTGTCCCATCCCACGCTGTGGTCGCGGTACTGCTCCTCGAGTTTCGCCGCCTCCCAACCCATTTCCCGGAACCCCGTCTCGGTGAGCCGGATCCTGGTACCCGCGCCCGACGGGGTGAGTTCGAAAGTGACCAGCAGCGAGGCGGCGGAATCGTCGATCGCGCCGCCCGGATAGCACCAGCGGAACGAGAACAATCGCGGCGGCTCGGCCCGCACCACCCTGATCGGGACGACATCGACGCGGTCGCCCCAGACGAGTTCGCCGACCGCACCGGGCGCCGTATCGAACTCGGCGTCGTCGCTCCACCATTCCGAGATGTGCTCCGGGCTGCTGACGACCTCGAAGACCACCTCGGGCGAGGCGTCGACGTGTATCTCGCGTTCGATGCTGCCGTACTCCATATTCACGACCTCCATATGCAACGTTTGGTTGCGCTTGACGTTAGTCGACCACCGGGCATAGCGCAACCATCGGTTGCACATGCGCCGCTGTCGCCGATGGCGGACCTCGCCGCCGCACACCTCGCGCCGACCGACGCCATTGCGGCATCCCCTGCCCGGCAATGGCTTCACTAGCTGAGACATGCCACGCCCACCCGCCGATGCGGCGCATCAGCAACTTTTCAGCAATCTCGCATCGCTACGATAGCCGCGTGCTGCGCGGAGTGCGGACGAATCGGCGATCAGAAGATCCGGCGACCACAAATCGTCGCGACCGCGGGCGCCGCCGAGCTGCCATGCGGGAGCCGGGATCGACACATCGCCCTGTCAACCCGTAGCCGCCACGCTGACGGCGATCATTGTCACCGCCCGCACCGACGGTCGTCTTATCGGCGTCCCTTTCGAATTCCCGGCAACTGGCAGTCGGCTTCTCGAGAATTCCTTCGCAACATCGGTTCTCGTGGCATGTGTCGGCTCCACGACCTCTCGCCGAGCCCTAGGCCTCGCCGACACCGCGGGAGTCCGCTGTGCGTCCACGTTTGTGTGCGCGGTGATCGGTAATGTCGGACGAGTGAGTAGCTGGGTGCGCCGGAAGTTTCACGGCATCGGACGAATCGATCGAGCGATCGGCGGCGCGGTCGCCGAACTGCCTGCCTCGGTGGTCGACCACGGATTGCTGCGGCTCACCGGCAGCGCGAATTTCAGCGGACTGTGGCTGGTTCTCGCGACGCTGCTCGCCTCCCGCCAAGGCGCGCCGCGGCGGGCCGCGCTGCGCGGCGTCGTCTCCGTCGCCGGAGCCAGTCTCGTCGTCAACGTGGGCCTCAAGTCGCTGATCGCCCGGCGCAGGCCTGCCGCCGAACTCCTGCCGGTGCACCGGCGACTCGTTCCGACCCCGCGCTCCTCCTCCTTCCCCTCGGGACACAGCGCTTGCGCCGCGGCATTCGCCACCGCTGTCGCTCTGGAGAGTCCCCGTACCGCACTGGCTGTCGCCCCGCTGGCCGCCACCGTCGCCTACTCTCGGGTGCACACCGGTGTGCACTGGAGTTCCGATGTGCTCGTCGGAGCGGCCGTGGGTTCCGGTGTCGCCCTGGCCACGCGACGCTGGTGGCCGGTACGCGAATCCGATGAGGCGCAGGCCCGTCCGGTTCGCGAAGTGCCCGCGCTGGTGGAGGGCAAAGGCCTGGTGGTCATGGTGAATCCGGTGTCCGGTGACCCGAATTACGATCCCACCGACGACGTGGTCGCGGCCCTGCCCGCCGCCACCGTGCTGCGCACGCAGCCCGATCTGGACTGCGCCGACCAGCTCGAGCGGGCCATCGCCGAGCACGGCGAACCGGTGCTTGCGGTCGGCGTCGCCGGTGGTGACGGCACGGTGGCCGCGGTGGCCGCGGTCGCGTTGCGCCACGAGCTGCCGCTGGTCGTCATCCCCACCGGCACGCTCAACCACTTCGCCCGCGATCTCGGCGTCTACGACCTGCGCGAAGTAATCGATGCCACCGGCGTCGGCGAGGCGGTGGCGGTGGACATCGCCTGCGTCGAATGCGAGGACGACACCGGTTCCCGCACCCGGCATCTGATCAACACCGCCAGCCTCGGCGCCTATCCGGACCTGGTGCAGCTGCGCGAGAAGTGGCAGTCACGCTGGGGCAAATGGCCCGCCTTCGCCGCCGCGCTCGTGGTGACCCTGCACCGGGCCGAGCCGATCGAGATCTGCCTGGACGGACGCTGGCAGCGGGTGTGGTTCCTGTTCGTCGGCAACGGTCCCTACCACCCACACGGCGCGGTGCCCGCCTTCCGTGACCGGCTCGACGCCGGACTACTCGATATCCGCTGGCTGCGCGCCGATCTGCGCTGGTCGCGCACCCGCGCCGTACTCGCGCTGTTGCTGGCGGCGATCGGCCACAGCAAGGTCTACGGCGAACGCCAATTGCCCGAACTCTTCGTGCAGTTACCCACGCCGGAGTCGCTGGCGACCGATGGCGAGGTGGTCGGCAAAGCCACCCGACTGCACTTCCGCATCGCCGGGCAACTCGCGGTCTACCGCCGTGACGAATCCAATCCGCTCTGGGCCGACCGCAGCCGCCCGCATCACCGCCGAGCTCCCTGGCTGCGGGACGTCTTCCGAGCCGAGCTACCGTTTCAGCGGCGAGCGGGCGAAGACTGAGCGCGCGCTACTTCATCAAGCGCAGCAACCCGAGGTTCGGCTCGAGCGCGCCGTCCTGTCCCAGCGCCAGGAAGTCCGCCTCGACCGCCTCGCGCTCCAGCACCCCGGCCCGCACCGCGTGGAAACGCACCACCGACCAGAGGAAGACATCGAGGTCGTCGAAACGAGTGCCCTCCTCGACCACTTCCTCCTCGTGGAACCAGATCGCGATCTGCCCGTTGCTGAGCACCACGTACAGGTTGCCGCCGCCGTCCGCGCCGATCGAATACACGTCGTCGTCGGTGAGCTCGGTCTCGTAGTCGGAATCCACTATGCCGCAGTCATTTCCGGCGAAGTCGAAACCGTAGGACCAGTCGTGGACATCCAGGAACCGCGGCATCCGCCCGGACCGTACCCGGCGATCGAAAGCCGCCAGCGCCGCCGCGGACGCGGGCGCCAGCCGTTCGAGGAAGGGCGCAACCGGCCGGGTCTCCTGCGGCACGGTGACCGGCGGCCGATCGGCGAACCATCTGGCCAGGTCGGCGTCGAGGTCGCGCTCGACGTATCCGGCCAAGTTGTCACGAGTAAGTGTCACCGCCGAATCCTAAGCGTCCTCAATGACATTCACCGGACACCGGATCGTCCAGTCCATCGCCGCCAGCTTGCGAAATCATCGCTACCGCGCTGCCTCGGGGCTGATCACCGGGCGGCGATAAGCTCTTGCAGCTATGGCACTCAGCGCGACATTGCACAACTTCGCCGTCCAGTTGGCCGACGTCGATCGGGGCGTCTACCAGGAGCTGGAGTTGCGGGTGGCGCGGCACCCGTCCGAATCCGCGGAGTTCATGCTGACCCGCGTGCTCGCCTATTGCCTCGAATACGAGGAGGGCATCGCCTTCAGTGACGGTGGGGTCTCCTCCACCGACGAGCCAGCGGTGCTGGTGCGCGACCTCACCGGCCGCCTCACCGCCTGGATCGAAGTCGGCGCTCCGGACGCGGAGCGGGTGCACCGAGGCAGCAAACTCGCCGACCGGGTCGCCGTCTACACTCACCGCGACCCGGCCAAGGTGCTGGCGCAACTCCCCGGCAAGCGCATCCATCGCGCCGAAGCGATACCGCTCTACAGCTTCGATCGCGACTTCATCGATTCCGCCGTCGCCGCGACCGAACGCCGCAACACCGTGACCGTGTCCGTCACCGAGCGCCTGCTGTACCTGGACCTCAACGGCACCGGGTTGAGCGCACCGATCCACGAGCACCGGCTCACCTAGTTCTCGGATCCGTTCCTAGGTGCCCCTCATCGGATCCGGCGTTCGCACTCCTCGAATTCGGCTCCGGCTCGGAGGCAGTCGTAGAGTCCGCTCTGCACGTCGCCATTGGTGGGCGGCTCGCCGCAGAGAACACCGCATCGCTGATAGTTGGGGACGGCGGTGCCGTCGGGCCAGTGGCAGGCATCGCCGTCGCAGGTGTAGCCGCGCGTATTCGGGTCGCGAGGGATCGGATTCCGGCTGAAGGACCACACGAACGCGTCGGTGTTCTGTACCTGCGTGCAGTAGACGGTCCGGCCGTCGGCGAGGCGGCCCACCGCACCGGAATCCTGGCAGTAGTCGTTCAAGGTGACCGTGACACCGCCGTCGGACGGCAGCGGCGCGGCCGCGGAGGTCACGAACATCGCGGCCAGAAACGTCCCCGCGCCGACCACACCCGTCAGCGCCCGACGCGCCGCCTTACGCTCGCCCGGTCGAGGCATGCTTCCCTCCCTTGCTCCAGGTCCAGCGGACTATAACCCCGGCGTCCACGAGTAGCACACCATTGAGACGTCCTCTCGTACCTCGTCGCAGCCGTGCGCGACTCGCAAGGTGTTCAAGCGGAGGCGGCGAAGGGCGGGTAGTTGTCGGCGGCCGTTCGCTCGGCGGCGTCGATGTAGTCGGCGAGAGCGTCGCGGGACACGGCGGGGAGCAGTATCCGGTGCTGATCGAGGAGTTCGGCAAGCCCGGCGAGGACCGACCGATCGGTCGAACCCGTACCCGCGCCGGTCAGAACAGGAAATAGCGCTGGGCCATGGGCAATTCGGTGGCGGGTTGTTCGCGCCAGACCTCGCCGTCGATGCGGACGGTGAAAGTGTCCGGCTCGACTTCGATGCGCGGCATGGCGTCGTTGTTCGGCAGATCCGTCTTCCGCACGCCACGGACGTCGCGGACCGGAACCAGTCTGCGCTGGACCCGCAACCGGTCGGCGAGGCCGTCCTCGATCGCCTGCTCGGAGACGAAATGCAGTGAGGTCGCGGCGGCGGCCGCCGGGGCGGCGCCGAACATGGGGCGCGGCAGCACCGGCTGCGGCGTGGGGATGGAGGCGTTGGCGTCGCCCATCGCGGCCCAGGCGATCGCGCCGCCCTTGAGGACGGCATGCGGGCGGACACCGAAGAACGCCGGCTCCCACAGCACCAGATCGGCGAGCTTGCCCACCTCGACCGACCCGATCTCGTGGTCCAGGCCGTGCGCGACGGCCGGGCAGATGGTGTATTTCGCGACGTAGCGCTGGACCCGGGCGTTGTCGGCGGCGCCGTCGCCCGGCAGCGCGCCGCGGCGGCGCTTCATCACGTGCGCGGTCTGCCAGGTGCGCAGCACCACCTCTCCGATGCGGCCCATGGCCTGCGAATCGCTGCCGATCATCGAGATGGCGCCGAGATCGTGCAGCAGGTCCTCGGCCGCGATGGTGGAGGGGCGGATGCGGCTTTCGGCGAAGGCCAGATCCTCCGGGATCGACGCGCTCAGGTGGTGGCACACCATTAGCATGTCCAAGTGCTCGTCGAGGGTGTTGATCGTGTGCGGACGAGTCGGGTTGGTGGAGCTGGGCAGCACGTTGGGATGGGCGGCGACGGTGATGATGTCGGGCGCGTGGCCGCCGCCCGCGCCCTCGGTGTGGTAGGCGTGGATGCCGCGGCCCGCGATCGCCGCGAGGGTGTCCTCGACGAAACCCGCCTCGTTCAACGTGTCCGAGTGCAGCGCCACCTGCACCCCCGCCGCCTCGGCCACGGTGAGGCAGGCATCGATCGCGGCGGGCGTGGAGCCCCAGTCCTCGTGCAGCTTGAAACCCGATGCGCCCGCGCGTAATTGCTCCCACATGGCCTCGGCGCTGACGGTGTTGCCCTTGCCGAGCAGCACGATGTTCACCGGCCAGCCGTCGGTGGCCTCCAGCATGCGCGCCAGATGCCACGCGCCGGGCGTCACGGTGGTCGCCTTGCTGCCCTCGGCCGGGCCGGTGCCCCCGCCGATGAGGGTGGTGATGCCGCCGCCGAGCGCCTCCTCCAACAGCTGCGGGCAGATGAAATGCACGTGACAGTCGATCGCGCCCGCGGTGAGGATGCGGCCGTTGCCGGAGATCACCTCGGTGGACGGCCCGACGACCAGGTCCGGGTGCACCCCGGTCATGGTGTCGGGGTTGCCCGCCTTGCCGATCGCGCTGATCCGTCCGTCACGAATACCGACGTCCGCCTTGATGATTCCCCAATGATCGATGATCACCACGCCCGTGATCACGGTGTCGGGAGCGCCCTCGGCGCGCGTCGCGCGGGACTGGCCCATGGATTCGCGCAGGACCTTGCCGCCGCCGAACACGGCTTCGTCGCCCGCGCGCCCCGGTCCCCCGCTGCGGTCCTCGGTGATCTCGATCAGCAGATCGGTGTCCGCCAGACGAATCCGGTCGCCCGTCGTCGGTCCGAACAGTTCGGCGTACCGCGCCCGGCTCAGCTCACTCATCGCGTCCTACCTCCTGAGCCCGCGTACTCCGCGCCGCCCCGTTGCGGGGCCGCACACGCACTAGCCATCGAGACGGCCCGGTGGGGTCGAGCTGATCCCGTGCACCTCGCGGGCGCCGCCCAGCGGCACCAGCCCTACCCGTTGCCCGAGGCCGGGTTCGAAGCGCACCGCGGTCCCGGCCGGGATGTCGAGGCGGTGGCCGTGCGCGGCCGCGCGGTCGAACTCCAGCGCCGTGTTCGCCTGCGGGAAATGCACATGGCTGCCGACCTGCACCGGCCGGTCGCCGGTGTTGACCACGTCGAGTTCGAGGCGCCGCGCGCCCACGTTCAGTTCGATGACGCCCTCGGCGCAAAGGTATTCGCCGGGGATCACGCCGGGCCTCGGTCCGGCTCGGGGGCGCTCGCAAACCGCATACCGTCCGCCTATCCGATCGGGTGGTGCACGGTGACGAGCTTGGTGCCGTCCGGGAAGGTCGCCTCGACCTGGACGTCGGGGATCATCTCCGGCACGCCTTCCATCACGTCGTCGCGGGTGAGGACCGTCCGTCCCGAGGACATCAGGTCCGCGACGGTGCGCCCGTCCCGCGCGCCTTCCAGCACGTGGTCGGTGATCAGCGCGACCGCCTCGGGATGGTTCAGCTTGAGTCCGCGCGCCTGCCTGCGCCGGGCCAGCTCGGCGGCGTAGCTGAGCAGCAGGCGCTCCTGCTCATGCGGTGACAGTCGCATCCGGGCTCCTCACCGGTTCACAGTGACGGGTGACGCACATTCTGGCACGCCCGTTCCGCCGTCGCCGGTCGAGCGGTCAGGACCGATGCGGCAGATTCTGCAGTCGCACCTGACCGCGCGCCACGGCGCGGCCCTGCTCATCGGTGATGACGACCTGCCACAGCTGCTGCAGCCTGCCCCGATGCAGCGGGGTCGCCTCGCCTGTCAGGGTGCCCTCGCGCACCGCCCGCAGGAAATCGGTGTTGTTGTTCACGCCGACGACCGTGCCCTGGTCGCCGAACCAGACGCCGCCGGCGATGCTGGCGAGCGTCTCGACGACGGTGCAGTACACGCCGCCGTTCTGGATGCCTGCGGGCTGGTAGAGATGCGGTTTCACGACCCACTCGCCGCGCACGCGATCGGGGCTCAGCTCGGTGTAGCGCAGGCCGATCAGGTCGGCGAAGGTGCCTTCGCTGTAAGCGTTCATCTGCTCGGGCGTGACGTCCGCCAGGGAGCCGAACTGGCGAGTCTCCTGCTGTGTCATGTATTCACTGTCGCACAGCACCCTGCGCGCAACGCCGCGGCCTCATCCGCAGGCCAGGGCGGTGCCCCGCCGAAGAGATCGACACAGAGCGGCGGGCCCCACCGGAAGTGGAGCCCGCCGCGGCACGGGATCGGGGGTCACCGCAGCCCTCGGGACTCTCGCGCGATCCGTACGCCGGAGGTGAGTATAGGTCAGGCTTACCTAACTAAGCAAGAACCCGATCGCCGCACGGGCAGCCCGCGCTCGGCCATCGCCGCCAAGAGCGCCTGGCCACGACGCGCGCCGGTGACGGAATCGGTCCGCGCCAGATCGGGCACGTAAGTCGAAGCGCCCGCGACGGATTCACCGACGAGGGACCAGAACCGCCCGGCGCTCAAACCGGAGCAGCGAGTCAGGTTCCGCTGGACGACGGTCAGCGCGGGCTCGCAGCGATGCGCGAGCCAGACGTACATCGCCTCCGGGCACGGCAAGGCGACCACACCGGGACCGCCCGCAAGCGGATCACCGTCGATCACGCGAATCGTGGTGTCCGACAAGCCCGCCCAGTCGATTCCGCCGTCGTTGTCGGTATGGATCCAGAGGTTCTCCAAGCCCGGATCCCAGGCCCGCCCTTCCGCCACGAGCAGCGCGACCACCCGACCGGCTATCGCGTGGATCAGCGCCGTGGCAACCACTTCCGCCGCGATGCCGGCACTGATCATCTCCGCGGCATGCCGCCGGTACATGAGTTCGACGCGCCCCTCCCGCACTCCGTCCGCCAGCTGCCACCAGCGTCGTTTGCCCTGCTCGGCGATCGCGGCGACGGCATAGACCCGCGGGTGCTCCGGTTGCAGCGCGCGCAGCCGGGCACAGGCGCGTCCGAACGCCGTCGTCGAGCGATGTGGCGTGGTGATGAGCTCGGTCATCGAACCTCCTTGGGGATCGGCTCCGTCGCGCGGCGCGGCGGACATTCGGCCATGCCCGCCTGTCCGAGAAGATAGGTTAGGCTTACCAGACCTAGCAACCGTACCGCTGATCTCAGGAGCAGCTCGTCGCCGTGACTTCTCTTGCCACCGTGAGGCGGCGACGTCTTTCCGGACTTCTCGTCTCGACCGTCCTGCTGCTGCTCGCCGTGCTGGCCGGCGTGGCGGTGGGCGCCCGCTCGCTCACGCCCGGGACCGTCTACGACGCCGTGCATCATGCGCTCACCTGCCCCGGCGGACCCTTCACCTGCGCAGCCGGTTCCACCGAGGAAGAGATCGTGCGAGGGCTGCGGCTGCCGCGCACCGCGTTGGCACTGGTCTGCGGGGCGGCCTTGGGAATCGCGGGCGCGCTCGTCCAGGGCTACACCCGCAATCCGCTCGCCGACGCCGGGTTGCTCGGACTGAACGCGGGTGCGGCGTTCCTGGCCGCGTTGAGCGTGTACCTGTTCGCCTTCGCCGCGCCGGAGCAATACATCTGGTTCGCGCTGGCCGGAGCGCTGATCGCGGGGGTGGCGGTGTTCGCGACCTCGTCCGTGGGCGGCGGCAAGGCGAGCCCGCTGACCCTCGTGCTCGCGGGTGCGGCGGTCACCGCGTTCCTGCAGGCCATGACCAACGCCGTCGTGCTGTTCGACGCCGCCGCGCTGGACACCTACCGGTTCTGGGTCATCGGCGCCGTCGCCGGCCGCGACGCCGCGGTGTTCTGGCAGGTACTGCCGTTCCTGGCCGTGGGCATGTTGCTGGCGGTGCTGGCGGCGCCCGGACTGAATCTGATCGGCCTCGGCGACGACGTCGCGCGTGGGCTCGGCGTGCATGTCGGCCGCAGCCGCGCGCTCGGCCTGGCGGCCGTCGTGCTGCTGGCGGGCGCGGCGACGGCGGCGGTCGGGCCGATCGCCTTCCTCGGCCTGGTCGTCCCGCATCTGGCGCGGACGATCACCGGGCCCGACCATCGCTGGCTGATTCCCTATTCCGGGCTGCTCGGCGCGTTGCTACTGCTGATCGCCGATGTGGCGGGCCGGGTGGTGGCTCGCCCCGGCGAACTGGAGGTCGGCGTAGTGGTGGCCCTGCTCGGCGTGCCGTTCTTCCTCGCGTTCGCGCGCAGGCGAAAGCTGGTGAACCTGTGACGATCTCGCTGCGAGCCTCGAGTGCCCGCCCCGCGCTGCGCGTCGGGCCGGTGTCGACGGTGCTGCGACCGCGGATGATCCTGATCGTCGCGGTCCTGATCGCGCTGGCGCTCGCACTGTTGTGCCTGGACGTCGCGGTGGGCGAGTCCCATCTACCGCTCGGGCGCGTGCTGGACGTCCTGACCGGCGGCGGCACCAAGGCTCAGCGGTTCATCGTGCTGCAGTCCCGGCTGCCGCGCGCGCTCACCGCGCTCGTGGTCGGACTCGCGCTCGGGCTCGCGGGCGCCGTCACCCAGTCCATCCTGCACAACCCGCTGGCCGCGCCGGACATGCTCGGCATCACTTCGGGCGCGAGCCTGGGGGCGGTCGCGGTGCTGGTCGGCACCGGAGGCGCGAGCACCGGCCTGGCCGCTTCGGTCGGCGCGCCGGTGGCGGCCCTGGCAGGCGGGCTGCTCACCGCCGTCGCCATCTACCTGCTCGCCTGGGGACGCACCGCCACCGGCGCGTACGGCGCCACCGGGCTGCGGCTGGTGCTGATCGGCGTGGGCGTGAACGCCCTGCTGACCGCCGGGATCAGCTGGCTGCTCACCCGCGCCAGCCTGGCGGATGCCCAGCGCGTGCAGTTGTGGCTGAACGGATCGCTCAACGCGGCCGACAACGCGCGCCTGGGTCCCGCGGCGATCGCCGCGGGAATCGCCGCGCTCGTCGCGCTCGCCTGCGCCCGCACGCTCGCCGCGCTGCGCCTCGGGTCCGACACCACGCGTGCGCTCGGGGTGCGCATCCAGACCCAGCAGGCCGTCCTGATCGGAGCGGCGGTCGTGGCCGCCTCGGTGGCCACCGCCGCCGTCGGGCCGGTCGGTTTCGTCGCCCTCGCCGCGCCGCAGATCGCACGACGCCTGCTGCGCACACCGGGCGAGCCGCTGGTCGGCGCCGCGGTCACCGGCGCCATCCTGGTGGTCGGCGCGGATGCCGCGTCCCGCACGGCGTTTCCGGTCGACCTTCCCCTCGGCGTCGTGACCGCGGCATTCGGCGGGCCGTTCCTGCTGTACCTGCTCGTGCGTATGAACCGGAAGGCGACGCTGTCATGACGATCGCGGACATCACCACCCCTGACGCCACGGAGCGAGCGAGCGCTCCTGCGCACCGGCTCGGCGCCGAGGCGGTCACACTCGGCTACGGCGACCGGGTGATCGTCGACGGGCTGAGCTTGACCGTCACTCCCGGCGTCGTCACGACCGTCATCGGGCCCAACGGTTGCGGGAAGTCCACCCTGCTGCGTTCGCTCGGCCGCCTGCTGCGCCCGCGAGAAGGCCGAGTGTTGTTGGACGGCAAGGCTATTTCGACGATGAAGACCAAGGACATCGCCCGCGTCGTCGGCATGCTGCCGCAGTCGCCGATCGCGCCGGAAGGGCTCACCGTCGCCGATCTGGTCGCCCGCGGACGCCACCCGCACCAGTCCTGGTTCCGGCAGTGGTCGGGAACCGACGAATCCGAGGTGACGACCGCGCTGGAAAAAACCGGGATCGCCGACCTCGCCGGCCGGCCGCTCGATGAGCTGTCCGGCGGCCAGCGCCAGCGCGCCTGGATCTCGATGGCACTGGCCCAGGGCACCGACATCCTGCTGCTCGACGAGCCGACCACCTATCTGGACCTGGCGCACTCCATCGAGGTGCTCGACCTGGTGGACCGATTGCACGCCGATCTCGGCCGCACCGTCGTGATGGTGCTGCACGATCTCAATCTCGCGATCCGCTACAGCGACCAGTTGGTCGTCATGCGCGACGGACGCGTGGTCGCCGCGGGCGCCCCCGGCGAGGTGGTGTCGGTCGAGCTGCTGCGCGAAGTGTTCGACCTGGACGCGAGGGTGCTCGAGGACCCGGTGTCGGGCCGCCCGATGATCGTGCCGATCGGCGCCAGGCACGTGCGCGGAAAGGTGGGCGGACCGGCTGCCACAACGCCCGAGACCACGCCGTATGAGAAATGACACACCAGCTATTCCATAGTTACGACACCCTGTAGTACGCATCCTCGTCGTTGAGTACCTAAAATTAGGGAATGGCAGGTCTTGGTGAACTCGAGAAAGCGGTCATGGACCAGTTGTGGTCGGCCGACGAACCACAAACGGTCCGGCAGGTGCACGAGGCGCTCGCCGCACGCCGTGAGCTCGCGTACACCACGGTGATGACCGTGCTGCAACGCCTCGCGAAGAAGAACCTCGTGGTCCAGCGGCGCGACGACCGCGCGCACCGCTACGCGCCGGTGCACACCCGCGACGAACTCGTGGCCAGCCTGATGGTCGACGCCCTGCAACAGGCCGACGCGGCGGGCAGCCGTGCCGCGGCCCTGGTGCACTTCGTGGAACAGGTCGGCAAGGACGAGGCTGCCGCTCTGCGCGAAGCACTCGCTAAGCTCGAAGCAACCGAGGACTCGCCGCCCCCGCCGCAGTAGACTCCTCGGGCGCCCTGGCCCCACAACGCAGTGAGCTGAGTCGATGAACGCAACCGCGCCGGTATTCGCCGGACTGGCATTGCTTCTCGCGGGGCCTGCCCCGGCCTTGCTCAGCCGGGCGACCTGGACCTACCGGACGCCCCGAGCAGCGCTGGTGCTCTGGCAGGCCATCGCGCTCGCAGCCGTGCTCAGCGCGTTCGGCTCCGGGTTGGCCATCGCCGCCGAGCTTCTCGTGCCCGGTCCCGACGGCCGCCCGACCACCGCGCCGACCAGGGAGATCGACGCGCTCGGCCTGCCGCTGTGGCTGGCGTACGTGTTCGTCTTCGCGCTCACGCTGCTGATCGGCGCCCGGTTGATCTACGCGATCATCCGGGTCGGCGTGCACACCCGCAGGCGGCGGTCGCGCCACCGCATGCTCGTCGACCTGCTGGACCAGAGCGGTCCGCACCGGCGCGCGGCCGACATCCGGGTGCTGGCCGCCACCGAGCCCATCGCCTACTGCCTGCCCGGCCTGCGCCAGCGCGTCGTGCTCAGCGAAGGCACTCTGACCAATCTCGCCGACGCCGAGGTCACCGCCATCGTCAGCCACGAACGTTCGCACCTGCGGGCCAGGCACGATCTCGTGCTGGAGGCGTTCACGGCCGTGCACGAGGCGTTCCCCCGGGTGGTGCGCAGCAAGGCGGCGCTCGGCTCGGTGAAACTGCTCATCGAGTTGCTCGCGGACGACTCGGCGGTCAAGGTCACCGGACCGAAGCCGCTGGCCCGCGCCCTCGTCGCCTGCGCGAAGTCCACCGCGCCGCAAGGCGCGCTCGCCGCGGGCGGCCCCACCACGCTCATCCGCATCCAGCGGCTGAGCGGCCGGATCGGGGACCTGCGCATCGCCACGGCCGCCTACCTCGGCTCGGCCGCCATCTTGGTGGTGCCGACGCAGGCCGTGGCCGTACCCTGGCTCGTGGAACTGAGTCGGCTGTTCCACGGCTGACTCCCCGGCACGTATCCTGAACCTTCGGCCCGCCTCCGGTCGGCCGCATCCTCTCGCTTTACCCGGCGCGCGTCATCGCCCGCGCCACCGCGCGGTGAAACCGCATCGCGCACCGTTCTCCATCCCACCGAACAGCGCGATCCGCGTGGAACGCGCCGTGCGACGAAAGGCACATCCTCCTCGTGACCCCCTCGACCACCGTCGCCGCGGCGCCCCCCGCGACCTTCGCGGGTCTGGGCCTGCCCGCCGTGCTCGTCCAGGCACTGCGACGCGACGGCATCGAGACGCCGTTTCCGATCCAGGCCGCCACGACGCCCGACGTCCTGGCAGGCAAGGACGTGCTCGGCCGCGGGCCGACCGGTTCCGGAAAGACCTTGGCCTTCGGCCTCCCGATGCTCACCCGGCTGGCCGGCGCCGCGGCCAAGCCGGGCCGCCCGCGCGGACTGGTCCTGGTGCCGACCCGCGAGCTGGCCGCACAGATCGAGCGGGCACTGGACGAACCGGCGCTTTCGCTCGGCCTGCGCGTGGCCGCGGTGGTCGGCGGCGCCCCGATCAAACGCCAAGCCGACCGGCTCGCCCGCGGCGTCGACCTGCTCATCGCCACGCCCGGACGGCTCGCCGACCTCCTCACCCAGGGATCCGCCGATCTGTCCGACGTGACGATCACCGCGCTCGACGAGGCCGACCACATGGCCGACATGGGTTTCCTGCCGCAGGTGACCAAGCTGCTCGACCGCACGCCGCGCGACGGTCAGCGCCTGCTGTTCTCGGCCACGCTGGACGGCGAGGTCGACAAGCTGGTCAAGCGTTACCTGCGCTCTCCCGTCACGCATTCCACCGCACCGCCGTCGGCCTCGGTCACCACGATGTCGCATCACCTGCTCTACGTCGGCGACAAGGTGACCAAGCGGGCGGTCGCCACCGAGATCGCCGCCCGCGACGGGCTGACCATCATGTTCGTCCGTACCAAGCACGGCGCCGACCGGCTCGCCAAACAGCTGCGCGGGGCGGGCATCGCCGCGGGCGCGCTGCACGGCGGCAAGGCGCAGAACAATCGCACCCGCACCCTCGCCGCGTTCGCCGACGGCTCGGTGCCGGTGCTGGTCACGACCGACGTCGCCGCGCGCGGCATCCACGTCGACGGGATCTCCCTCGTCGTGCATGTCGATCCGCCGCCGGAGCCGAAGGCCTATCTGCACCGGGCCGGGCGCACCGCCCGCGCGGGTGAGGACGGCGTGGTCGTCACGCTGGTGATGGACGAAGAGCGCCGCGACGTCGAGTCGATGGCCCGTAAGGCGGGTGTCGAAGTGGACGGAGTCGCGGTCCGTCCCGGCGACCGCACCCTGGTCGAGATCACCGGTGCCCGCCGCCCGTCCGGAACTCCGGTGGTTCCGGCTTCCGCCGCGCCCGCGACCACCCCGGCGACGAAACCCGCACGGCGTCAAGCGAACCGGCGTGCGGAGACAGCTCAGGCCGGTGGCCGCGGCGCCGGTGCGGCGAAGCAGTCCCGGTCGGGCTCGGTGCCGAGCCGTGGTGGTGAATCGGTCACCGCGCCGGGGCGTCGTCGCGGCCAGGCGAAAGTCGCCGGGAAGCCCGCCACCGGCAGCTCCGCCGGGCACAGTGCGGGTTCGGTCGAGGGTGCGTCCCACCGCCGTTCCGCTACGGCGGGCGGATTCTCCGGACGCGCCGCAGGGCACGCCTCCGGCGACACGCCGGGCCGGACACGGCGACGCGCCGTACGCGCGCAGCAGTCACCGAAGCGGGGCAATCGCGGAGCAAACTAGAACGTGTCGACTCACGCGGCAGCCGCCGTCCTCTGCGCCCTGCTCGCTGCGCTGCTGTTCGCGGTCGCCGCGGTCGCGCAACAGCACGCGGCGGCCGCGGTGCCGGAGGGCGCGTCGCTGATCCGCTCGCTGATGCGTACCCCGCGCTGGTGGGCGGGCGTCGTCGGCGACGCGGGCGGATACGCCATGCAGGTCGTCGCGCTCACCCTGGGCGCGGTGCTGCTGGTGCAGCCGATCCTGGTGAGCGCGCTGGTGTTCGCGCTACCGATGTCCGCTCGGCTCAACGACCGCCGCGTGGCGCCGCGCACCTGGGCGACCGCCCTCGCGCTGACCGCCGCGCTGGCCTGCTTCCTGCTCGTCGGCAATCCGACCGAGGGCAACACCGATGCGCCACTGCGAGATTGGCTCGTGCCCCTGGGCATCCTGCTCGGCCTGATCGCCGCCGCCACCGCCGGTGGCATCACCGCGCGCGACCCGGCGTGGCGCGCGCTGCTGATCGGCGCCGCGAGCGGCGCCCTCTACGGACTCGCCGCCGCGCTCACCGACTACGTCACCGACCTGTTCGAACACGGTCTCGGGGATGTGCTCAGCGGCTGGCAGACCTGGGCACTCATCGGGGCCGGTGTCACCGGCGTCTACCTGCAGCAGCGCGCCTATCACGCGGGACCGCTGACCGCCTCCTTGCCCGCCGTCACGGTCGTCGAGCCACTGGCCGCCGCGTTCATCGGCATCGCCGTGCTGGACGAGCGGTTGCGGACGGACACCGCGGGACTGGTCATCACCGGAGGCGCGGTGCTCGTCATGGCCGCCGCGACGATCATGCTCTCCCGCTCGCAAGCCGCCGCCTGAGCCCACAGGCGAAGAAAGACCGACGGGACAGACGACGCACCGCATATCCGCACTGTCGAGCCCCGGGCAGAACGGCGCACACCGGTCGGCGCGCGGATATCATCGGTCGAGTGCGCTTTCTTCCCGGTCATCAGCCGCCGTACGACCTGACCTACGACGACATCTTCCTCGTCCCGAATCGGACGGACGTCGCGTCGCGCTTCGACGTCGATCTGTCGACGACCGACGGGTCGGGCACCACCATCCCCATCGTCGTGGCGAACATGACCGCCGTGGCCGGGCGCAGAATGGCCGAGACGGTGGCCCGCCGCGGCGGCATCGTGGTCCTCCCCCAGGACCTGCCGATCACCGCGGCCGCCGACACCATCGCCTTCGTCAAGAGCCGCTCGCTCACCGCCGACACCCCGGTCACCCTCGCCTCCGACCGTTCGGTCTCCGAGGCGGTCGCCCTGATGCACAAGCGCGCGCACGGCGCGGTCGTGGTGGTGGACGAAGGACGCCCGGTCGGCGTGGTGACCGAGGCCGCCTGCGCCGACGTCGACCGCTTCGCCCGGCTCCGCGAGGTCGCGGTCACCGATTTCGTGCGGGCCCCCGCGACCACCACCCCGCGTGACCTGTTCGACCTGCTGCACGCCGAGCACGCCGACTTCGCCGTGCTCACCGCCGAGGACGGCACCTTGGCCGGCGTACTCACCCGCACCGGCGCCCTGCGCGCGGGCATCTACCAGCCCGCCGTCGACGCCGCGGGCAAGCTGCGCGTCGCGGCCGCGGTCGGCATCAACGGCGACGTGGCCGCCAAGGCCAAGTCCCTCGTGGATTCGGGCGCCGACCTGCTGGTCATCGACACCGCGCACGGACACCAGGCCAAGATGCTCGAAACGCTCACCGCCGTGCGCGATCTCGGGCTCGGAGTCCCGCTGGTCGCGGGCAACGTCGTCTCCGCCGAGGGCACCAGGGATCTCGCGGCGGCGGGCGCCGACATCGTCAAGGTCGGTGTCGGCCCCGGCGCCATGTGCACCACCCGGATGATGACCGGCGTCGGCCGCCCGCAGTTCTCCGCGGTGGCCGAATGCGCCACCGCCGCCGCGGAACTCGGCGTGCACATCTGGGCCGACGGCGGCGTGCGCCATCCCCGCGACGTGGCGCTCGCGCTGGCCGCGGGCGCGTCCAACGTGATGATCGGCTCCTGGTTCGCCGGTACCTACGAGTCCCCCGGCGACCTGCGGGTCGATCGCGACGGCAACGCGTACAAGGAGAGCTTCGGCATGGCCTCCAAGCGGGCCGTCGCCGCCCGCACCGCCTCCGACAGCGAATTCGACCGAGCGCGCAAGGGACTGTTCGAAGAGGGCATCTCCAGCTCGCGGATGCGGCTGGACCCCGAGCGTCCCGGCGTCGAGGACCTCATCGACCACATCTGCTCCGGTGTGCGCAGCGCGTGCACCTACGCGGGAGCACGGACGCTCGCCGAATTCCACGACAAGGCCGTGCTCGGCGTGCAGTCCGCGGCCGGATTCGCCGAAGGCCGCCCGCTGCCCAGCGGTTGGTGAGCGCCGACACACGCATCGCACCGGCACCGGCCCACGCCACTCGGCACGTGGGCCGGTAGCATGGTGGTTGCCGGACACCGGCACCACGACTCGTTTGCGAAAGGATCCAGTTGTCACCCGCGTCCGAGGGCGCCGCACAGGAGGGCTCCTCTATCGAGCCGGGTGACCGACCCGGCGTCCCCCTCCCCGCAGTAGTCCCATTCCGCACAGGCCGTCACGCAGCACCGTTCGGGTGGTGCTGACCATGTCCGTCGCGCTCACCGCGCTCAGCCTGATCGGATTCATCGCACTCACCGTCGGCACGGCCCTGTTCGTCGCCGCGGAATTCTCCCTTACCGCCCTGGAGCGCAGCACCGTCGAGGCGCACGCCCGCACCGGTGACGTCCGCGCCCGCATGGTCCGCAAGGCGCATCGCACGCTGTCGTTCCAGCTGTCCGGCGCCCAGCTCGGCATCACCATCACCACGCTGATTACCGGTTATATCGCCGAGCCGGTACTGGCCCGGCTGCTGCATCCGGTGTTCGCCGGCATCGGGCTGAGCGAAGCCGCCGCGGGCGGCGTCGCGCTCACGCTCGCGCTGATCCTGGCCACCTCGCTGTCGATGATCTACGGCGAGCTGGTGCCCAAGAACATCGCCATCGCCAAGCCGCTGGCCACCGCCCGCGTCACGGCCGGACCGATGGTCAGCTTCTCGGTGGTGTTCAAGTGGATGATCCATTTCCTCAACAGCACCGCCAACTGGGTGGTTCGCAGGCTCGGCGTCGAGCCCGCCGAGGAGTTGCGCTCGGCCCGTTCGCCGCAGGAACTCGGCTCCCTGGTGCGCACGTCAGCGCTGCGCGGCGCGCTCGACCAGCCCACCGCCCAGGTGATGGACCGCTCGCTGCAGTTCGGCGAGCGCAGCGCCGAAGAACTGATGACTCCGCGGGTGAAGATCGAGTCGCTCGACAAGGACGACACCATCGCCGATCTGATCGACGCGGCGGGCCGCACCGGTTACTCCCGATTCCCGGTGATCGACGGCGATCTCGACAACACCCTCGGCTTCGTGCACGTCAAGCAGGCTTTCACCCGCCCAGTGCACGCGCGCCGGACGACCCCCCTCTACCGGCTCGCCCAGCCGGTGCCGATCGTGCCCGCCAGCTTGGACGGCGACGAGGTGCTCGAACGGGTCCGCGCCGACGGCATGCAGGTCGCCCTCGTCGTGGACGAGTACGGCGGGACCGCGGGCCTGGTCACCATGGAGGACATCATCGAGGAGATCCTCGGCGACGTCCGCGACGAGCACGACGAGGAGGAGCGCGACGTACGGCGCGTCTCCGACGGCTGGGACTGCTCGGGCCTGCTGCGTATCGACGAGGTCTCCCGGGCCACCGGGTACGACGCGCCGGAGGGCGAGTACGAGACGCTGGGCGGCCTCGTGCTGACCCGGCTCGGCCGCATCCCGGTGCCCGGCGACGAAGTCGTGCTGCCCAACCCTCGCTCGCAGCAGTGGACGGCGCCGGAGAACCACGGCTCCGGCGGCTGGATCGCCCGGGTCGAGCGCATGGACGGACGGCGCATCGACCGGGTCCGGTTGATCCCGGTGGACGCCGACGCCCTCGCGACCAAGGAGCACAGCCATGGGTGACCTCTTCGGCGTCCTGCTCACCGTCGTGCTGCTGGCAGGCAACGCGTTCTTCGTCGCCGCCGAGTTCGCGCTCATCTCCGCCCGCCGCGACCGGCTTGAAGCGCTGGCCGCGCAGGGCAAGCGCAACGCGAACACCGTCATCCGAGCGGGCGAGAACCTTTCGATGATGCTCGCCGCCGCGCAGCTGGGCATCACCATCTGCTCGATCCTGCTCGGCCGCGTCGGCGAGCCCGCCGTAGCGCACCTGCTGGAAGGCCCGTTCGACCTACTCGGCTTGCCGCAGCAACTGCTGCACCCGGTGGCGTTCGCGCTGGCGCTGACCATCGTGGTGATCCTGCACATCCTGTTCGGCGAGATGATCCCGAAGAACATCGCGCTGGCCGGGCCGGAGCGCAGCGCGCTGCTGCTGGTGCCGGTGCACCTGATGTGGCTGCGGCTGGCCCGCCCGCTCATCGCGCTGTACAACCTGGCCGCCAACCTGTCGCTGCGCCTGCTGCGGGTCGAGCCGAAGGACGAGCTGGAGGCCACCGTGTCGACGGTGGAACTGGCCGAGATGATCGGCGAGTCCCGCTCGGAGGGGCTGCTCGACGAGGAGGAGCATCGCCGCCTCACGCAGGCGCTCGGCACCAGCGACCGGGTGGTCGCCGACGTGATGGTGCCGCTGGACGCGACCCGATCGATTCCGCTGCGCGGCAACGGGACCACACTCGGCGACATCGAATCCGCAGTCGCCGAGACGGGTTTCTCCCGGTTCCCGGTGCGGGCGAACGACGGCTCGCTGGTCGGCTACCTGCACGTCAAGGACGTGCTCGACAAGGTCGCCGACGAGAGCGCCGGTCCGGGGACGCCGATACCGCGCACCGATATCCGCCCGCTGCCTACGGTGGGCATGGGCGCCACGCTCTACGAGGCGCTGGCGCGGCTGCGGCGCACCAACAGCCATCTCGGCCGCGTGGTCGACGACCGGGGCAACACCACCGGCATCGTCGCCTTGGAGGACTTGGTGGAGGAATTCGTCGGCACCGTCCGAGACGGAACGCATCGGGTGGGCGAATGACGATTCGGGCAGCGTGCCCGCGCGGGGTGCGATGACCATGCGGGTGTTGTCCGGTGCGCGATGGCGGGAGTCCGCCGCCGCGCACCGGGTCCGGCTGGACGATCTGGTCGGGCCCTATCTCGAGCGGCGGGCGCAAGGTTCGTCGCACCCGGTGATCGACTTCTTGTTCACCTACTACGGGCACAAACCCGCCCAGTTGCGGCGCTGGCATCCGGGATACGGCATCGGGATGGCCGATGCCGCCGAATACCGCGATGCGCGCGGGTATCACCACGTGGTCACCGATTCCGGCGCTGCGGGCTTCTGCACCGCCGATCCCGCATACCTGGACAAACGCCGCGATACCGTCGCGTTCGTCGCGGAGTTGCTGCGTGCCACCGCGTCCCGGCCCGCTCATCTGTCCTGCTTCGGGCTGCACGAATGGGCGATGGTGTATCGCACCGACGACATCCGCCACCAGAGGGTGCCGCTGCGGCTGGGACGCGCGGGCACCGACAGCGTGCTCGACACGATGTCGCTGCGCTGTACGCATTTCGACGCCTACCGCTTCTTCACCCCGGACGCCGTCGGCCGCAACGCCGAGCCGCTCACCCGAGCCGACCAGCTGCGTCGCGAACAGCCGGGCTGTCTGCACGCGAATATGGATCTGTACAAGTGGGGCTTCAAGCTGGTCCCGCTGATCTCGTCGGAGCTGCTCCTGGATTGTTTCGAGTTGGCTTGCGCCGCAAGGGAACTGGACATGCGCGCCAGCCCGTACGACCTGTCCGGCCTCGGTTACCAGCCGGTTCGCATCGAGACACCCTCGGGGCGGGCGGAGTACGTCCGCGCCCAGGCCGAGTTGGCGGAACGCGCAGCCGGACTACGACGCGTCTTCCTGGGTGCCTGCGACGAACTCCTGTCGGAGCACCCGAATTCGGCCACGCTCGGCACCGGACCGACCCAGTCGCGCTGACCACGCGGACCGGAAAACTTCGCGAATCGTCTGCGATTCGACGAAACTCACCCTCGGGCCGACGGAAATCATTACCATTCAGTCAGTTCAGCGGTGACTGTCCCAGTCACCGTGGGTAGCCAATCTCGACGACGAAGTTGGGGGGTCGCGACGATGCGCCCGTTGGCCAGACTGTGCCGTGCCGAACCGCTGGCTCTGCTCACCATCGGCATGGTTACGGCCGTGCTGCTGCCCGTGAGCGCTTCGGCCGATCCGCCATCGGACGTTCGTAACGCGGTCGAGGAGTTCCTCGACGTCGGGCGCACTTCGGTTCCCCGCGCCGACTGCGGCCCCGGCGCCGCCCCCGAGAGCGGACTGCAAGGCGATGTCACCGCCGCCGACCGCGACAGCGGGCGCAGCACGCAGGGCTACCGGTGCAACATCTCCTACGTCGGCGGCTACGCGGGACGCGGCGCGGGCATCACCTCCACCAGCTTCGAGCATTGCGCCTATCTGGGCTCGTTCTTTCCCGGCGACCTGATCAGCGAGGGCCGTGGCGTCCAGGTGCTCGACGTGTCCGATCCGGCGAATCCGCGTCCGACGGCGACTTTGACCGAGCCCGCGATGCTCGCGGGCACCTGGGAGAGCCTCAAGGTCAACACCGAGCGCAAGTTGCTGGTCGGCACCGGCGTGCCGGTCGGCGAGGGTGTGGGCTACCTGTCGGTCTACGACATCTCCGATTGCGCGCATCCGCGGCTGCTCAATCCCGGTCCGGGGACGAATCTGGCGATGCCGCTGCCGATCACCACGCACGAGGGCGGCTTCTCCCCCGACGGCAACACCTATTGGGCCTCCGGAGTCGCGCCCGGCTTCGTCAGCGCGGTGGACCTGAGCGACCCCGCCGACCCGCACGTGGTGTGGCAGGGCTTGACGGGCATCGAAGCGCACGGATTCGGCATCAGCCCGGACGGCGATCGGATGTACATCTCCGCGCTCGGCGGATTCACCGTCCTCGACGTCAGCGCGGTGCAGCGCCGCGACCCGAACCCGCAGGTGCACCATCTGGGCCGGGTGTTCTGGACGGACGGCTGGGCGACCCAGCACAGCATCCCGGTCTTCTACGACGGCAAGCCCTACCTCTACACCGTCGACGAAGGCGGTTCCGGCGGCGTCAAACTCATCGATATCTCCGACGAGACGGCGCCCAGGGTGGCCAACAAGATCAAGCTCGAGATCAACCTGCCGCAGCACATCGACAGCAATATCGGTTCGTCGATGGGTGGTTCCGCCTTCGCCTACGAATCGCACTACTGCGCCGCCGACCGGCAGGACAACCCGACCGCCTTGGCCTGCGGATGGATCTCCTCCGGCATCCGGGTGTTCGACATCCGCGACCCCTACGCCATCCGCGAGATCGCCTACTACAACCCGCCCGCCCGCACCGGGCAGAACATGAGCCTGTGGAACTCGCCGCACGCGCTCGCCTCGCTCATCGGCGTTCCGCTCATGAGCACCCCTCCGGCGGTGCGCGCCGTACTGGAGGGACAGTTCAACCCCCTGGACGCCACCACCCCGCGCACCGGCCGCCTCGCCTTCGGCGATGTGTCCACCGACTGGTGCTTCTCACCACCGGAATGGCGCGGATCACAGCTGTACGTCGCATGCTCGGACAACGGGTTCATGGTGCTGCGACTGGACGACGACGTGTACTCGCCACCGGCGGACCAGCGGTCGATCGTCGGGTCGTAGCGATGCGGCGCTGGATGTCGACCGCCGCCCTGGTCTCGGCGGCCTTCGCGCTGCTCGTGCTCGGCGCCGCTCTGCGGCCGCTGGTGTTTCCGGAAAGTCGTTCCGCCGCACCGGTGCTCACCGATGTCGAGATCGGCTTCGTACAGGACATGACCACCCATCACCAGCAAGCGCTGCTGATGGTGCAGCGGCTGGATCGCTCGGTCGATCCGGCGGTCGCCCGGCTGGCCGAACAACTCGACCGCACACAGCGCCTGGAGATCGGCACCATGCTCGGCTGGCTGCGCCTGGCGGACGCGCCGCCCAGCTCCGTACACCCGATGGCGTGGATGCACGGCGCGGACGCGTCGGCGCATGGCCATCAGGCGACGGCCGCGCAGACGGCGCCCCTGATGCCCGGGATGGCGAGCACGGCGGAACTGGACAATCTGGCAGCGGCACATGGCCGGAACGCGGAGATACTGTTCCTTCAACTGATGTTTCGCCACCACCAAGGCGGTATCGCGATGGCCGAGGCCGCCGACGGTCTCCTGGGCTCCGGGCCGGTCAAAGAGATCGCGCGTTCCATGATCCATGGGCAAGGCCAAGAGGCGGGGGTGATGGGCATGCTGCTCACCCAGCGCGGAGCGACCCCACTGCCGCCCTGATCACCCGGGCGGCTACGACGCCACGTGCAATCCGAAGCCGGTCGCTCCCCGCGCTTCGCGACCAGCCACGAGACGCAGAGTCCGGTCGTAGTCGCCGCCGCCCTGCGGCCGGTACCGGATCGGCTCCAGTTCGGCCAGCTCCGACATCCGCCGCCGCAGGTCGTACGCGACGTCGTCGAAGCGCGCGGCGTCGAGGCGGATCGTGTCGTGCACCACGAACGGCGGCAGCACGTCCATGCCGGTGTAGTAGAGGATGCCGTGGTGGATCGGGAACAGCAGATCCTCGACGGGGCCGTTGATCCCGCGATCGGAGTAGGACGGCTGCCTGCCCCCGACCGAGACCACCAGCATCGCGCGCCGCCCGGCCAGGACGCCCGCCCCATATCTGGGCAACGCCTTACCCCCGGCTCCATAGGCGAAATCGCAGGTGAGAACCCGGTCCACCCAGCCCTTCATGATCGCGGGCATGCCGAACCACCAGAGTGGGAAATGCAGGACGACGGCGTCGGCCCACAGCAGTTTCTCCTGCTCGGCGCGGATGTCGGGACTCAGCGTCCCGTCGCGGTAGGCCGCACCCGAGGCCAGCATGAAGTTGGGCTCCTCGGCCGCGCCGAAATCGTCGGTATCGGCGGCGGCCTTCCACCCCATCGCGTAGAGGTCGGTGATCCGCACCTCGTGCCCGTCCGCCCGCAACTGGCGCACCGCAACGTCTTTCAGAGCGCCGGTGAGTGAGTCCGGCTTCGGGTGGGCGTACACGATCAGTACGTTCATTCCAGCGTTCGTCACATGTCGGCGCAACAGCGTGCGGAGCGTCGGATATTCCGTCGTCCCCTCGACCTGCGTCGACAGGTGGCCCGGCGACGGCCCGGCGACACCGCGACGGTATGGTCGGCTGAACCGGGTCATGATCGTCGGCCGGGAGAGGTTGGGCAACAGATGATTCGGACCGATGCGATCAAGGTGCCCGCGCACGTGCGCGGATACCCGGGTGTGGCGTTCGGCGGGTATGTAGCGGGACTGCTCGCCGCCGCGAGCGGCGCCACGCAGGTGCGCGTCGACTTCCGCCGCGGCGTGTCCGTGGACACTCCGCTGGTACTGGCGGCCGACGGCTCCGGCGGCGCGTCACTCACCGACCTCGACGGTGCGGTACTCGCCGAAGCGTCCCCATCGACGGTCACGGTCACGCCGCGGCCCGCGCCCAGCTGGGAACAGGCTCGAGCGGCGAGCGCGACCGCAGGCGCGCTGCGCAAGATGAGCCACTGCTACGGCTGCGGTGCGGCCTGCGCGCCCGGACGTGGATTGCGCTTGTCGCCTTGGGCCATGTCCACGCACGACATGGTCATCGCCGCCTGGACACCGGATCCCGCGCTCGCCGGACCCGATGGCTTGCTGCCCACCGAGAACGTCTGGTCCGCTCTGGATTGCCCCGGCGGCTGGGCCGCGATGGCGCTGCGCGATCTGCGCCCCGGAGCGGTCACCGCCGCTCTCACCGCCACGCAGCTCGAACCGGTCCGCGCCGGCGACCCCTACCTGTCCTACGGGTGGCCGATCTCATCGGACGGCCGCAAGCACACGGTCGGCGTGGCCTTGTCACGAAGCGACGGAACGCTGTGTGCCCTCGCCGAAGCGCTCTGGATCGAGCCCCGCCGACCGCTCCCGTTCGAATGGTGATCCGTCCCCCGAATCTGCCGACCGCGCTCAGTGAGTGTCGACGAAGCGGTACCACTGGCCGTCGAAAGCGGCGTATTCGATGCCGTTGGTGGCGGGCGGGCCGAGGTGCGGCGGGGTGGCCGGGTCGCGGAAGAAGGCGAAGCCCTCCGAATTCGAGTCGCCCGTTTGGGTGTAGAACAGGCAGCCGCCGTCGCGGGGCGTGATGAAGGTGATCGTGTAGACGCCGAGGCGGCTGCGGTGGCCGGAGTGCGCGCAGTCGACGGCTTGGTCTTCGAGGATCCCACGGGAGAGGCCCCAGCCGGTGTCCTCCGGGACGTCGTAGAGGGCCGACGCCACGAGGGCCGCGATGAGCACGGGCGAGGCGAGGCTGTGGAACACGGCACGGTAGCGCAGCAGCCCGAGCAGTCCGAACAGGACGGCGATCCCGCCGAGCACACCGAGCACCGCCCAGAGCACGACGAGGGTCGGGAACGTGCCCTCCGCCGCGAGTTGCCAGAACAGCGCCGCGCAGCAGAGCGCGACCAGGGCGGTCAGGAGCCCCATCCACAGAACGAACCAACGAGGAATACGCGACCGTGTGCGCACGGACCCTGCGGAGTTCACGTGTTCAAGATACGAGGGGCAGGAGCTTCGCGCGCGGGATCGGCGGCGAAATCCCCCGGGGCACCGACGATCACAGCGACGCGGGAAGCGGGCGGAAAGCTCGCGCGGTCCAATTCCGGAGACCGCGCCCGAGTTCGCATGGTCCAGATGTCCGGCGAATTCCGGCACCGATGACTACGCACTTCACCAGGCAGCGAGATCCACCGGTGTGAAAACAAACAATTCGGAACGTTTCCCGATTCCGGCCGGAATAGAAAATCCCCCGGCCAGCACACCTGACCAGGGGACTTCACTACTCGCAGCAGATCGTGGACCGCACGTTCACAGCGGAGGGAAGCCCGCCGATCCGGTGGCCATCCAATTCCAGAACATCGCCGCGCGATTAACGACCAATGCCACGATGTCGAGCACAACGCTTCCCATGAATCTTCCTCACAAATCGACGATCTCGTGCGGCCCCCAGGGTAACGGACCGATATACAAGAGTCGAAACTCCTGGTCGCCCGCGAAAGCGCGAATCCCCCGGCCGACGGGACCGGGGGATTCGCGACACACGGAGACTAGACGCAGGCCAGCGCCTTCGCCTCACGGCGACGGCGGTGCAGGATCGGCTCGGTGTACCCGTTGGGCTGCTTGGCGCCCTCCAGGATCAGTTCCTTGGCCGCCTGGAACGCGATGCTGCCCGCGAAGTCCGGCGCCATCGGCCGGTAGTTCCGGTCGCCCGCGTTCTGCCGGTCGACGACCGGGGCCATCCGCTCCAGGCTGGCCACCACCTCATCGGCGCTGACGATGCCGTGGCGCAGCCAGTTGGCCATCAGCTGGCTGGAGATGCGCAGCGTCGCACGGTCTTCCATGAGCGCGACGTCCTTGATGTCGGGCACCTTGGAGCAGCCGACGCCCTGGTCGATCCAACGCACCACGTAGCCGAGGATGGACTGCGAGTTGTTGTCCAGCTCCTGGCGCTTCTCCTCGTCGGTCCAGTTCGGCGCGGCGGCCAGCGGGATCTCGAGGATCTCGTCGACGGTGGCGCGGCGACCGCCCTTGGCGATCTCCTGCTGCCGCTTGAACACGTCGACCAGGTGGTAGTGCGTCGCGTGCAAGGTCGCGGCGGTGGGCGAGGGCACCCACGCGGTGTTCGCGCCCGCGCGCGGGTGACCGATCTTCTGGGTGAGCATGTCGGCCATCAGGTCCGGCATGGCCCACATGCCCTTGCCGATCTGCGCCTTGCCGGGCAGGCCCGCGGCGAGACCGGTGTCGACGTTCCAGTCCTCGTAGGACAGGATCCACTGCTGGGACTTCATGTCCGCCTTGCGGACCATCGGCCCGGCCTCCATGGAGGTGTGGATCTCGTCGCCGGTGCGGTCCAGGAAGCCGGTGTTGATGAACACCACACGTTCGGCGGCGGCCTGGATGCAGGCCGCGAGGTTCACCGTGGTGCGGCGCTCCTCGTCCATGATGCCGACCTTGAGCGTGTTGCGGCTCAGCCCGAGCACGTCCTCGATCCGGCCGAACAGCTCGTCGGTGAACGCGACCTCGTCCGGGCCGTGCATCTTCGGCTTCACGATGTAGACCGAGCCGGTGCGGCTGTTCTTCAGCTGCACGTCGTCGGCCAGGCTGTGCTTGGCGATCAGCGAGGTGATCAGCCCGTCCATGATGCCCTCGGGCACCTCGTTGCCCTCGGCGTCCAAGATGGCGTCGGAGGTCATCAGGTGACCGACGTTGCGCACGAACAGCAGCGAACGGCCGTGCAGCGCCAGCTCGCCGCCGTCCAGCGCGGTGTACACGCGGTCGGGGTTCATGGTGCGGGTGAAGGTCTTCTCGCCCTTGGTGACCTTCTCGGCGAGGTCGCCCTTCATCAGGCCGAGCCAGTTGTGGTAGCAGAGCACCTTGTCCTCGGCGTCCACGGCGGCGACCGAGTCCTCGAAGTCCATGATCGTGGTGACCGCGGACTCCAGCACGACGTCCTTGACGCCCGCGGTGTCGGTGCTGCCGATCGGGGACTGCGGGTCGATCTGGATCTCGATGTGCAGACCGTTGTGCTTCAGCAGCACCGAACTCGGCGCCTCCGGATCACCGAGGTAGCCGACCAGCTGGGAGGCGTCGGCCAGACCGATGCTGGTGCCGTCCTCCAGGCCGACCTCGAGCTCGCCGTCGACGATCTTGTAGGACGTCGAGCCGATGTGCGAACCGGTGATCAGGGTGACCGAGTCGTCGAGGAAGTTGCGCGCCCACTCGATGACCTTGTCGCCGCGCACCTTGTTGTAGCCGGTGCCCTTCTCCGCGCCGCCCGCCTCGGAGATGGCGTCGGTGCCGTAGAGCGCGTCGTAGAGCGAGCCCCAACGCGCGTTGGCGGCGTTGATCGCGAAACGGGCGTTCATCACCGGCACCACGAGCTGCGGGCCCGCGGTCACGGCGATCTCCTCGTCGACGTTCTGGGTGGTGATCTGGAAATCGGCGGGCGCGGGCCGCAGGTAGCCGATGTCGGTCAGGAAGTTCTTGTAGGCGGCCTTGTCGTAGTTCGCGCCAGGGTGCTCCGCGTGCCAGGCGTCGACCTTGCCCTGGATCTCGTCGCGTTCGGCCAGCAGAGCGCGGTTGCGCGGAGCGAGATCATTGATGACCTGCTCGGCGCCGGCCCAGAACGCGGCGGAATCCACGCCGGAACCGGGGAGCGCCTCGTTCTCGACGAACTCGTGGAGAACGCGTGCCACCTGGAGCCCGCCGACCTGAATCCGCTCTGTCATCTACTGCCTCACTTCCGAGAAAACCGAGTGGGAAAACAGTGTCATGTTACCCGTGGGTAGCGGTGTAACCGCGCGCCGGGTCGCCCATGCCTGTGCCCGAATCCGTCGCCACGCCGAGGTGAGCTGTTCGTTGCGCCCGGCGGGTCGTGAGCCGTCGGCGGTCGGCCGGACAGCCCCTTGATCGTAACGCGCGCCGGATTTAATGTACTGATCGGAACATTTTCGGAGATGCAGGAGTCAAGGTGCCACTCACCGACAAGGTCGTTGTCGTCACCGGGGGAAGCCGGGGGCTGGGCAAACAGATGGTGCTCGCGTTCGCCGAAGCGGGCGCGGACGTGGTGATCGCAAGCCGCAAGCTGGACGGCTGCGCCGCGCTGGCCGATGAGGTGACCGAGCGGTTCGGCCGCCGCGCCCTGCCGGTGGCCTGCAACGTCAGCGACTGGTCGCAGTGCGACGCCCTGGTGCAGACCGTCTACGACACGTTCGGCCGGGTGGACGTGCTGGTCAACAACGCGGGCCTCTCGCCGCTGTACCCCAGCCTGGACCAGGTCACCGAGGCGCTGTTCGACAAGGTCATCGGCGTGAACCTCAAAGGACCGTTCCGGTTGTCCGCTCTGATCGGCAGCCGGATGGCCGCCGACGGCGGCGGCTCGATCATCAACGTCTCCTCGATCGAGGCGATCCGGCCGGAACCCTTCGCGGTCCCCTATTCGGCGGCCAAGGCCGGTCTCAACGCACTGACCGGAGGGCTGGCCCAGACGTTCGCGCCGAACGTGCGGGTCAACACCATCCAGTGCGGGCCTTTCGAAACCGACATCGCCACGGCGTGGCCGGACGAGCTGCGCGCGGAACTCACCAGACACAATGCCCTGCGCCGGGTCGGCAGGCCGGAGGAGATCGTCGGTGCGGCGCTGTTCTTCGCCACCGAGGCCTCGGCGTTCTGCACCGGCGCCACCCTCCCGATCGACGGAGGATGGCGATGAAGGCGCTGACTTATGACGGACCGCGACAGATCTCGTACGGCGACCGGCCCGATCCCGCGCTGCCCGGCCCCGACGGCGCGATCGTCCGGGTCACCGCGGCGGGCATCTGCGGCAGCGATCTGCACATCTACGCCGGACACGGATTCGTCGCCGGCGCCGGTTACGGCGTCGGGCACGAAGCCGTCGGCGAGATCGTGGAAGTGGGGCCGTACACCCGCGGGTTCTCCGTCGGCGACCGCGTGCTGGTCGCCGCCTCGGCCGGTTGCGACAGCTGCGCGCAGTGCCGCGCCGGGATCGTCACCGCGTGCGCTCGCCATCCGTTGCCGGTGGATGCCTGCTACGGGCTCGGCGGCGCACTGGCCGGATGCCAGGCCGAGTTGCTCGCCGTCCCGCACGCCGCGGGCAATCTGGCGAAGTTGCCCGACGAGGTGAGCGACACCGCCGCCGTCGTGCTCACCGACAACGCGCCCACCGCGTGGTACGGGGCCCGGCGCGCCCGGATCGCGCCGGGCGACACCGTGGTGGTGATCGGTCTCGGCCCGGTCGGTCTCATGGCGGTCCAGTCCGCGTTCGCGATGGGCGCGGCGCGGGTACTCGGCGTCGACCTGCTGGCCGAACGCCGCAAGCGCGCCGCCGACCTCGGCGCGGAGCCGGTCGAATCGGACGATCCGAAGCAGGCGATCCGCGAAACGCTGCGCGGCGGAGCGAATGTCGCGATCGAGGCGGTCGGGGCCGACGAAACCATCAAGCTGGCGATCAGCGCCGTCGGGCACGGCGGCCGGGTCAGTGTGATCGGCGTGAGCCACAACCGCGCCTATCCGTTCCACATGATGGCGGCGCAGGTGAAGGACCTCGAATTCCACATCGGACTGTGCTCGATCCAGTACGAACTGCCCGCGCTGCTCGAGCTCACCGCGGGCGGCAGGCTGCGGCCCGAGGCGGTGGTCACCCACCACCTTCCGATGTCCGACGGGCCCGCCGCCTACCGGATGTTCGCCGAGCGGGCCGACGGGGTGGGCAAGATCGTGCTGGACCCGTCGAAATGACCGCACCGTCCCGTAGGCGGGGCCGTCCGCCCGCGGCCGAATCGACCGCGAGCGACACCAGGGCGCGGATCGTGCGGGCCGCGATCGACCTGTTCGCCGAACGGGGCTTCCACGGCACCGGTGTGGCCGAGGTCGGCGAGCGCGCCGACGTGCAGCGCGGCGCGCTGTACTACCACATCGGTTCCAAAGAAGAGCTGCTCTGGCAGATCCTGCGCGACTACACGCAGCTCATGCTGACCGAGGCCGAACAGATCGCCGACGGGCCCGGCGATCCGGTCGCCAAGCTGCGCAAGCTGATCGACAGTCACGTGCGGCTGATCGTGCGGCATCAGCGCGAGGTGGCCATCCAGCTGCGCGACGTCGGCGCGCTCACCGGCGAGCGCGCCGCGCAACTGCAAGACCTGCGCGACCGGGTGCAGCACTGCTGGCAACGCGTCATCGACGCCGGTCACACCGAGGGGTTGTTGCGCACCGACGACCACGTCGTCACCAACAGCGTGCTCGGCATGTTGAACACGGTGTCGTTCTGGTACCGCCCGCACGGCGGCCGCTCCCCCGGCGAGATAGCCGACATCCTCGCGACCACTTTGCTCGACGGCGTGGTGACCGGTACCGCGCGGGACACGAAAGGCTGACCGGCGCTTGGGATTTCGAGGCCGACCCGGAGTACCGGCGGAAGCTGGACTCGGCCGCGGAGTTCGTCCGCACCGAAGAACTACGCCCCGGGCGACCCGGTGTATCCGAGCGGGTACCGGCCGCGCTGCGCGAGAAGGCCCGCGAACTGGTGGCCCAGCGCCTCGAGCGCGTCGGCGGGAATCTCTGAGCAGGCCGCCGGAGTTCAGGATGCGCGCCGAGTAGCGGCGTCCGGGTGCGACGTGTCCGCGTACCCGGCGACGGGGCTGAGCCGCAGCACCGAGGGCATCCGGCGGGTGAGCGCGGGCGTGCCGGTGAACGCCACCCGGCCCGTCCGCAGCGCGTGCGCCAGTGGCAGCCGCCCCAGCCACACCTGGTACAGCGAGGCGACATCGGAGCTGATCGCGACGTCAACGGGATAGCCGGGATCGGATTCGCACACCGAGGGCGCCCCCGCCTCGATCACGATCCAGAATCGGCGCAGGTCGTCGGTGAAACGCACGTGCAGCACGTGGCGACGGCCCGGGAACGACGAGGTGTCGACCCTGGTGTGCATCCACCACACCAGCAGAGCGGGGTCACGCTCGTCCTCGCGCGGCGTGCCGAAGGTCCAGCGCGCACCCCATTCGCCGAGGCCGAACAGGATGGGCTCCAGTTCCCGCCCGGCGTCGGTGAGCAGGTACTCGCCGACCAGTTTCTCCACGAGCCCGGCTCGCTCGAACTGCCGCAGGCGTTTGGCCAGCAGGCTGCGCGACAGGCCGGGCAGGCCGCGCGCGAGGTCGTTGAACCGGGTGGTGCCCAGCAGCAGATCGCGCAGGATAAGCAGCGACCAGCGCTCGCCCACCACGTCGAGTGCCCGGGAGATCGGGCAGTACTGGCCGTAACTCGGCGTCGAAGTCGTCATGGCACCTCGCGAACGCGGTATGGGTTCTGGACCGGGGCGGTCCACTTTCTGCACTATCCGGTTATCGCGGCCGTTCCTAACTTCGAAACATGACCACTACAGCTCCTGCCCCCACCGACACCACCACCGACTGGATCGCCCGCGCACGCCGCGTCGGCGAGGCTCTTCATCCCGAGGTCGCCGCCCGCGACCACTCCGGCGAGATCTCTCTCGCCGCGTTCGATCTCCTGCGCGAGAGCGGACTGTCCGCGGCGCTCGTCCCCGCCGAGTTCGGCGGCGGCGGGGTCACCCACCGCGAGATGGGCGCGATCCTGCGCGAGCTGGGCCGCCACGACCCCTCCACCGCGGTCGCCTTCGCGATGCACACCCACCTGGTCGCCGCCCAGGTGTGGCGGCACAACCACGGCATCGATGCCGCACCACTGTTCGCCAAGGTGGTCGCGGGTGCGATCCTGGTCAGCACCGGCGCCTCGGACTGGGTCGGCTCCAACGGCCGCGCCGAGCGGGTCGATGGCGGCTACCGGGTGCACGCGCGCAAAGCGCCTGCCAGCGGATGCGAGGCGGGCACCGTCCTGGTGACCAGCGTGCGCTGGGACGACGCACCCAGCGGCCCGCAGGTGCTGCATTGCGCCATCCCGTTCACCGCCGACGGCGTACGGATCGAGAAGACCTGGGACACTTTGGGTTTACGGGCGAGCGGTTCGCACACCGTGGTGCTCGAGGATGTGTTCGTGCCCGACGCGGCGGTATCGCTGACCCGCCCGGCATCGGTGTGGCCGCCGTTGCTGAACGTCGTGATCGGCGCGGCGATGCCGCTGGTCATGGCGGCCTACCTCGGCATCGCCGACGGCGCGGTCGATATCGCGACCACGCTCGCCGCCGGGCGGGCCGACGCGCCGACCGTCCAATTGGCCGGCGAGATGGCCACCGCGCACACCACCGCGGGCGACCTCGTCGACGCCATGTTCACCGGATCGGAGAACCTGCGCTTCGCCGACACCGATCAGTACGCGAGCCGGACGCTCAGCCGTAAGACCGCCGCGGCGGACGCACTCGTGCACACCGTGCGCCTGGCCATCGAAACCGTCGGCGGAATCGGCTATTCGCGCGACTGCGAGCTGGAGATGCGCTACCGCGACGTGCACGGCTGCCTGTTCCACCCGCTGCCGCGGGCCAAGCAGACCCACTTCACGGGCCACGTCCTGCTCGGACACTCCCCGATCGGATGACGTTCTTCCGTCGACGCCACGCCCGCTCGCCCCCATAATCGGATGGGGGCGAGTTTCCCTGAACACTCCGAGGAGAATCCATGGCGTCCGCACGGGGCATCGCTCGATCGCCGATCACCTGGGCCGTCGTTGCGTTGCTGGTCGTGGGCCTGGGCGCGGGACTGGCCGTTTTCCAGCCATGGCGGCTGTTCACCGACACCACCGTGCAGGAGGCCGCGCCGTCGGCATCCCCGGCGCCGGGTCCGGGCGGGACCGAAGCCCAGCCGCGCACCATCGCCCGGGGCAGGTTCATCTCGCACGAGCACGCCACCGCGGGCACCGTCGCAATCCTGCGACTGGCCGACGGCAGCAGAGTGCTGAGACTGGAGGACCTCGACACCTCCGACGGCCCCGACCTGCACGTCTGGCTCACCGACGCGCCGGTGCGCGAAGGCCGCGACGGGTGGTTCGTCTTCGACGACGGCAGTCACACCGACCTGGGCAGGCTCAAAGGCAACCAGGGCAACCAGAACTACCCCATCCCCGCCGACGCCGACCTGGCCCGGTTGACCAGCGTCGCGATCTGGTGCGACCGGTTCAACGTCTCCTTCGGCGCCGCCGAACTGCGACCGGCCTGACCTCCGGGATCACCCTTCGTAGCACCGGCGAAAAATGACCCGACAACGGCGGGTGCGCTGTGCCACCATGTGTTTCGACACCGGCCACCACCTCGAGGTGGCCGCCGAGCAGTGGAGAGGAGGGGCGGCAGTGATTCCGGAGACGACGAAGCGAATGAGTACCCTCGCGGCGCGATCGTCGGCCGCGGGCGACGCGATCGGCAGGCCGTTGCGCGCACGGCGCGGCGAACCGGTCGACAGCCGCCCCCAGATCCTCGGCTGATCGCCGCATCGCTCTCCTCCTTCGCTCGAATTCGCACGAAACATGGTGATTCCCATGACGTTCCGCCGTGCCGCCGATCAGGCGACAACCGCAGACAACTGGATACACAGCGGCGTACTCGTCCTGAACGCCTCCTACGAGGCGCTCGACGAGATCAAAGCCGACCGGGCCGTCGTGCTGCTGGTCGCCGGCGCCGCGGAGACCGTGGCCGACCGCAGGCCGCACTTCCCGATCCGGTCACGGCACGTGGAAATCGCTCTGCCACAGACCATTCGGTTGCTGCGCTACGTCTACCTCGAGCACGCCGTGCTGGTGCACGACGAGAGCAGGGCAACCCTGGCGGGCGTGCTGCGTCGCGACCGGAACCGGTGCGGCTACTGCGCCGGGTGGGCGCGCACCGTGGACCACATCCGGCCGCGGTCGAGGGGCGGCCCGAACACCTGGGGCAACCTCGTGGCCTGCTGCGCGCCGTGCAACACGGCCAAGGCGGACCGCACCCCGGAGGAGGCGGGCATGCGCCTGCTCTGGGAGCCGAAGGCCCCTACCCATCGGATCCGGCAGCAGCGCCGGATCTGGAAGCAACTCGCCGCGACCTGACCACGAGCCGAGAAAGGAGAAGATCGAGATGACGAGCGCCGAGACCACCGCCGTCGCGGAGCCGACCCTGGCCGACCTGCTCCCGCTCTCGGATTCCCGAGGGTGGCACCGGGCGGCCTGCCGCGGCGACCCGAACCACGAAGCCTGGTTCCCGTACCCGTCACAGGACTTCGACTACGCCCGGGAAGTCTGCGCGCGCTGCCCGATCCGGGATGCCTGCGGTGACTTCGCCGCACGCACCGGGCAATCCGGCGTCTGGGGCGGGCACGAGTTCGACCGCGGACGGGTGATCCGCCACTGAGTGGTCCCGCCGTCGTGCCGTGCGGCACGGCGGCGGGCCAACACGACCGCGCGCACCCGCGCCGGTATCGGGGAGCCTCGCCGACTTCGTTCGGCGCCGCTGACCATACACTGACCGCGTGGGCACTCATCGCAGCGCAACCAGATCCCGGGGCGTCAGCAAAGGTCCGGTTATCGCAGTGGTCGTCGTTGCGTTACTGGCCGCGATCGTCGTCGTCTGGTTCCAGTTGCGCGATCGCGCGGCGAACCAGGACAGTGCGGCGGCGGCCGAATGCGTCGAGGGGCCCGCGACGCTCTCCGTGACGGCCGATCCCGGCATCGCCGCGCAGGTGCGGGCCGCCGCGGACAGCTACAACGCCACCCGGCCGAAAGTACGCGACCACTGCGCGCGGGTCGAGGTGACCGCACAGCCGTCCGCGGCCGTCGTCGCCGCGTTCACCAGCGGCAAGCCATGGGACAAGGCGCTCGGCCCGCAGCCGGCGCTGTGGATCGCCGATTCGACCCGTTCCATCGAGTCCATGCGGGTGCCCGGCCTGATCGAGGGCACGCCGGTACCCATCGCCACCAGCCCGATCGTGCTCGCGGTGCCCGAGGAGCTGCGTCGCGCGCTGGAGCAGGCCGACGTGTCCTGGGCCGACCTGCCGCGGTTGCAGCAGGGCTCGCTCGCCGATGTCGGCCTGAACGGATGGGGCGGGCTACGGATGGCCCTGCCCGCGGGTGACGCCACGCTCGCCGCGGCCACGGCGGTCGGCTCCGCGGTCTCGGGCGCGGAACCGCTCAGCGAGCAGGCGGCGCAGTCCGGTCAGGTGGTCGCCGCGATCTCCGGGCTCGCCGCCGACGCTCCCGAGGCGTCCGACACCACGGCCGCGCTGACCGAGCTCACGGCGCAGGGCGCGCCCATGCACGCGATAGCCGCTACCGAGCAGCAACTGAAGGGTCTGCCCGGCGTCGTGGCGTTCCGCCCCGCCGGGTCCGCGCTCGTGGCCGATTACCCGGCCGCGTTGATGTCCGGCGCGTGGGTGGACAAGACGCAGAACCTCATCGCCGGACGGTTCACCGACTATCTACGCAAGCCCGAGCAGGCGCAGACCTTCGTCACGGCGGGATTCGCCGCCGCGCCGCAGACCGCGGCCGCCGTCCCGCCCCGTGGCGCGCTCGACAAGGTCCGCGCCACGCTGGCGAATCCGGTACTCGGCGTGCGCTCCACCGTCCTGGTCGACGTGTCGGCGTCGATGGGGACGGCTGAGGGCGCCACGACGCGTCTGGCGAACGTTCTGGCGGCGCTGAATTCCACGATGACGGTCATGCCGCCGGACTTCGGACTCGGCGTGTGGACCTTCGGCAAGAACCTCGACGGCACCACTCCGTACCGGGTGGCCGCCGCCACCGCCCCGCTGACCACCGACCAGCGCACGAAGGTCGGCACCGCGCTGACCGCGGTGCGCCCGAGCGAGAGCCGGTCGGATCAGGCTTACCCGTCCCTGATCGCGGCGTACAAGAGCGCCGTCGCCGGGTACACGCCGGGCCGCACCAATTCGGTGCTGCTGATCACCGACGGACCCGACGACGATTCCACGGTCACCGGCACCCAACTGGCCGCGGACATCGCCGCGGCGACCGACCGCACCCGGCCGGTGCGCGTCGACGTCATCGTGGTCGGCGGCAGCGGCACCCAGACCCTCCAGGCCCTGGCGCAGCAGACCGGCGGGAACTACACCCGCCTGGCCACCTCCGACGACATCGGCTTCGGCTCCGCGGTCGTCCAGGCGCTCACCACGCCGTAGCGCGCCGCCCGTGCGAAGACAGAACTCCCGTCTCGCACTATAGACAGTCGCTATTGGTAAGTCTATACTTACGGTTCGTGGGGACTTACCGAGATGCGGCGCTGGCGGCGCTGGGTGACCCGACGAGGCGGGCGATCTTCGAGCGCCTCGGCAAGGGGCCGTGCGCGGTAGGGCAGCTGGCCGCGGATCTGCCGGTGAGCAGGCCCGCGGTATCGCAGCACCTCAGGGTGCTGGAACAGGCCGGATTGGTGACCCACGAGGCGGTCGGCACCCGCCGGGTGTACCGCTTGAATCCCACCGGTATCGACGCGCTACGCGTGTACTTCACGCGGTTCTGGACCACCGCGATGTCGGCTTTCCAGGACGAAGCAGGCCGGAGGGCCGCCGAAGAACGAGCTACCGACCAGGAGCAGTCATGACACAGCGGGCCAGCGACAAGGACGTACGCGTCGAACTCGTCGTCGACGCACCCATCGAGACCGCCTACGACGTGTTCACCACCGGCATCGACAGCTGGTGGCCGCGCGAGCACCATATCGGCGCGGGCCGGCTCGCCGAGGAGGTGATCGAGCCGCGCGTGGGCGGCCGTTGCCTCGGTCGCGAGGACGACGGCACCGAATGTCCATGGGGCACCGTGCTGGTGTGGCAGCCGCCGACCCACTTCGCGTTCTCCTGGGCGATCGGCCTGGACTGGAAGCACGAACCCGATCCGGAGCGGGCCAGCCGCGTGGATGTCACCTTCTCGGCCGTCGCTCCCGACCGCACCGCCGTCACGCTGGTGCACTCCGGTTTCGATAAGCACGGACCGGGCTGGGAGTCCATGCACGAAGCCGTGGGCAGTCCGGGTGGTTGGCCGGACCTGGCGAACACCTACGCAAAAGTGGCCGCCACGCGGTGAGGTCGATACGCGACCGGACCGGCGGTCAGTCCGCGTACGCCTCCAGCGGTGGACAGGCGCAAACCAGGTTCCGGTCGCCATAGGCGCCGTCGATCCGGCGCACCGGCGGCCACACCTTCGCCCTGGCATGCCCGAGACCTCGGGGATACACGGCGACTTCCCGGCTGTAGGGGTGTTCCCACTCCCCCACCAGCGCCGCCGCGGTGTGCGGCGCCCCGCGCAGCGGGTTGTCGGTCACCGGCCACACGCCCGCGGCGACCTGGTCGATCTCCGCCCGGATCGCGATCATCGCCTCGATGAAATCGTCCAGCTCGGCGAGGTTCTCGCTCTCGGTGGGTTCCACCATCAACGTACCGGCCACCGGAAAACTCATGGTCGGCGCGTGGAACCCATAGTCCGCCAAGCGTTTTGCCACATCGTCGACGGTGACGCCGGTTCGCTTGGTGATCTCGCGCAGGTCCAGGATGCACTCGTGCGCCACCATGCCGCGCTCGCCGGTGTAGAGCACCGGGAAGTACTCGTCCAGCCGCCGTGCGATGTAGTTCGCCGAAGCGATCGCCGACAGCGTGGCGCGGCGCAGCCCATCGGCGCCCATCATGCGGATGTAGGCCCAGGTGATCGGCAGAATGGAGGCCGAGCCGTACTTCGCGGCCGACACCGCGTGCGACCCCGCTTCCAGCGGGTCGCCGGGCAGATACCGCGCCAGGTGCGCGCGCACCGCGACCGGACCGACGCCAGGACCGCCGCCGCCGTGCGGGATGCAGAACGTCTTGTGCAGATTCAGGTGGCTCACGTCGCCGCCGAACCGGCCCGGCCGGGCGAGGCCGACCAGGGCGTTCAGGTTCGCGCCGTCCACGTAGACCTGACCGCCCGCGTCGTGCACCAGCGCGCACAACTCCGCGACCTCGTGCTCGTAGACGCCGTGCGTGGACGGATAGGTGATCATGATGCAGGCCAGACGATCGGCGTGATCGGCGATCTTGGCGCGCAGGTCGTCGAGGTCGACGTCGCCGTTGGCGCGACACTTCACCACCTCCACGCGCAGCCCGGCCATGGCCGCCGACGCCGCGTTGGTGCCGTGCGCGCTGGACGGGATGAGACAGGTGTCGCGATGGGTGTCGCCGCGATCGAGGTGGTAGCGCCGGATCGCCAGCAGCCCCGCGTACTCGCCCTGGCTGCCCGCGTTCGGCTGCAAGCTCACCGAGTCGTAGCCGGTGATGTCCGACAGCCACCGTTCCAGGTCCGCGACCACCCGCAGCAAGCCGGGCGCGTCCTCGACCGGCGCGTAGGGATGCACGCGCGCGAAACCGGGCCAGGTGATGGCCTCCATCTCCGCGGCGGCGTTGAGCTTCATGGTGCAGGAGCCGAGCGGAATCATGCTGCGGTCCAACGCGATGTCCTTGTCGGACAGTGCGCGCAGATACCGCAGCATCGCGGTCTCGGTCCGGTATTTCGTGAACGCGGCGTGCGCCAGGAATTCCGAGATCCGGCTCTCGATCGCCGCGACCGGCGCGGGCGCCCCCGGCTCGGACGACACCGCGGTGCCGAAGGATTCGAGCACGGCCGCGACATGCGCGTCGGTGGTCGCCTCGTCGCAGGCGATGCCGACGTGGTCGGCGTCCACCAAGCGCAGATTGATGCCGCGCGACTTCGCTTTCGCCACAACGGCTTCCGCGCCGCCGGGCACGTGCGCGAGCACCGTGTCGAAGAAGCTGTCGTGCACCACCGCGCCGTCCAGACCGGCCGCGATCGCCGCGGCGTGCGCGTGCACCCGGCGGGCGATCGCCCGCAGCCCTTCGGCACCGTGGTAGGAGGCGTACATCGCGGCCACGACGGCCAGCAGCACCTGCGCTGTGCAGATGTTGGAGGTCGCCTTCTCCCGGCGGATGTGCTGCTCGCGGGTCTGCAAGGCGAGCCGATAGGCGACGGAGCCGTCCGCGTCCACCGAGACGCCGACCAGGCGGCCGGGCAACTGGCGGGCCTGCGCTTGCCGCACCGCGAGGTATCCGGCGTGCGGGCCGCCGAAACCGAGCGGGACACCGAAGCGCTGGGTGGTGCCGAAGCATACGTCGGCGCCCTGCTCACCGGGCGGCGTGATCAGCGTCATCGCCAGCAGATCGGCCCCGACCGCGACCAACGCGCCCCGATCGTGTGCCGCGGCGATCAACTCGGTCAGGTCCACGACGCGACCGGAAGCCCCGGGGGTCTGCGCCAGCACACCGAAGAACTCTCCGTCGGGCAGCTCTCCGGCGGACAGGTCCGCCTCCACGATCTCCAGGCCCAGCGGCTCGGCCCGGGTGTAGAGCACCGTTCTGGTCTGCGGGAAAAGGTCGCGGTCGATGACCAGGCGTGCAGACTTCGATCGGCCCGCCCGGCGCAGCAGTGTCATGGCCTCGGCGGCCGCGGTGGCCTCGTCCAGCATCGACGCGTTGGCGACGTCCATGCCGGTCAGCTCCGACACCATGGTCTGGAAGTTGAGCAGCGCCTCGAGCCTGCCCTGGCTGATCTCGGGTTGATAGGGCGTGTAGGCGGTGTACCAGGCCGGATTCTCCAGCAGGTTGCGCACCAGCACCGGCGGGGTCAGCGTGTCGTAGTAACCCAGCCCGATCATCGAGGTGGCCACGGTGTTGGTCCCGGCGAGCTCGGCGAGTTCGGCGAGCACCTCGTGCTCGGAGCCCGCGGCGGGCAGCCCGGCCAGGCCGTCGCCGTCCAGGATGCTCGCGGGCAGCGCGACGGCCGCCAGGTCGTCCAGCGACGACACGCCGACGACGTCCAGGATCCGGGCCAGTTCCTCCCGGTCGGGTCCGATATGGCGGTCGGCGAACGAGCGAGTCACAACAGCTCCCAAGGTCGGGCGGGGTCGACCAGGCGGTCGACGGGTACCGGCCCTCCCCCTCTGTCGTGGCGCCTGAGAGATTCGGGTCCCGCGACCGGCGGCCGAGACCCTTTCCCCATGGGCGGGCGGCTCGAAGCCGCCGCTTTCCAGAGGCGTCGAAGCCCGCACGGTCCTTTTTGCCTGAGAGATTGACGGGGAGGTGCTGCTCCTTCGGCGCTCGGACTCGTTTCCGGACCGAGGCTCTCCCGCACGGCGGCGACGCACCGTCAGTCTAAGCCGACGACACGCCGGAGCGCGCCACCGGACCCCGCGCGCACCGTGTCGTTCTGGTCACTCGGGGGACCGAGCGGGCATCACTCGTCAGATGGCGAGTCCGGCGCGCAGCCGCGCAGCCGCCAGCACGATCGACTCCGCTTGGACGCCCACCAGACGGGCCAGCGGCACCGCGACACCGGGTGCGTTCAGCTCTACATCGGTGCACCATTGATCGAATACCGCGGCGAACCGGTCGCGCTCGGCGGCCAGCGCCGTACCGCCGCCGAGCGCGTATTCGTCCTCCAGCAGGCGCAGCAGCATGCCGCCCAGCCGCAGGCGCAGCATCGCGGTCCAGTCGTACTGCTCGACGAAGATCTCGCCCCGGGTCGCGATCCGATTTCGTTGCGGCACCGACTGTCTGCTCACGGCGAGACCCGGCAGCCCGGCGACCAGCGCACGCACCGACCGTTCGAACGGGCTGCGACCGCTCAATGCGCCGTCGACGCGAGCGAGCACCTCGGAGGCGACCTCGGCCATGGCCCGGTAGTCGGCGGCGGTGGCGTCGAGCAGGTCGCCCAGCACTCGGTCGCCCGCCGAACCGTCGCCGATCCGCGAGTCCACCCAGAGCGGCAATTCGCAGACCAGGATCGCCGTGCCGTAGCGCGCCGCGTAGTCCCGGCAGCCGCCCCCGCCCAGCGCGGTGACCGAGTCGAGGCCCTGGGCCGCCAGCAGATCCGCCATCGCCTCGAACAGCGGCAGCTCGAAGACTCCCGGAGCGAGCGTGCGGGCGCCCGGCGCGTCGGGTTCGCCCTGGTAGATCGGCACGCCGGCGGCGGAGAGGCCTGCGGTCAACGCCGACCAGTACCCGGGATCACCGCCGGAGGTGTAGAAGAAACCGCCGCCGAACTCCGCGTTGTGCAGGGAGGCGATCAGCGCGGGCCGCGTGCGGTCGATCAGCGCCATCATCGCCTTCGTCTCCGGCAGCGGCACCCCGACGCGCCGGCCGCGCCATTCGGTGGGGAAACACCATTCCGGTTGTTCGGCCGCGGGCGGCCGGTAGAAGCCGCGGGCGACGCCGGTTCTGGTGTGCGGTCCGGCGAACCACCCCTCGTTCAACCGCGTTCCGTCCGGATCTACGCACAGCAGGAAATGCCACGTGGCGCCCACGGTCACCGTCTCGTCCGCGGCCATCCGGCCGAGCAGATGGCGAATCGTGGCCATGCCGATGGGCTCGTTCGGATGCGGATTGCCGAAGACCAAGATATGCCGGTCGCCGGATCCGACCGTCACCTCCCGAATCGGGTCACCGCCGCGCGAACGTCCTAGCTCGGTGATCGAGATCCGGTCCGGGTAACCGGCCGCGAGAGCGTCGGCGAAGGAATTCAGTTCGTCGACGGTCGGAAACGCGTCGATCCGCTCGATCGGCCCGACGAGCCCGGTGATATCGCGTGCCTGCACCGCGCCCCCTCTCGCTGCCGCCCCGGCCCTTGCCCGCCGCCGACGGCGCTGTCACACACCACGGCCGGGGAGGCTGCACGCCTTGCCCGGCCGTGAAAGCGTTGTGCGAATCCTAGCCCGTCTTGCGGTTCATCCGCGCCTTACGACGGAACGACAGCTCGTCCTCCGGACGCTCGGTGATCGCCGACGCGCGCTCCGCGGGGAAGTTCGCGATGGCGCCGGTCAGCTCGCGCATGGCGCCGCTCACGGCGATCCCGAACACACCCTGCCCGCCCTGCAGTAAATCGACGACCTCCTCGGCCGACGTGCACTCGTACACCGAGGTGCCGTCGGAGAAAAGGGTGATTCCCGCCAGGTCCTGCACGCCGCGGCTGCGCAGATGATCGACGGCGATCCGGATGTTCTGCAGCGAGATGCCCGCGTCGAGCAGCCGCTTGACGATCTTCAGGACCAGGATGTCCTTGAACGAGTACAGCCGCTGACTGCCCGAACCCGCGGCGCTCCGGATGGAAGGCACCACCAAACCGGTGCGCGCCCAGTAGTCGAGCTGCCGGTAGGTGATTCCGGCCACCTGGCACGCACTGGGAACGCGATAGCCGACCATGTCGTCAGGTACCGAATCGTCGGGGAACAGTCCTGGCTGTACCACATCCTGCGATTGCTCTGCCACTGACCACTCCCTTGCTTCGCCGACGCATTCCCAGCCTCATCGATGACCCGGCGCCGTCACCGACCGAATCGGTGCGGATTCGGCCGAAACGGTCGTGGCCCAACTGTCGAGATTACTCCCCACGATTGTCCAGCCCGCGGCGTCATCGAGCCAAACGCGACGCGCGGGGAAAGTCTCGACCTCTACTTCAGCTATCGGTCGCCTTGAAGTCGTCGGGAGACACCGACTCCAGGAATTCCTTGAACTTCTCCACCTCGTCCTCGCGCTCGTCCGGCATGACGAGACCGGCTTCCTCGAGAACCGACTCCTCGGCATGGATCGGGCAACCCACCCGCAAGGCGATCGCAATCGAATCCGATGGCCGCGCCGAAATCCGCAGATCGTTCTCGAAGACGAGATCCGCGTAGAAGGTGCCCTCCTGCAGATCGACGATCCGCACTTCCTTCAATGTGTGCCCCAGCTCGGTGATCAAGATCTTGATCAGGTCGTGGGTCAGCGGACGGATCGGGGTCACCCCCTCCTGCTCGAGGACGATCGCCGTCGCCTCGGCTTGCCCGATCCAGATCGGCAGATACCGGTCGCCCGCCACTTCGCGGAGCAACAGCACGGGCTGGTTCTGTGGCTGCTCGACACGGATGCCGATCACGCGCATTTCGCTCATCGCACTGCCTCCCATACTCGCCGCCGGCCCGGCATGACCGCCGCAGAGCTCGCCGTACCACGAGTCTAGGCGAACCCGCACCGGTCCAGCGATCCGTCTGCACAGCAGAAATCAGGGGTGTCGGTTCGCCGGGACCTACGGACCGTGGCCCCTCGGGGGTCAGCCCCCGAGCGAGCCCCGGACCGAGGACTTGACCAGACAGGTGTGCAGGGTCAGCGACAGCGCGGCCAGTTCACGCACCGTCTCTTCCGCGCGGGCGCGCGCACCCGCGTCCCGGCTCTTCGCGATCGGGGCGACGATCTGCGCCACGAGCGCGGCCTCCCGGTCGGCGGCAAGCTTGAACGCACGCAGATGCCGTGCCTCCAAACCGAATTCGGCCATCGCCCGCGCGGTCTTGGCCAGCGTGACCGCGTCCGCGTCGAAGTACCCCGCCGGGCCGGGTGTGATCAGATTGGCCCGGATGAGGTCGCCAAGGAACTTCTCCTCGATCCCGGCCTGGTCGAGCAGATCGGCCCGGGTGACCCGGATTTCGTGATCGAACCGCAGATCGTCCGGGGAGATCTCGCTCGGCACGACGCCGAGCCTACGAGGCGCGGCCACCGGGCGCACGCCACGTTCGGAAGCCGGCACGGCCGGTTCCGCATCGGGCGTGCCGCGCCCGGACTCCGGCGCACCAGGGCGGACGGAGTGCGCTCGGGCGCGGGCTTCCCGCACGCCGAGCGTCGCCGCACCGCTATCGATTGCCTCGAGCTGCTCCTTGATCACCTTCAGCGGGAGATATTGATCGCGCTGCGCGGTCAATACGAACCGGAGCCGTTCCACATCCGCCACGGAGAACCTGCGGTAGCCCGAAGGCGTCCGCTCCGGCCGGATCAGGCCCTCCGCTTCCAGGAAGCGGATCTTGGAGATGGTGACGTCGGGAAAGTCGGGGCGCAGCAGGTCGAGCACGGAGCCGATCGACATCCCTCCGCGTGCCCACTGCGCCGCACCGGTCACAGCGCCAGGTCCTTCATGACTCCGAGCCTTTCATGAGTGCGCGACCCGGCACCGACGCCGTCATAGACTCCCCGCGCCCGCCGACGAGTCGGTCACCTGGGCGCGCGGTCCGGTGAGGAACACCAGCCGGAACTTGCCGATCTGGACCTCGTCACCGTTCTGCAGTTCGGAGGAGTCCACCGGCTCCCGGTTCACATATGTGCCGTTCAGGCTGCCCACGTCGACGACCTGGAAGGAGTCGTCGTCCTGACGGAACTCGGCGTGCCGACGGCTGACGGTGACGTCGTCGAGAAAGATGTCACTGTCGGGGTGGCGCCCCGCCGACGTGGTCGGCTGATCCAGCAGGAACCGCGAGCCCGCGTTCGGGCCGCGCTTGACGACCAGAAGGGCCGCGCCCACGGGCAGACCCTCGACCCCTTGGACCGGCTGTTCGCCGGTCGGCTCTCCGGAGCGCGACGCGTCGACCTCGTTCAGGAAATCCGCGCGGAAGACCGACGTCGTCTCGGCCGCGGTCTCCCCGTAACCCGGGTCTTTGTTCTCGCTCACCGTTTCTCTCCTCCTCGAACCTGATTATCCCTGCAAGCAGGTGATACCTCTGGTACCACGACCTGCCGTCGAGTCACTAGATTCCCGGCACAGCCGCCGGGTGCATCTGTTGGCATTGACCGTACCCTGCCGGGCCGCACCCGTGCAGGTAGAACTGGGAAGGCTGCTTCAGCCCCCGATAACTCCTTGATAACCTGCGGCATCCAGCAGTTCACCGAGCGTCGCGTCGAGACTCGCCGCATCGCCCACCTCCAACTCGAACAGCCATCCGTCACCGTAGGGATCGGCGTTCAACGTCTCCGGCTCCGAGTTCAGCAAGTCGTTCACCGCAACGACTTTCGCGCTCAGCGGCGCGTAGATGTCGGACACGCTCTTGGTCGACTCCACCTCCGCGATGCTGTCCGCGGCGACCACCTCCGCGTCCGCCTCGGGCAGCTGCACGAACACAACGTCACCGAGTTGAGACTGGGCGTAGTCGGTGATGCCCACCCGCACCCGGGTCGGGGCGATCCGGCGTACCCACTCGTGCTCCTCGGTGTAGCGCAGATCCTCGGGGGTCTGGGTCACAGGCCGTCCTTTCGTTTGAACGTTGCACGCAAACTCTATCGGCTACGCCGTCCGATGCCCCACAGCCGGTATCGCTCTTGCGACCGCGATGGCTTTGCCGGTGTACAGCACGCCGGTCCAGACGTAGACCGCGGTGCCCCAGATCAGTAGGGCCCCGCCGAAGGCGCGCCCGAAACCGGCGGCAGCCCAGTCCATCTGCCCCGCCAGCAGCCAGGGCAGCGCGGACATCAGCGCGAAGGTGGCCGCCTTGCCCAGGTAGATCACCTCCGGCGGGGGCAGGTCGCGGCGCTTGTACACCGACAACGTCGCGGTCAGCACGAGGTCGCGGCCGACCAGGATCGCCGCGACCCACCACGGGATCAGCCCGCGGATCACGAAAGCCGCCAGCGTGGTGACCAGATAGAGCCGGTCGACGAACGGATCCAGCAGTGCTCCCAGCCGTGAGGACTGCCCGAGCAGCCGGGCGAGTTTGCCGTCCAGGAAGTCGGTGACGCCGCTGAGGACCAGCAGGGCGAACGCCCAGCCATCGGCCCGCTCGATCAGCAGCAACCACAGGAACAGCGGGACGCCCAGCAGGCGCAGCACGCTCAGCACGTTCGGCACGGTCAGGATGCGGTCGGCGAAGACTCCCCGCACTCCGCCGTCGGCGGCGCGTTCCTCCGGTTGGGCTGCGCCCGATTCGGTTGTCACGCCCCGTGCATACCCCACCGACCCCGCTCCTCGCCATCTCCGCGGGCCGAATTTTCCGGATATCGACGCGGCATGCCCGTGCGAGGATGGTTTCCGCCACAGCGCGACGGTGACAGAATGATTTGGAATATTTCTCACTATGTGGCCGGTGAGCGAGAGGAAGTCATGTCCGCATTCGACTACGACGTGGCGGTGATCGGCTCCGGCTTCGGCGGCAGCGTCAGCGCCCTGCGGCTCACCGAGAAGGGTTACCGCGTCGGGGTGCTCGAGGCAGGCCGCCGATGGAACGCCGAGGACATCCCCCGCACGAATTGGAATGTGCGCAAATCGATCTGGGCGCCGCGCCTGGGTCTCACCGGTCCGCAGCGGATCAGCCTGCTCGGCAAGTGCGCCGTGTTCTCCGGCGCCGGTGTCGGCGGCGGCTCGCTGATCTACGGGAACACGCTGTACGAGCCCCTGCCGAACTTCTACACCGACCGGCAGTGGGCGCACATCACCGACTGGCGCGCGGAACTGGCGCCGTACTACGACCAGGCCAAGCGCATGCTCGGCGTCGCGCCCAACCCGCGCACGACCCCGGCCGACGAGGTGATCCGGGAGATCGCCGAGGACCTCGGTGTGGCCGACACCTACCATCCGACCGATGTCGGCGTGTTCTTCAACGAAAGCGATCCAGGCACGGAGGTCGACGATCCCTACTTCGGCGGCGCGGGTCCCCGCCGCAACGGCTGCGTGCACTGCGCGCGCTGCTTCACCGGGTGCCCGCACAACGCCAAGAACACCACCACCACGAACTATCTCTACCTGGCCGAACAGTCCGGTGCGCAGGTTCACCCGCTGACCACGGCCACCGCCGTGCGGCCGCTGCCCGGCGGCGGATACGCCGTCGACACCGAGCGGTCCGGCCGCTGGATCCGCAAGCAGCGCAGAACCTTCACCGCCGAGCAGGTGGTGTTCGCCGGCGCCGCGCTCGGCACCCAGAAGCTGCTGCTCGAGATGCGGGACGACGGCGTGCTGCCGCACCTGTCGCCCCGGCTCGGCGAACTGACCCGGAGCAACTCCGAGGCCATCCTCAACGTGGTCAGCCGCGCCCGCCGCGACTTCGCCGAGGGCATCGCGATCACCTCATCGATCCACCCGGAGCCCGACACCCACGTCGAGGTGTGTCACTACGGCAAGGGCCAGAACGCGCTGTTCCCGATGTCGGTGCCGATCGTGGACGGCGGCGCGTTCCGCTTCCTGCGCTTCCTGCTGGCGATCCTGCTGCACCCGCTGGTGTTCCTGCGCAGCCTGAACGCACGGCACGCCTCGGAGAAGTCGGTGATCCTGCTGATCATGCAGTCGCTGGACAACTCGCTGACCGCGTTCCGCCGGCGCGGGCGGCTGCGCACCAGGCAGGGCACCGGCGAGCCGAACCCGACCTGGATCCCCCTGGCCCACGACATCGGCAGACGGTTCGGCGCCAAGGTCGACGGCGACACCCACGGGCTGATCATGGACGTGTTCGACATCCCGGCCACGGCCCACTACATCGGCGGATGCGTGATCGGCGAGAACCCGCGCAGCGGCGTGGTCGACCCGTACCAGCGGGTCTACGGTCATCCCGGCCTGCACGTCGCGGACGGCTCGGCGGTGACCGCCAATCTCGGCGTGAACCCGTCGCTGACGATCACCGCGCAAGCCGAGCGCGCGATGGCGTTCTGGCCCAACCGCGACGAACCCGACCCGCGGCCGGAACTGGGGTCGGCCTACCGGCGCATCGCTCCGGTGCCGCCCGCGCGACCGGCGGTGCCCGCCGAGGCGCCCGGCGCGCTGCGGTTGCCGATCGAGCCCGCGCCGCCCCGTACCCAGGTGAAGTGAGGCCGACACCACGCGGCATGAACGGTCGCCTGCGGCTAGCGTGATCCGTTGTGTCAGACAGTGGTATCGATCTGCGCTCCTACGTGCCCGCGGAGGAGGTGCGCGCCCGCGGACGCGCGTTGCGTGAGCGGGTTCCGGTCAGCGCAAGGGATCGGGCGGCCACCGGAGTACGGCGTCCGAGCGTGTTCGATTTCGTCGAGATGAGCAATGCGGGCAGGCTGGAGCACCTGATACCGCTGCGGATCGGGCGGATGATCGCCTCGCCGTTCACCTTCTATCGGGGCGCGGCGGGGTTGATGGCGGCCGATCTGGCAGGTGGCCCGGACAGTGGGCTCACCGCCCAGCTGTGCGGTGACGCGCACGCGGCGAACTTCGGCCTGTACGGCACCGCGCGCGGCGAGATCATCATGGACATCAATGATTTCGACGAGACCGTGCCCGGTCCGTGGGAGTGGGATCTGGAGCGCCTCGCGGCCAGCCTGGTACTGGCCGGGCGGGAGGCGGGCGCCGACGAGGACGAGTGCCGCACCGCCGCGCGCGACGCCGCCCGTTCTTACCGCCTGGCCGTGGCGGATCTGGCCGCGATGCCGTTCATGGCGTCCTGGTCCGCACTGCCCGACGAGTCGGTGCTCGCCAGGGCTGAGGCCGACGACCTGCTCGACGACTTCAAGAAGGCGGCCAAGAAGGCGCGCAAGAACACCAGCGCCAAGGTGGTGGCCAAGTGGACCGAGCACCTCGAGGATCACCAGACCGGTATCCGCAAGCACCGCTTCGTCAACGATCCGCCGATTCTGACCGCCGTGGACGAGCGCGTCGCGGAGGCGGTGATCGGCGGGCTGGAGCGCTATGCCGACACCTTGCCCGAGTCGCGGCGCAATCTCCTGGCCCGGTTCGCCGTGTCCGACATCGCGTTCCGGATCGTCGGGACCGGCAGCGTCGGGCTGCGCAGCTATCTCGCGCTGCTGCACGGCAACGACGGCGAGGCGCTGGTCCTGCAAGTGAAGCAGGCCGCGGCAGCGGCGCTCGCCCCGTTCCTGCCGAGGTCCGCCGTACGGCACGAGGGTGAGCGAATCGTGCGAGGCGCCAGGCTTGTTCAGTCCGAGTCGGATCTCCTGCTCGGTTGGACGTCCCTCGACCCGGTCGGCGACGGCGTCGAAATGCCGTTCATCGTCCGGCAATTCCGCAATATGAAGGGCGGCATCGATCCCGCCGAGCTGCCCGCGGACGACCTCGACGACTACGGGCGGCTGGCGGGCGCGCTGCTTGCCAGGGCCCATTCCCGATCGCTGGATCCGCGCTTGCTGTCGGGATATCTGGACGGCGACGAACGCTTCGACGACGCGGTCGCCGCGTTCGCGGTGCGTTACGCCGACCGCACCGAAGCCGACCACGCCGAACTGGCCGGGGCCGTGCGGGCGGGCCGGATCGCCGCCGAGGAACCGGAGTAGCCCGGCCGCCGTGCCTCGCGCCCGACACGCCGTCCGTCGGCACGTGCGCGGCGAATCCGTTGCGGCACCTCGTATCCTGTCCACTGTCGAGTGTCGACGTGAAGGGTGGCCGCCAATGCTCGTGCGAGTCCAGAACGCCGCAGGTACCAATGCCGAGCGGGTGCTGATCGATTGGCTGCGCACCTGGAAGGACCCCGGGAGTCCGCATGGTGTCGCGACGATCACCTGCAGCTTGTTCCACAAGGATCGGCTGCACCAATTCGACGCCGTGGTCTGGACCCCGACCAGCTGCGTGGTGATCGAGGCCGATGCACTGGTCGCCCGCCAGGATGGCGTGCTGGAGGTCCCGCTCAACGGCGAGTGGACGATCAACGGCGAGCCGGTGGCGACGGAGAGCCGCGACCGCAGCACGCCGCTGGACAAATCCCGCGAGCACACTTTCGCGTTGCAGGAATGGCTGGCCGCCCGCGGACTCGGGCAGCGGGTCGTGCACGGCGTCGCGCTGGTCGTCCCGCTGTCGGGCGCCCAGTTGCGACTCGAACAGCGGTGGGCCGATCCGAGTTTCGACGTGATCATCGGCGACGACCCGGGCCGGCTGCGGCACTACTTCGACTCGCTCGCCACGGAGGAGAAGTTCCTCTGGACGGCCAACGACGTCGCCGTCGCGTTCCGCGGTCTCGGCATCCTGCCCTACCTGCCCGCGCCGCAGGAACTGCTCAACGAGGGCTTCCTCGGCCCGATCGACATCACGCTCTGGCATGGTGGGCCCAACCAGGCGCAGGCCGAGGCCTACGCGGAGGAACTCGCGCAGGCCGAGCGGGAAGCGCAGGCGTCCGCCTTCGTCATCCGGGCGCCCTGGTACAGCCCGTGGAAGCTGTATCCACGCGAGTCCGGCGACCTCGACTTCGGGCGCGCGGTGATGCGCACCGTCCTGGCCATCGGCATGATCGTCGCCTTCGTCTGGGTCGTGTGGTTCGTGGTCACCGCGCTCACGGCGTACGGACCGGGCTGAGCGGCCGCCGACGGGGGCGACCGCCCTGCCGCTAGGACGACGCCGAGATCGGCTGGTCCCGCTGGAAGACGCTCGCGTCGTCGAGCATGGCCGCGCGCAGCATCCGCTCCGGCACGCCCATGGCCTCGACCAGGGTCGAAGCGTGCGGACGCAGCCGGTCGACCAGTTCGTTGACGCCGCGGCGCACCGCCTTCGCCCGGTCCACCGACATGAACCGGTGCATGATGTACCAGGCCTGGTTCTCCTCGATGGTGGAGTAGACGAACAGGTCGCACATCCAGTCGGCGAGTTCACGCGCGGCCGGGTCCTCGATGTCGGAGATCCCTTCGATGAACGCCTCGAGCACCAGCCGGTCGATGTGCGCCGAGCCCGCTGCCAGGATGTGGTCTTGGGCATTGTTGAACGCCTCGAACGGGCCGGTCTCCTCGGCCCTGGCGCGCAGCCGGTGCGCCGCGGTGCGGACCAGGTAGTCCTCACGGTCGGCGAACAATTGCAGTTGCACCGCCCGGCGGGACAGATCGCCCTCATCGATGGAATCGTCGCCGCGGTCACGGAGGGTCTGGATCAGCTGGCGCACGCCCGAACGCTTGCGCACCACGTCACCGGCCATGGTCGCGGCGAAGCGCACCCAGCCCAGGGCGTCCAGGTCGCGCACCTCGTCGGCGTAGGCGGTGAGCAGTTCCTTGGCCACCAACTGGGTGAGCACCACGTTGTCACCTTCGAAGGTGGTGAACACGTCGGTGTCGGCCTTCAAGGTCACCAGCCGGTTCTCCGTGAGATAACCCGCGCCGCCGCACGCTTCGCGGCACTCCTGGATGGCGCGGGTGGCGTGGTTGGTCTGCGCGACCTTGAGGCCTGCCGCGCGCTTCTCCAGCGCGCGCTGTGCGCCCGGCTCGAGATTCTGGCCGGTCTGCACCAGGTGCATCCGCCGCACCAGGTCGTTCTGCGCGAACGCGAGCGCATACGACTTCGCGACCAGCGGCAGCAGACGGCGCTGGTGGCTGCGGTAGTCCAGCAGCACGGTTTCCACCCCGGTGTCCGGGTCAGAGAACTGGCGGCGCAGCAGCGCGTAGCGCACCGCGATGCTCAGGGCGACGCGCGCGCCCGCCGCCGCGGCGCCGCCGACGCTCACCCGGCCGCGCACCAGGGTGCCGAGCGTGGTGAAGAACCGGCGGCTGGGGTTGTCGATTTCGGAGCTGTAGGTGCCGTCGGGGGCCACGTCGGCGTAGCGGTTGAGCAGGTTCTCCCGGGGCACGCGCACGTGATCGAAGACGATGCGCCCGTTGTCCACGCCGGGCAGGCCGCCCTTGAGGCCGTCGTCATAGGTGGTCACGCCGGGCAGGTCGGCGCCGTTCTCGTCGCGGATGGGCACCAGCAGGCAATGCACGCCCTTGTTCTCGCCCTGCGTGATCAGCTGCGCGAACACCGCGGCCATCCTGGCGTGTTCGGCCGCGCCCCCGATGTAGTCCTTGCGCGCCGACGGCGTCGGCGAGTGCACCACGAACTCTTGGGTCTGCGGGTCGTAGGTCGCCGTGGTCTCCAGGTTCGCGACGTCGCTGCCGTGCCCGGACTCGGTCATCGCGAAGCAGCCGAGCAGATCCAGCGAGATCAAGCGCTCGATGAACTCCCGGTGCCGTTCGGTGCCGAGATTCTCCACGGCGCCGCCGAAAAGACCCCACTGCACGCCCGACTTCACCCACAACGACAGATCCGCGTACGCGAGCATCTCCAGGCCGACCACCGCCGCGCCCGGCTCACTGGTACCGCCGTTCTCCCGGCGGAAGCCGCGCTCGGCGAACCCCATCGTGGAGATCGCCTTCATCTGCTCGAGCACGCGCGCCCGGGCGGCCTTGTAGTCCTGGTAGGGATCGGCGGTGAACTCCTCCCCGGCCAGCAAGGTCCTGGCTTCGTCCCGGACGGCCGCCCAAGGGCCGTCGAGTGCCGCGCGTAGGTGGTCCGCCGTCGTTGCCGTGCCGCTAGTCATGTCTCGACGATAGCCCCGTACACGGGCGGCAAACCGTGATGCGCGACAAGTCGGCGACAGGTCTTGCTAGACCGTTGAACGACTGTTTAATATACTGAACATGTGTTTAACCAACAGCCCGTTCCGCAAGGATCCGCCGACGATCTGAGCACCGCGGCGCGCATTCGCGATACCGCGATCGAGGTGTTCGGCGAACACGGATTCCAGGTCGGAGTCCGCAAGATCGCCGCCGCCGCCGGCGTCTCCCCCGGCCTGGTCAACCATCACTTCGGGTCCAAGGACGGCCTGCGCGCCGCCTGCGACGACCGGGTGCTGCAGTTGATCCGCGACGAGAAGGTCAAGGCGATCACCGCGTCGTCGGTGAAGGCGGGCATGCTCGACGCCCTGGCCGAGATCGAGTCGTACGCGCCGCTGGTCGCCTACATGGTGCGTAGCCTGCAGGCAGGCGGACCGATGGCGGAATCACTGTTCGAGCACATGGCCGCAGATGCCGAGGGATACCTCGAGAAGGCGGTCGAGGCGGGCAGGATCAAACCCAGCCGCGACCCGGCGGCGCGCGCCCGATACCTGATGATGCTGAACGTCGGCGCAACCATGCTGTACATGCAGATGCGCCAGCACCGCGACGAGACGATCGACTACCGCAAGGCGATTCGCGAACTCAGCGAAGAACTCACCCCACCGGCCCTGGAGTTCTACACCCAAGGGCTGCTCACCGATCCCACGATCTTGGACACATTCACCAAGGAGAAGTGATGTCCGACATCATCGAAGTCCGCGATCTGCGCAAGACTTTCGGTCACGTCACCGCGCTCGACGGCCTCGACCTCACCGTCACCGAGGGCGAGATCCACGGCTTTCTCGGCCCCAACGGCGCGGGCAAGTCCACCACCATCCGGGTACTGCTCGGCATCCTGCGCGCCACCGGCGGGCAGGCTCGACTGTTCGGCCGCGACCCGTGGGCCGACGCGGTCGCATTGCACCGCGAATTGGCTTATGTGCCAGGCGATGTCACGTTGTGGCCGTCGCTGTCTGGCGGGGAGACCATCGATCTGCTCTCCCGGATGCGGGGCGGTCTCGACGAGAAGCGGCGCGATGAGCTGATCGAGCGCTTCGATCTCGACCCTCGCAAGAAGGCGCGCACCTATTCCAAGGGCAACCGCCAAAAGGTCTCGCTGGTCGCCGCGCTGGCCTCCGACGCGCCGCTGCTGCTGCTCGACGAGCCGACCTCGGGGCTGGATCCACTGATGGAGCAGGTCTTCCGGGAGTGCGTGCACGAGGCGCGAGAGCGCGGCGCGACCGTCCTGTTGTCCAGCCACATCCTGTCCGAGGTCGAAGCGCTCTGCGATCGGGTCACCATCATTCGCGCCGGGCGCACGGTGGAGAGCGGGTCGCTGTCGGACCTGCGTCACCTGTCGCGTACGTCGATCACCGCCGAATTGACCGGCGACGCGGGCGATCTGAGCCGCATCCCGGGCGTGGAGGACATCGAACTCGATAACCACACGCTGCGCTGCCAGGTCGACAACGAGCACCTCGGCGAGCTCATCCGGGTGCTCGGCGACGCGGGCGTGCGCAGCCTGACCAGCACGCCGCCCACGCTCGAGGAGCTGTTCCTGCGGCACTACCACGTCGACGGCCACGGCGCCGAGTCCGGCGCGGCCACCGGGGAGAAGGTGCGAGCATGACCACCGCCATCGCCGGCCGCGCCACGGCGGCGCAGGTATTCGGCGTATCCGGCGACTTCGCGGGCACCGGGCGATTGCTGCGGCTGTACCTGCGGCGCGACCGGATCGTGCTGCCGCTGTGGACGCTGCTCATCGGCCTGATGCCCGCGTTCCAGGTCGCCAGCATCAAGGGTCTGTACGACAACCAAGCGTCACTGGACAGCTTCGCGCGGACCACGGCCGACAGTCCCGCGCTGATCGCCATGTACGGCCCGGTGTTCAGCTCCGCGCTCGGGTCGATCGGCACCTGGAAAGCAGGCGCCATGTACACCATGATCGCCATCGCCACGGTGCTCACGGTGATCCGGCACACCCGGGTCGAGGAGGAGACCGGACGTGCGGAACTGGTGAGCGCCACCAGCATCGGGCGTTTCGCCGGTCTCACCGCGACCTTGATAATGACCTATTCGGGCGCGTTGCTCGCCGGGATCGTGTGCGCCCTGTCGCTCTACGGCATCGACCTGCCCGGAGCGGGATCGGTGGCCTTCGGCGCCGCCCTGGCCGCGTCCGGCATCGTCTGGGCGGCCGTCGCGGCGGTCGCCGCCCAGGTCAGCGCCGGTGCGCGGGTGGCGCGCGGCGTGGCCTTCGGCGCGCTCGGCGCGGCCTTCGCGCTACGTGCGGTCGGTGACGCCGGAAACGGTGTGCTTTCGTGGTTGTCGCCGATCGGCTGGTCGCTGCAGATCCGCCCGTACGCCGGGGAACGCTGGTGGGTGCTGCTGCTCTTCACCGCCCTCGCGGTGCTGGGCACCGGCGTCGCGTACGCGTTGCTCGGCAACCGCGACGTCGGTTCCGGGCTCATCGCCGAGCGTCCGGGGCCGTCCGCGGCGGCGGCGATCCTGTCCGGTCCGTTCGGTCTGGCCTGGCGGTTGCAGCGCGGCACCCTGCTGGCGTGGACGGTGGGCTTCGCGCTCTACGGCCTGCTGATCGGCGGCGCGGTGAACAGCGTCGGCGACATGCTCGACGGCAGCGCGTCCCTCCGGGACATGGTCACCCGGATGGGCGGCTCACAGCAGCTGCAGCAGTCCTTCATCACCTACGCGCTCACGATGCTCGCCGCGGCCGCGTCCGCCTACTCGATCTCCGCCGCCTTGCGGTTGCACGACGAGGAGACCAGCGCCCGGGTCGAGGCCACCCTGTCCGGCGCCGTCGGCCGCGTCCGCTACGCGTTGAGCCACATCGGCTTCGCGCTGCTCGGCCCCGCCGCCGCACTGCTGGTCTCGGGCGTGGCGATCGGCATCGTCTACGGCGCGGCGGACGGCGACCTCGGGACGAAACTTTCCCAGTCGTCGGCCGCCGCCGCCGTGCAGGTGCCCGCGGTGTGGGTCGTCACAGGCATCGCGGTCGCGCTCTACGGTCTCGCTCCGCGGTTCGCCCCGGTCGCGTGGGGCGTGCTCAGCGCCATGGTGGTGATCTTCTTCGTCGGCTCGCTCGACGGCCTGCCGCACTGGATGCTCGATCTCGTGCCGTTCGTCCACCCGCCGAAGGTGCCCGGCGCCGAATTCCAGGCCCAGCCGCTGCTGTGGCTGCTCGCGACCGCCGCGGCGCTGCTCGCCGTCGGCATCACCGCATTCCGCAGCCGCGACCTGCGCTGACAGCGTCCTCCGTGGCCCGCGCGAACCTGTTCGCGCGGGCCACTCCTCGTCAGCGGGCCGTTCGGCTCGCCGCCTGCCTGAGGCGGCGCTCGCTGCGCCCGGCGCGTGGGCACAGCCCGGCCGCACCGAACGGCCGACAGGATATTTGCCGTGACCGATGGTGGCTCGCCGAACGTGGCCGCGCCGCTCCCTGGCGGTGGCCGCTACACCAGCGCCGACGCCGTGCTGCCGACGAAGGACGCGCGCCGCCGGTGCCGATCCGGCTGAGCCTGACGGTCGTCAGCGACCAGGAGGGCGGACCGGTCTAGGCGGATGGCGTTTGCGGACGGTGTCTTCGGCGCGCACCACCCCGCCACCGGCGGCCGACGCGGGCGCGGGCGCGGAGCCGGGACGACGATGGCTGCTGGTCGCGGCGGGCGCTATCGTCGTGGCCGGTGCCCTGGTGAGCCCTTGTCGTGATCCGCGGACGCGGTTGGTCACGCCGCGCGTGTCACCCAGCGTGCTTGATACCCAGTTTTCCCGCCAGGCGCGTGAGGTAGGCCCGGACGTCCTCCGCGGAACGGTCGGGCAGTCCGAAAACGGCTTCGGTGACACCGGATTCGGCCCAGCGCGCCAGCTGCTCCGCGTCGTGCCGCCCGGCGAGCGCGATGACCTCAGGATTGTCGGCACGCCCCTGCTCGCGCCAGATCCGGCGCAGCAGAGCGATCTTGGGGTCCAGGTCGTCCTCGGTGGGCGTGGTGATCCATCCGTCGGCGTACTTCGCCAGCCAAGTGAAGTTCTTCTCGGTACCCGCCGCGCCGAGCAGGACCGGAATGCGCTTCTGCACCGGCTTCGGCCAGGACCAGCTGGCGCCGAAGGTGACGAACTCGCCGTCGAAGCCGGCCTCCTCTTCGGTCCAGAGCACGCGCATGGCCTCCAGATGCTCCCGCAGCACCGTTCTGCGTTTGCCCGCAGGCACGCCGTGGTGGGCCAGTTCGTCGGTGTTCCAGCCGAATCCGACGCCGAGGCTGACCCGGCCGCCGGACAGGTGATCCAGCGAGGCGATGGTCTTGGCCAGCGTGATCGGATGGTGTTCGGCGGGCAGCGCCACCGCGGTGGACAAGCCGATGCGCTCGGTCACGGACGCGGCGGTGCCGAGCGCGACCCACGGGTCCAGAGTCCGCAGATAACGGTCGTCGGGCAGGCTCGCATCGCCGGTGCGCGGGTGCGCCGCGGCCCGGACCACCGGAATGTGCGTGTGCTCGGGAACATAGAACGTGTCGAATCCGGCACGCTCGGCGGCCACCGCCGCATCCGCCGGGGTGATGCCCCGATCGCTGGTGAACAACACGATTCCGTACCGCACCGCACGCTCCCATCGCCGAAATTAGAACAAGTTCTATCACGAACCGACGGTCCGACCAAGGGGTGATCGCGACCGGCGCGCCCCCCGCGACCCGCACGGATGCCGAGAAGACATCGGATGACTAGGTTCGCCTCCATGAGTCCTGAGGCAACTTCCGTAGGCGATGTCACCACCGGACGGGTGGATCACCTCGGCTGGCGTCGCGGGCTTCGCCTGCGGCGTGCCCGGCCGATTCCGGTCGTCACCCAGGCCGTCGGCATGCTGGTCGCGGACCGGCAGGCGACCGCGGACACCATCGTCACCGCGCCAACGCCGTTGCAGCCGATCGACCTCACCGACGACGCCAGGGTCGCCGAAGTCCTCGACCTCGCGGTCCGGGTCGGCGAAGTGGTGCTGGCCTCCGGCACCGGCGTGGTGGACACCACCACGACGGTGCGGTTCATCGCCGCCACCTACGGGCTGTCCCGGTGCAGCATCGACGTCACCTACGACGCCATCCGCATCTGGGCCGACCGTGGCGCCGCGCTGCCACCGGCCAGCACGATGCGGATCGTGCACTACCGCGCCCTGGATTTCACCCGGCTCGCCGCCGTCGACCGGCTGACCCGCCGGATCCGCCACGAAGTGGTCCCACCGGTTCAGGCCCGCGCCGCGCTCGACGCGATCACCTCGGCGCCGCACCCGTACCACCGCTGGACCGCCACCGCGGCGTGGTCGCTGATGGCGGCGGCGATCGCCGCGCTGCTCGGCGGCGGCGCCCTCGTGGCCGCGGTCAGTTTCGCGACCACGGCGGCGATCGACCGCACCAATCGCGTCCTCAATCGCTACGGGCTGCCGTTCTTCTTCCAGCACATGGTGGGCGGCGCTATCGCGGCGATCCCGGCCATCGTGCTGGCGAGCCTCGCCGCGCGCTTGCGGATCGACGTCGACCCGACCCTGATCATCGCGGCCGGAATCACCGTGTTGCTGAGCGGATTGCAACTGGTCGGCTCGGTGCAGGACGCGATCACCGGCGCGCCCATCACGGCCACGGCCCGCATGCTCGAGGTGATGATGATGACCGGGGGCATCATCGCGGGTATCGCGCTCACCCTGCGCATCGCCGATCTCGTCGACGCCACCGTGCCCCCGGTGTACCTGACTTCCACCCGCGACATCACCGACCTGCCGGTGAAGATCGTGGCCGGTGCGGTGGCGGCCCTGGCGTTCGCGCTCGCCTGTTACGCCGAACGCCGGGCGCTGGCCGCGGCCGCGGGTAGCGGCGCCGCGGGCATCATCTGCTTCCTGCTCATCCAGGAGGCGGGTTTCGGCCCGGTGATCTCCTCCGGCGTCGCCGCGACGCTGGTCGGCCTGGCCGGTGGCCTGATGGCCCGCCGCGCGCTGACTCCGCCGCTGGTCGTCGCCGTCGCGGGCATCACTCCGCTGCTTCCCGGCCTCAAGGTCTACCGCGGCCTCTACGCCCTGCTCAACGACGAACTGCTGATCGGGGGCAACCAGCTGCTCGCGGCCGTCGGCATCGGCTGCGCGCTGGCGGCGGGCGTGACTCTCGGCGAATGGTGCGACCGCACCGTGCGCAGGCCGCGGATACTGCGCCGGTTCGGCTCGCTGCGCCGCCCGATCGTCCGGCGCCGCCGCCGATCGACGCCCGCGCACTGACCCGCGAGGTGCATGCGCGCGCAACTTCCGACCGGTAATCTCTTATCGAACTGGTCAGGGCCCGCGATTCGGTGGCGGCCCCGCTGTGAGGTGAGGTGGTCCGGACATGTCGGAGGCAGTACCGTTCTCGGCGCAGATCCGCACCGCCACCGCGCAACAGCACGCGGAGGCGGAGAACTCCCGCTTCATGAGCGACATGCTCGGCGGATCGCTCGGCGTCGACTCGTATCACCGCTACACCGGCCAGCTCTGGTTCATCTACCGCGCGCTCGAACAGCGGTGGGCGGCGCTGGCCGACGACCCGGTGGCCGGGCCGTTCATCCGGCCCGAGCTGGCCCGCACCGCGGAACTCGAGCGCGACCTCACACATCTGCTCGGCGCCGGCTGGCGAACCGGCTTGGAGCCGCTGCCCGCCACCGCCGCCTACGCCGAACGCATCGACGAGTGCGCGCGCGACTGGCCCGCCGGGTACATCGCCCACCACTACACCCGCTACCTCGGCGACCTGTCGGGCGGACAGGTCATCCGCGGCACCGCGGAGAAGCTGTGGGACCTACCCCATCGCGGCGACGGCGTCCGCTTCTACGTCTTCGACGGAGTCGGCAATCCCGCCGCGTTCAAGCGGGAATACCGGGCCCTGCTCGACCGGCTGCCGCTCGACGACCTGGAGCGCCGCCGCGTGCTCGACGAGGGCAGGCGCGCCTTCGCGATGAACACCGCGGTCTTCGAGGAACTCGCCGAGGAATTCCCGGCCGCGCAGTAGCGGGATCGGGCGCGGTGCATCGCCGTGCGGCAGGCGGCATTTCGGCTGTCGTGCGCGACCGTCGCCGACGTGGGACAGTCGTGATATGAGAGCGCGTCGCCGCATCGCCGTGGTTCTTGCCGGTCTTGTCGGTGTCGGTCTGGTGGGGGGTTGCGGCACGACGTCCGACCCCGGCGCCGGTCCCGGCTCCTCGACGGCGGCCGGGATCGTGCCGTTGATCTCGACGAACGACCTGCGTGCGGCGCAACCGGACGAGGTGCACCTGTTCGGCTTCAACGATCTGCACGGCAACCTGCAGCCGCCGAGCGGGTCCAACGGCAGGATCGCGCAATACGACGCGGGCGGAGCCGCGTATCTCGCCACTCATCTCGCCCGGCTGAAGGCCGCCTATCCGTCCAGCGCGGTGGTGGCGGCCGGCGACAACATCGGGGCCAGCCCGCTGATCTCCAGCCTGTTCCACGACGAGCCGACGATCGACTTCCTCGACAACGTGGGAGTGGCCGCCTCCGCGGTCGGCAACCACGAATTCGACGACGGCGTGCTGGAATTGGCGCGCTTGCAACAAGGCGGGTGCGCCTTCGACGGATGTTCTCCCGGCGCTCCGTTCACCGGCGCGAAATTTCCGTATCTCGCGGCGAACGTCATCGACGCGCAGGGCAACCCACCGCCCGCGCTGCGCCCGTGGACCATGCTCGAGGTGGGCGGCCATCGGATCGGCGTAGTCGGCACGGTCACGCCCGAAACCGCGAGCATCGTTCTGCCCGAAGGCATCCGGGGCTTCCACTTCGGCGACGAAGCCGCCGCGATCAATCGCTACGTGCCGGAGTTGAAGGCGGCGGGCGCCGAAGCGATCGTGGCGCTGGTGCACGACGGCGGTTCCCAGCGGCCGGAGCGGAACGCGGCCCTGGACTACAACGGCTGCGCGAACGTCACCCCGAACGTGACGGGACTGGCCGAGCGGATCGACCCCGCGGTCCGGGCGGTGTTCACCGCCCACAGCCACCAGCCCTATGTGTGCACCATCGGCGGCAAGGTGATCACCCAGGCCGCCTCGTACGGGCGGCTCGTCACCGACGTCACGCTGCGTTTCGGCGGCGACGGCGTGCAGGCCTCGGCGGTCAACCGCGTGGTGACCCGCGAGGTGACACCCGACGCTCAGACGACCGCGCTGATCGATTTCTACACCGAGCAGTCCCGGCCGCGCGCGGGCCGCGTCGTCGGCGCGGCCGCGAACGCCCTCCCGCACGACCCGGGACCGGCGGGCACCTCGCCCCTGGGCGACGTGATCGCCGATTCCATGCTGTCGGTCACGGCGGGTCCGGCCGCCGCCGTCGCCGCCTTCATGAACCCCGGTGGCGTGCGCGCCGATCTGAAGCAGGGGCCGGTCACTTATGGCGACCTCTACACCGTCCAACCGTTCGGCAACCAGGTCGTCACGCTCACGCTGACCGGCAGCCAGATCCTGCGCCTGCTGGAACAGCAGTGGAACAACTCCGGCAAATCGACCATTCTGTCTCCGGCGGGGATCAGCTATACCTATTCCGACACCGCCCCCACAGGCGCGAAGGTGATCGCCGACAGCGTCCGCATCGCAGGTCAGCCACTGAATCCCGTCGCGACGTATCGCATCACGACCAACAACTTCCTGGCTTCGGGAGGCGACGGATTCACCGTCTTCACCGAGGGAGCCGATACCGCGGTGGGCCCGACCGACTTGGACGCCTTCGAGACGTTTCTGCGCGACAAGCCTCCGCTGCAGACGCCACCCGCCCGCGTCGAGAAGAAGTAGCGAGACCGGACGCTGCCCAGTTGCTGGACACTCGACCAGAACTCGGGTAACTGGAAATCTTTGTAACACATACCGTTTGACCTGCGCCGACGGTGACCAGTCCCACAGGGTGAACGGGTCATGATCGCTTGCCGGGGCCGCACGCGGTCGATTACTGTTGAGTAATAAGTCAGGACGAAGGTGTTCCTACTTTCGGCCCGACGTCTGTCGCTGGGGGCCGAATCGACGCTGTCCGCATCCATTGCCGCATGCCGGATGAATTGTGCGACAACAAGGTTCGACTGAACAGCAGGAGAGTGCGATGGCCACTTACATCGTGACGGGCGGGACCGGTTTCCTGGGCAGGCGGGTTGTGCAAGACCTGCTGGACAACGACGCCGAGGCGATCGTCCACGTGCTGGTGCGTGAGACGTCACTGGGCAAATTCACCGACATCGCGGCGGGCTGGCGCGGCGCCGAGCGGGTCTACGCACTGATCGGCGATCTCACCGCCGAAGGGCTCGGTTTGGCGTGCGAAGCGCCACGGGCCGACCACATCGTTCATCTGGGCGCGGTCTACGACATGACGGCCGACGAGGACACCGCGCACGCGGCGAACGTCACCGGCACGCGCTCGGTGCTGGCCCTGGCTCGCGAGCTGGGCGCGGTGCTGCACCACGTGTCTTCCGTGGCGGTGGCGGGCGACCACAAAGGCAAGTTCTTCGAGGAGGACTTCGACCTCGGACAGCAGCTGACCTCGCCGTATCACCGCACCAAGTTCGCCGCCGAGAAACTCGTCCGCCAGGCGCGCGGCGTGCGCTGGCGGGTCTATCGGCCCGCGATCGTCGTGGGCGATTCCCGCACCGGCGAGATGGACAAGATCGACGGCCCCTACTACTTCTTCGGCGCGATCGCGCGGCTGGCCACGCTGCCGTCCGATCTGCCGTTGCCGCTGCCCGATCTCGGCGCCACGAATATCGTTCCGGTCGACTACGTCTCGGCCGCCATGAGCGAACTGATCCGTCGCCCCGGCCTGGACGGACGCACCTTCCACCTGGTCAACCCCGAGCCGCAGCCCTTCGGGGAGGTGTATCGCGCGCTCGCCGCCGCGGCGGGCGCCCCGACCGGCGTGGGAACGGTGCCGGGCAGCGGTTTGGCGCTCAGCGGCCTCGCGCACATCCCCGGCGTCACCACCGTGCGCGATTTCCTGCTCGAGCAGGTGGGCATCCCGGCCGAAGTCGCTCCGCACACCTCGTTCTCCGCGGAGTTCATCAGCGATTCGACCCGCGCCCAGCTGCGCGGCTCCGGTCTGACCGTCCCGTCGTTCGACAGCTACGCCGAGCGGTTGTGGCAGTACTGGCGCGACCACCTCGACCCGCAGCGAGGCCGCGTGTCGGTCACCGGTGACCCGCTCGCCGGGCGGGTCGTGCTCATCACCGGAGCGTCCTCCGGTATCGGACTGGCCACCGCGCACGCCGTCGCCCGGCGCGGCGCCACGGTCCTCATGGTCGCCCGCGGTCACGACGACCTGGCGGCCGCCGCCGAGGCGGTGCGCGCGGAGGGCGGTGTCGCGCATACCTACCCGTGCGACATCACCGACTCCGAAGCGGTCGAGAAGCTCGTGCAGTGCGTCCTCGACGACCACGGCCACGTCGACTACCTGGTGAACAACGCGGGCCGTTCGATCCGCCGCTCCGTGCTCAACTCCACCGACCGGATGCACGATTTCGAGCGCACCATGGCGGTGAACTACTTCGGCGCCGTGCGGCTCATCCTGGGACTGCTGCCGTCGATGCGAGCGCGCCGCTTCGGGCACGTGGTCAACATCTCCTCGATCGCGGTGCAGACCAAGGTGCCCCGGTTCGCCGCCTACGTGGCGAGCAAGTCGGCGCTGGACAACTTCAGCGACATCGCGGCGGTGGAGAACCGGGATGCCGGTATCACGTTCACCTCGGTGCGGATGCCGCTGGTGCGGACCCCGATGATCGCCCCGACCGACCTGTACCGCTCGCTTCCGGTGCCGGATCCGGATCAGGCCGCGGCGATCGTGGTGCGCGCGCTGGAGGACCGGCCGCATCGCATCGACACGCCCGTCGGCACCTTCGCCCAGGCGGTCGAGTTGCTGATGCCGTCGGTGAAGCGTCAGATCATGCACCAGGGCTTCCGGCTGTTCGGGGAGTCCCGCGCGGCGCGGGGCGGCTCGGACCGCCGTCCGGCCGATCCGTCGCCCGCTGCCGAAGCGCCCGGCGGCGCGCTGTCCGCGCTGGCGCCGGTGATCATGCCGCTCATGGCGCTGCCCTCCCCCGCGGCGCGCGTCGCGCGCGTGGTTCCGGGCTTGCAGTGGTGACTGTGCAGGACTGAGGGGTGGGGGGGGGGGGGGGGGGGGGGGCGGCGGGGGCGGGGTGGGGGGGGGGGGGGGGGGGCGGGGGGCGGCGCGGGGGGGGGCCGGGGGGGGGGGCCCCGGGGGAGGGCGAGCCGCGGCGGGGGCGGAGGGC